>NZ_JBFRKG010000018.1:0-214079 GCF_041469325.1 Shewanella sp. 10N.286.51.B8
CTTAACCATCCAAGACCTTAACCATCCAAGCCCTTAATCGTCCAAGACCTTAACCATCCAAGCCCTTAATCGTCCAAGCCCTTAACCATCCAAGCCCTTAATCGTCCAAGACCTTAACCATCCAAGCCCTTCTCAATCACAAGCTCGATATTTTGGCAAAGTCACTCATTTTTAAACAACATCTTCACGGTGTTTTTATGGCTAAAACTTATAATGGGTTGTCAATCATTCGCCAAACAGGCCCTAACGCTCCTACAAAAAATGTATCAAAACCAACTAAAGCCTCAGTAAAGTGAATCAAAAACTTCTTTGGGGCTGACACACTTGTTAAAGTTATGGTTATTATTGTCTTAACCTTTAGATTACGGTATAAAATAGCAAAATTAGCCAATTTATATAATGAGTTATGCCAAGCCGCCAGTTAAGTACCCTACTACTTTATTCTATTCTTTTTAGCTCATTTTTCATTCTTTCAGCTTGTAAATCGACTCCAGAGCCAGTGAAAACTGTGCATGTCACCCCTAAAAAACTGAGCCACTTGCCCTATGATGCTGCAACTCACGGCAAAGATATTGTCGATACTCAATTGGCCTTAGGCGATCGTAATTTATATCTTGCCAGTAACGGCAATATTAAGATGCTATCAAAAGCGCAATGCCAAATTGATATTTCAGCCCATCGTGGTGATTTTCGCCAGCCTGAAAGCAGTTACAATGCAATTTCTGCCGCACTTAACGATAACTTCAACAGTGTTGAAATTGATGTCATGTTGCTGGGCGATGGCACTTGGGTAAATCACCATGACAGCCAAACTGGCCGCGCCACTGTGCATTACACCGGTGAGCGTTTCAAACTGGAACGCATGAACCTTAAAGAGTTTAAACGGCTAAAACTGCGGGACAAGCATAATAACAATCTACTCAATGAGCGGCCGATCACAGCTAAAGAGTCCTTTAAAATATTCGCCGCCCAGCGACTGCCAAATCAAAAATTAAATGTAGAAATAAAGTCAAAAGCCAATGGCCAAAAATTGCTTGAGCTAGATAATATGCTCAGAAAGTACGTCGGCCACGAAGGCTATTACTTCTCATCGTCTGAGCAAGATACCTTAGTGAAATTGCGAGGCATAAACCCTATTGTTTACTTGGGCTTTGTCCAAGGTGGTCACCCTACCAGCATTGATATCTTGCGCAGCGACTTACGCAAAGGCGCAAGTAACGATGCTTACTATCTAGAAAATCACACTAATATTGAGCGCGCTAGCAATTATGGTACCAAACGATATCGCTCCCGTTATCAAGATCACACCAGCACTGATGCACTCAAAAAGCTAAGAGCAAAACTGGGTTACAACTCAGGGATCCACCTTGATATTCGCAGCTACATGCAAAACTCTGGGGTAAAACAACGCGCTCAGCGACTAGGAATGAAAGTGTATAGCTATTCACTTAATGGCACGGATTATCATCAGTCACAGTTGCTCAAACTGAGTAAAAATAATCTGCCTGATGGTGTCATTGTCGATGCCACGCCTTACAAGATCTGTCAGCAGTTGTTTAATGCCGCCGTGCCAGCGCAGCGCTATCAAGCAGTGACAGATTTAGGTCAATACATTGTCTCACTGCCAGTAGATGCTGACTTTGATCGCTTTAAAGAAATGCTCGGCTACCAGCATGAAGGTTACTATTTATCATTAACCTCCGGCCTTAAATCCATCTATAGCGCGAAAGCTAAAGTGGTGCCAGCCAGCACGCCTACGCCGTTATTGGAGCATGGTTTTCCCACTATCACCGATGAAAAAATTGATACCCATACAGGTGACAGCATCATCTTAACCTTGCCAAGCAGCAATGCTAAATAACTAAAACTGAAACGAGAACTAGAACTAGAACTAGAACTAGAACTAGACCGATAACAACAATGATTAATAACAATGACCAATAACAATCATAGCCCCTTTGCTACCGATCTACTCAATAGCGCCCCGACACAACAAAAAATGCAAGCGGCTGAGCAAGCGTTAAATAAGGTTAAATCAAAGCAGCATTCAGCGCAGGCTAAAGCCAAGCATCAGCAGCAACGTGAAGCGCAAATAACCCAAATGGGCAAACCTTTTTGGTGGATGCTACTGATGTTCATTTGCTCAGTGGTGTATTTATTTCCTGAAGCCGTTTTTAATGCCGCCTTAACCGATGTCGCCGGTGGCCGTAATGCCAGCGAAGATGAATTGCACGCCATTGAGTTATTTGGTCGCACCATCAGTGGTATAGGGGTGACGCTGCTGCTAGCAGACTTATTACTAAAGGGCCGCCGCGTTGCCAAAGTGTCGCGGGCATTGGGGTATTTTGCACTGATTGCACTGATAGTGTGGCCAACAGTTTTCTTTGGTCAAAAGTGGTTAGTGGATCATTTTATTATTGATACATCAAGCCCACAGGAGCGCCAACAAGCTTACTTATCACAGGTTCTACGCAGCGCGCTTATTGAAAAGTCTATTCAATTTGAAGGGATCCATTACGATCCCGATAGTGAACATAACGCCACCGAAAAAACCTTTCTGTCTGTATTTGGCGGCCTTGTGTATGCCGATGATAAGCTGGTCGATGATTTAGAACAGCAAAAACGGGCCATCATGGAAAAATTTGTCCGTGACCGCGCCATGTCGAATTTCGATCTGCACTATAGTGACTACGATAGTTTTCGCCTGCGCCTACAAGATAGCTATAAAGAGTACGCTCAAGGTTCTAATGATTACAACCAAGCACTGGCCAGCTCGCCAGAGCGTTCCAATGAATATTGGCTAGACACCCAAAACCAAGTTAAACAAGGCTGGGAAAAATACCAAAAAGGGACTGATGCTTACGAAGCCCGCGTGGAGTCCCGTGCCCAACAAATCGCCCCAAAGGTGTATGACTATTTTGAGCGTCGTAATAAATGCGCCGACATGAAAAAAGGCAGCAGTCGCGATCGCTGTTTCGAGCGTTTACAAACCGGTTATGACCAAGAAATCGCCAAATACGGTATTGGCTATATTCCCCCTGATGATTGGCTAAAGCGAGAAGAGATTTCGACCTCGGAAAATGTCGGTAATTCAATTATTAGCGGGGTAATGACCTTAGGCCTATTTACCGCAATGCAAGCCGTTGATGCTGCTATGGGCGGCGATGCCGGTTTTAAAGATCATAGAATGATATTCACTAACGATGTAAATCATTACAAAAGCGTGCTGATGGTAAAAATGGAGCCAGATTTTGTCAAAGAATCTGGCGGTTATCCATTAGGGATATCAAGCATACATGAGTTCAGGCACCATGAAATAACCAGTGCTAAAGTCAACGCCAGATTAAAACAAAAAGGCCTAATGTTACCAAGCACTTGGGTTATGGCTGACAGAGTGAGTTTTGATAATGCTGTCAGTAAAAAAGTGCGCCAACAAGCGGATGCCAAATGGCGTGCAGCCATGAAGAAGCAAGGCAATGATATGCCGCCTAATTTAAGCTGGCAGCAGTTTCAGCAACAGGGCGATATTCAGCGCCGCATAGCAGCTAAAATGGCAGAACTGTATGTGAACCCAACCCTTGCTGATTGGAATAATCGTGAGTTTAAGCAGCGCATCATTCAGCCTAATATTCAGCGCAAAACCACCGAGTATCTTAATGTACTTGAAGCTCAGCAAGCTGAGTTTGCTGACGGCGGTGCATTTGAATCAAGCGGTAAGTCAGCCCTAAGAGCAACGATTATTCCGCCTATTTCCATGTCAATTAGCTTGGCGTTGGTGTTGCTAACCGTGTTAAAGCTACCCATGAAAGCATTTGAGTTAGTACAAGCAAAGCGCGCCTCAAACGCCGAGGCCCGCCCTACAAAGCCCTATATAAAACCGGCTATTTCAGCGGGGATATTAGTGGCTATTTTTGTGGTGCCACTGTCGCTAGGCGGTAATCATTACACCGCTAATGGCTCAGCGCTGCACTACTTTTTTGAGCAAATGAAAAAAAATGACTCTGCCAGCATTTCTTATGCGCTTAAGTGGCTATTGGTCACTCAGCCTATGGTGCAACCAATTGGCACAGCCATTGATCAAAGCCTGTTTATCACCCAGGGATTTAATGCCATCAGTGAGCCAATTCACCGCTTTGATCAAGCGATTATGTCGCCATTAACTGTCACAAAAAAACCATCGCAGTCAGCGCAAGCACATGCGCCGCTTTTACCTTTAACCATTAAAACCAATGTTAACAATGCCAAGGTGGCAGTGATGAATATAAAGCCCAAATACCAAGCGGGAATGAAACTGCCTGCCGGTGGTTACGACATTAAAGTCAGCGCTCCAGGCCATAACTCGGTGCGGCAGTGGGTCTACCTCAAAAATGATGAGACCACTTTCAACATTAAGCTTTAACAGCATAGTTAACGTTAACTGATAACATAATTTTTAGTCTTTCACGCATTGATTAACAGGACATATTACGTGAGTAAATTAGAACAATTTCAAGATTTTATCCGCTCAAACGGTAAAGAGCTAACGGGGGTAAATGTCCCTGTGGTATTAAGTGATGAAAGCGCCAAAACCACCAATGTTAAATTTCATTTTGGTTGGACAATTGAAATTGGGGTAACCAAACACGAACATGGTGGCTATTGTCCATCAGGCATACAGTCAGGAAGCTCATCGCAAGCGTGTGATTGTGCCCACAATAAAGCCAAAGAGTATGTCAGTGGTCAAAATGGATTTTTTAATGAGACCTTTAAAAAAATCTTAACCGCTGATGTCGCCAAAAACTTTATCATTAAAGATACCAATCTAGGTTCAGCACCTGATAGTTATGTGGGTGAAGATATTTGCCATATCTGTAATGGCCGCGGCAAATGTTCATGCTCATCGTGTAATGGCAATGGCTCAACATCATGTACATCTTGTAGCGGCAGCGGCCGTCATCATGTGACTAGGCAAGATCACAATAACCGCACCGTTTACACCACAGAGTCGTGTTCATCATGTTATGGCAGCGGGACAAAAACCTGTTACACCTGTAATGGCTCAGGTCAAGTCACCTGTAAAACTTGTGATGGCGGCGGATATTTATATTACAGCTACACCATTGATGGCGATGCAAAACGATCAACTAAATGGTTTATCAACAGCCCCGATTATCACCAGTGGATAACAGATTACGTTACCAATGCGGGCTTTAATATTATTAACAACATCAGTGACGTGAATGAAATTGACGTTACTGAAGCCCTAAATGGCTGTACGTTCATCTATGGTTTTACTGCCAACCTACCGACCCTACAATATACCGCGACCATAGATAACACCGATACCACCCTGTGCTTTGCAGGTACCAACAATGTGACTCACAATGCCGGTGGCGTATATGACCCAGCAGTGTGGAAAAATGCCAAAAAGTTAGCCGCCGGAGACAAAGACGATGATAAGAAAGCCTTAGCGATTCCGGCCATTAAAAATATTATTGAAGCCCATGAAACCAAAACAAAAATTGCCTTACTGACTGAAAACTGGGTATCAAAAGATATCAAAGAGGCGGTCATCAGCAACTACCAAAGCTTGGTATCTCAACTTAAAAAAGATAACAATCAGGGTTTTGCATGGCAGTTGGTCAAAGGCGTTGTCAATTGGGGACTAATTTTAGCTATGGTAGCTATGTGTTTTGCCATGCTAGCACCTGAAATGATTTATGATGCTGAGTATCGCTCGGGGCTGCTAAGTCATTATCAATTTTTTATTGATTTACTGTTAGCGAGGTTCGGCCTTTATGGACTCCCCACTTGGTCAAACTACCCTATCGTCCTTGCATGGTTTTGGGGATTATATGTCGCTATTCCTAAACTGTATTGGAAGCAAATTAGTCAGCCCAAACGGCTAGGGTTAACTGTACTTTCTGGCTATGTAGTATCGTACTTTTTACTGAACCTTGTTGCTATCCTGTTCACCCTTAGCCATTACCCTTTGCTCCCCACCAACATGTTAGTGGGTGGCGGGTTACTGCTGAGTTTATATTTGGTTTTTGCGGGCTTTTTTGGGCCTAAAAAGTGGTACTTCAAAATACTGGCAGGTTTGGCTGCTGTAGCTGGCGTCGCAGCGCTCCAATTCGGCTTAGAAACCGTAAGCTCTCAAGTGCAATTTATACCAGAGCACTATTCGAAATACTCGCGATACTTAGGCGCTGCACTGGATCCGGCTATTCAATATATGCCGTTTATTTATATTGAGATAGCAGTATTAGCGGTTGCAACAGGGATTATCACCACCCGCAGACGATTCTGGATAAAGGCCAAAACCGCAGTATCTGAATACGACTGCGCCGTATTGCTTAAATCTTTAAAGCTGGACAAATAACTATCCATAAAGCGACTGGCTGGGGGATATTTTAGCCAGTCGCCCTTTTAAAATACCCTCGAACGCAGTACTCTAACCTTAATAGACATGGCAAGTATGGAGTACCGCCAATAATGAGTATGACCCGCTTAATGACCAATGCCATTTCGGTCGAACCTTCACCAGCTCGCACTCCAACTATCAATATTACTTATTTCTCTTCTATCAATAAGTCTGCAAATACCATAACGCAAAGCAATAAACACCATATTGGTGCGCATCAAACCCTGAGTATTGTGGCAGATGATAATCAACATCTTGATATTGATAACCTGAGCCATCAAGACCAAGGTTTTGAATTGAGCGATCAAGAACGTTACGCCTTATTTGATAGCCAAGGTATGAACCGTGACTTTATTCGCCGGCATATTCGTCAAGAACGTAAAAGTTATACCCAAGCAGAACAGCACCAGCTTTCGTTAATTGCCTGCCGCCATATGCTGGCAGAAATACAGCAAAAAAATGCCCAAACAGTGGCTCTGTACATCAGCCATGACGGAGAACTGGCAACACAAAAATTAATAGAAGCCCTTTGGCACATCGGGGTAAAAACCTACTTACCTCGCATTCACCCATTTAGCAAAGGTAACTTGTTGTTTTTGCATTACCATGCCGAATCAAAAATGGTATTCAATCAATATGGTATCGCTGAGCCTGCGTTGTCGGTGCAAGATATTATCCCAGTAAACAAACTGGATATGATTGTCACTCCACTGGTTGCGTTTGATGACAAGGGCAATCGCATGGGCATGGGCGGTGGCTATTACGATCGCACTTTGTGCCAAGTGATTGATGGGAAACCATTAGCAGTGGGCTTTGCCCACGACTGCCAGCAAGTGAGCCAACTCCCAGTAGAATATTGGGATGTGCCGCTACCAATAATTATCACCCCTACAAGGCGCATATCCTGTATATAAACCATTAATATGTCAGCAATTAACATGCAAAAAAAGCCCATCACGACAATATCATGATGGGCTTAATATTAGGCTGAGAACTCATTAAAACACTGGCGTTAACTCACCGCTTTATCTAACGCTTGGCTGATATCGGCAATAATGTCATCGATATGCTCAATGCCCACCGAAATACGTACTAAATCTTCTGATACCCCAGCTTTAGCTAATTCTGCGCTGTCTAACTGACGATGTGTAGTACTGGCAGGGTGACAAGCCAGTGACTTTGCATCGCCAATATTCACTAATCGCAGCACCATTTGCAGCGCATCAATAAATTTACCACCAGCCACTTTACCCGCCTGTGCATCGGCTGCTTTTATACCAAAACTGATAATGCCTGAGGCTTTACCGCCGGTGATTTTTTTACATGTCGCGTTAAATGGGCTATCAGCTAACGCAGCGTAGTTTACCCAGCTTACATTAGGGTGTTGCTGTAAATACTCGGCTAACGCTAGGGCATTACTGCAATGGCGTTCCATGCGCAGACTTAAAGTTTCAAGCCCTTGGAGTAATAAGAACGCACTTTGGGGTGATAAAGCTGCGCCGGTGTTTCTTAGGGGCACGACCCGGCAGCGGCCAATATAGGCAGCGGGGCCAAAGGCTTCGGTGTACACCACGCCGTGATAAGACGGATCGGGTTGATTTAAAATCGCAAAGCGGTCTTTATTGGCGACCCAATCAAATTTACCTGAATCAATGATCACCCCGCCAATAGTGGTGCCATGGCCGCCAATGTATTTGGTCAGTGAGTGGATCACAATATCTGCGCCATGATCAAAAGCTCGGCATAACACTGGCGTTGCCACAGTATTATCGACAATTAACGGCACCCCATGCTTATGGGCAATGTCGGCCAAGCGTTGTAAATCGACCACGTTACCCGCTGGATTGCCGATGGACTCACAAAACAACGCTTTGGTTTTATCATCAATTAGCGCATCTAAGCCGTCAAAGTCATCATAGGCCGCCATGCGTACATCAACCCCTTGGCGGGGCAATGTATGGGCGAATAAGTTATAAGTACCGCCATATAACTGGCTAGTGCTAACAATATTATCGCCTACTTGGGTGAGCGCCTGTATCGCATAGGTGATGGCCGCCATACCTGATGCCACCGCTAAGGCACCAATGCCGCCTTCGATGGCGGCTAAGCGCTGCTCAAGCACGTTAGTGGTTGGGTTCATGATGCGGGTATAGATGTTACCAGCCACTTTTAAATCGAATAAATCGGCACCATGCTGGGTATCATCAAAGGTGTAAGACGTGGTTTGGTAAATCGGCACTGCTGCGGCCTTGGTGGTCGCTTCCGACTCGTAGCCATAATGTAATGCCAGTGATTCCAGTTTCATGTTTTCTGCCGTCATAATGCCTTCCTTTACCTTAAGATATTCAAATTGGGCCATCTACCAAAAAGTTGTTTGCCGGATAAACTTTCGAATTAATATCCGGATAAAAAACAACCAAAAACCAGTGGTACTCCACACTAACAATAAGACGTCTAGATGTCTATTTAAAATATTCAGCCATTAAAAAGGGAGCCGTAGCTCCCCTATATAAACTCAATAGCAAACACAGTTAGGCTAAGTGACGGCCACCATCCACCGCAAAACTGCGACCAGTGACGTATTGACTGCTTGTCAGGTAATCAACTAATTCAATGATCTCAGGGTTACCCGCCTCTTTAGGCAGTATGGCTTTGGCTAGCGCTTTTGCTTTGTAGGCCTCATCGTCGCCTTCATTAAACAAAATCATCGCAGGGGCAATGGAATTGACTTTCACCATAGGCGCAAGTTTACTCGCAAATGACAGGGTTAAATTGTGCATTGCCGCTTTACTGGCCGCATAGGCAATATGCTTTTTACTGCCTTTTTCTGCCACGTAATCGGTAATATGAATAATATTAGCACTGCCAATATTGCCACTTGCTGAAGCGATTAATTTGTCGGCCAGAGCCAAGTTTATTTGATAAGGCGCACTGACGTGAATATTCATCATTCGGTTCATAATATCGGCAGCGCTCATGCCCGGCTTGGTTTTATCGTTATGCCAGTCAGATGCATTATGAATGATGCAATGAAGCTCGTCATGGGTGTCATTAATGCGCGCTAACATATCGTCTATTTCAGCAGGAATGCACAAATCACATTGATAAAGGTCGGCACCTAATTCAGCTAATTCATCAATAGAGGGGTAATGGGTTCTAAAGGTGCCGATGACCTTCATGCCTTTAGCGAGAAAGTCCTTTGCTAAGGCGTAACCAATACGTTTGCCGACGCCAGTAATGAAAATAGTTTGCTTCATTGCAGTTCTCTTATGATGATTTTTATTGAAAATAAGAAGTGTTAGAAAAGGTCATTAATGCAGTCGTTTATCATTGCAATTAATCATAAGCAATTAATAATAGCCTCATTGACTCGAAATTAATGACCTTTAAAGTATGATTCAAGCTAAAGCCGATTAGCTGTTAGCAAAGAATTCAGCTCTTGAGGCAGGGTTAGCTTTAAAGCAGCCGCCTAGTGCGGAGGTTTTGGTATAGGATTGAGTATCCATAATGCCTCGGGATTTAACGCAGTAATGGGTGGCATTGATACTAATGGCAACATCGTCGGTTTCAAGCAAGGTTTGCAGTGCCACCAGCACTTGCTGGGTGAGTCGCTCTTGTACTTGAGGTCGCTGGGCAAAAAATTTCACTATGCGGTTAATTTTAGATAAACCAATAATTTTGCGCCCCGGCACATAAGCAACATTGGCAACACCATCGATGGTAATAAAGTGATGTTCACAGGTACTAACCACGCTAATATCACTGACTTTAACCATTTCATCTACGCCCATTTTATTGTCAATTTGGGTGACTTTAGGGAAGTGGTTGTAATCAAGCCCAGAGAAGATTTCATTAACATACATTTTGGCGATTCGATGAGGGGTTTCACATAAGCTGTCATCGGTTAAATCAAGTCCAAGGGTAGAGATAACTTCTGTCATCAATCCTTGAATGCGAGCCACTTTTTGCTCGTTAGTCATGTCATTTTCAACGACTGGGGTTTCAAGACCTCGCTCAATCAGTACTTGCTGTACTTTACGTGCTTCTTCAGAAATCATGTGTTTTCCTTATGGCAACTCGTGCCAAATTAAAACTCACTTTATTTTCGCTGCTCTAATGATAATGAAACAGAGTCGGCAAAACGTAATGCGTGTGGTTTGTCGATTGTCACCCGCGACATGGTAATGGAAGGATGCTCACTGCAAATTGCCAGCACATCAGCAACTAATTTTTCCAGTAATAAAAATCGACCTTCTTCAACATGTTGGATCACTTTCTTGGTGATTATCTTGTAGTTCAGCGCATCAGCGACATCATCAGTTTGAAAAGACTTATCGGCTGGGTACTGAATTTCAATATTAATAACAACATCTTGCTGCTTTTCTCGTTCATCAGGGTTAAAGCCGATGAAAGTACGTAAACGTAAATTAGTAACTTTAATAATTGCTTGGCTAATTGACATAGAAAGCCTCATTTTGAATACGCGTTTTTGGATACTGTTTTTGTATACCAATGCGCAATACGTGAATACATCTAGTAAAGATCAAATAAAAAAAGAGCCAACGTAAACTCTGCTGACTCTCCTATTTATAGCGATAAACAAACCATTATGCGAGTTTACGTGCTTGATAGCTTAGTTAACTTACCTTAATTAGTCAGCTTAAAGAAAATCAACTACCACAGGATTAACTTCAAGCTAGTTGGCTTACTAAAACTCTTTATAATTTCTATAACTTACCTTGAAGAAAATAAGGTAAAACACCGGCACTATGATTAATGTCAATATGGTTGCAACCCCAAGACCAAACATCACTACCGCCGCTAATGACTCAAAGAAGGCATCGGTCAATAGCGGTAGCACCCCTAAAATGGTGGTGATAGCAGCCATACAAACGGGTCTAACACGGCTAACGGTTGAGTTAAATACCGCTTCAAAGGTTTCGACGCCGTCATTAATCTCAGTGTTAATTTGATCCAGCAAGACAATACCGTTTTTAAGTAGCATACCCGATAAACTTAACATTCCCAGCAGCGCCATAAAGCTAAAGGGTTTATCTAAAATCAATAAGCCTGAGGTAATACCAATAATGGCCAGCGGCACACACGCCCAAATCACTAATGGTTTTCTCACTGAGTTAAACAAGAATACCGTGATTAAGAACATGAATAAAAAGCCCAGTGGCAAGGTGGCAAATAATGACTCTTGTGCATCATTGGATGATTCAAACTCACCGCCCCACTGCAGCTCATAACCCACAGGTAATTCTAGCGCTTCAATTTGTGGCTTAATTTGGGCAAACAATTGCGCCGGTAAAATATCATACTCAAAATCCGTATCGGCAAATACCGTTAAGGTACGTTTGCGATCCCGGCGTTGAATAATGGGATCTTCAAACCTAACCTCAAACCCATCAACCACTTGCTGCAGCGGTACAAAGGCAGACAGCGCAGGGCTCCAAATACGAACACTTTCAAGTGAGTCGATATCAATACGCTCATCTTCTGGTAAACGGCCAATGATTGGCAATAAGGTCGTCCCTTCGCGGTATACCCCTATTTGTAACCCTGTAAACGAAAACTTAATCGCTTCATCTACTTCACTTTTTACGATACCTAAACGTCTTGCTTGGGTTTCATTAAAGCGAGGCGCAATGTATTTCACCCGTTCACGCCAGTCATGACGCACGTTAACGGTTGCCGGTGTGGCCTGGAATATCTCCATCACTTGCGCTGCAATGCTTCTCAATACATCAGGGTCTGCACCGCTAATACGCGCTTCAATTTTAGCGTCTGTTGAAGGGCCGATTTCTAAGCGCTTAAACTTAAACTGCGTCTGCGGGTATTTAGCTTCGACTGCCCTTCTAAATTCAGTCATTACCTCACTAAGAGACTCAAAATCTTCGGTGCGAATAGCCATTTGCGCATAAGATGCGTAGTTTTTCTCTGGCGAGTAAGTCAGTAGAAAACGCGGAAAGCCTTTACCTATGCTCGAGCCAACAAACTCAACATTATCAAGCCCCATGGCGATGGACTCCATGCCCTCGACAATGCCCTGAGTTTCACGAATATCTGTGCCTTCTGGCATCCAGGCATCCACTAAGAAAATCGGCGTGGTAGAAGGCGGGAAAAACGATTGCTTAACGTAAGCAAAGCCATAAATCGAAATACAAAATGCCATCACCACGGCGATAACACTCACCCAGCGATGCTTCATACACCAATCGAGTAATACTTTGTAAAACACAAAAAAGGCACCACCGTAGGGATCTTTAAGCTCACCTTCCACTTTTTCAGCATCTTTTCCAAAAAATAACTGCGCAAAAAATGGTGTGATGGTAATGGCAGTAATCCAAGATAAAAACAGTGAAAACAGTAATACCCAGAATAAAGAGCCCGCAAATTCACCGGTAGCATCAGGTGATAAACCGATTGGCGCAAAGGCAGTAATAGCAATCACTGTCGCACCAAGTAATGGCCACATGGTTTGTTTTACAATGCTTTGAGCAGCTTCTAAAGTCGTTTGGCCCCGCTGCCTGCCGATTAATATGCCTTCAACGATAACAATGGCATTATCCACCAGCATCCCTAAGGCAATAATTAACGCCCCTAAGGATATTCGCTGCAGCTCAATCTCTGCTTGCAGCATCAACATGAAGGTGCCTAAACAGGTTAAGAACAAAATTAACCCAATTAAAATACCTGACTTAATGCCCATAAAGACCAGTAGCACGCCGATTACGATCACTACTGCGGCAATTAAGTTCCATACAAAGCTGCCCACTGAAGCATCTACTTCATTAGGCTGGTTATACATGGTTTCAATCATCATGCCCGCTGGGCGGACACTTTCAATACTGGCAAGCTTGGCGTCAATGGCTTTACCCACTTCAACCACATTCACCCCGGTTGAAAATGCGATGCCAATGTTGATCGCATTGTGCTGATTAAAGGTCAGTAGATTGGTGGGAATATTTTGAAAGCCCCGCGATACTGTGGCGACATCTTTTAAGTAAATAAGCTTATCGCCTTGGGTGCCTGGAATAATCAGCCCTTCTAACTCGCTAACAGACTTAAAGCCACCACTGGTACGGATTTTTAAGTTGTCACCGGCAACCTGAATGTTACCGGCATCAGACACCATATTTTGTGAGTTAAGCAGGTTACTCACTAAAGATGGGTCGATATTAGAACTGGCAGCTTTGTTAAGCGACATTTCAACGAAAACTTGTTCTTGTTGATTGCCTGCCAATGACACTTTACCCACACCTGGCACGAGCTCTAATTCACGTTTAACGTAATCGACGTAATCTAAAATATCGCGGTAACTGTAATCGCTACCGCTGACCATTAGCATCACCCCGTAAACATCACCAAAATCATCATTGACCATCGGGGCCTGAACCCCTGGCGGTAAGCTGGACGACATATCATTCACTTTTCGGCGCAGCTCATCCCAAATTTGTGGAAGCTCATCAGGGCCGTAGTTATTTTTCATGGTCACAGTAATTTGTGACATTCCCGATGTGCTTAATGACTTGAGAGTATCGATATAAGGCAATTCTTGAATGGCCTTTTCGATTGGGTAGGTCACTTCTTCCTCCACTTCCGTTGAGGTCGCCCCTGGGTACAGGGTGACAACTACCGCATCTTTAATGGTAAATGGTGGGTCTTCTAATTGGCCAAGGCCGGTAAATGACATTAAGCCGCCGATCAATAAGATCAGGGTAAACATCCAGCTAATGACGGTGTTTTTGACAAAGTAGCCTGCAATATTCATATGACACTTTCCTTTGTGTTAGCTGGAACGATTGTGAGTAATGGGTTTATTAACAATACAATCATCAGCCTACACTCCCCCTACTACTTGTACTTTTTGACCAGCCACTAAACGTGAAGCGCCCGTTTGAATAATCACTTGGCCATCTTTTAGCCCATCGATAACTTCAATTCTGTCGCCGACGATCACACCTAAAGTCACGTGCTGATACTGGATAGATTGATCAGATTTATCAAACAGCCAAACACCACTGTCTTGTATTACAATGTCACTGCCATCTTGCATAATCACCGCTTCGATAGGCACCAAGAACTGTCGGTTGTAGGTGTAAGTAAGGTGGCTTAAGTCAACTTTCACCTTGGCAGGCATACCTTCAAGCACTTTATATTTAGGGTCTAAGTCAACGGCAATTGTGGCTATATAGGTTGAAGTTGCGGGATCTTTTTCGGTGTTAACTTCCAGTAAATGGCCATCAAATGTGGCATTAGGAAAGGCTTCAAAACTGACCTCTAGCAATGCGCCTACGCTTCTGTCCTTAGCCTTCTTTGACACCGCAATCAACATATCAGGAATTTGTACATCCACTTCGATGCGCTCAATCTTTTGAATACTTACCACTGGCACGCCCGGCTGCACGTTTTCAAAAGACTCTAAAAATACATCACTGATCACCCCTGAGAAGGGCGCTCTTAGCTCAGTGTATTGCAGATTAAGCTCTGCTTGCCTTGCCTCGGCTTTTGCTACTAAGTACTGGGCATTCATTTGATCATAATCAGATTGCGCCATTAACTGCTTAGCCACCAACTGTTTACCACGTTCAGATTGTTTAAAATTAACCTCCATACGTGCCCTTCGATCGCTTAAAGCAATCTCAAAGTCAGTTTTTTCTAATATCGCCAGTAAATCTCCCTTTTCGACTTTTTTGCCTTTGCTCGCAGGAATTTGCGCGATACGGCCGCCAACACGAAAAGAAAGGTTAGTTAAGTCTTGCGCTCTAGCAACACCATTAAACTCACGGATCACCGAGTTATCTACAACCGGTAAAGCGTAAGTCGTAACTCTAGTAACATTGGGCTCAATATCGGGGCTTTTGTCACAGCCACTCAGAGTCATAACCGCCAGCAGCAGGCCAACACTTTTAAGCATGCTATAGATAAAATTACTGTTCATATTTATAAGCCTCGCTCTTTAATCCATTGCACCGCAGCTTGGCCATCTTTAAGCTCAGATGCTCCAGCAACGACTAACCAGTCACCATCTTCAAGGCCAGATATTAAGCGATTGCCTTTTAATTTCACTGGTACTTTTTCAAGGGTTAACGCCTTTGGAGACCAGATAAAAACAAAGTCAGTTTCATTTTCAGTAATCACAGCACCAGCAGGAATTTTAGGATGAGCATCAGCGGTTCTGGCAGGCAGTTTGACTTTTACTTGGGCCGACATCCCCGGTAGCACATTAAGTTGCTCAGGCATTGGCAGGGTTAAAATGATGGTGTAACTACCTGTGGTTGAGTCGGCAATGGTATTGAGCTCTTTTAAACTGGCAGCATACCAACGATCGCGACTGTCAAACTTCACCTCAAGGTTTTGCATCTTATCAAAGCTTGAACCGGCTTTTTGAATCGCACCAATAAACTGCTCAGGTAACTGAAAACTAATATCAATGGCTGATTCGATCCGAATTCCCATCACTTCTTCTTGGGCTTGAACATATTCAAAAGCACGCTTGCTGCGTTTAGAAATGATGCCTTTGTAAGGAGCCAATAATTTGGTGTAAGTCACATCTGCTTTGGCTTTGTCTAATGCGGCTTGGGCAATGGTGTAATCGCTTTTGGTTTGATCGTAATCATTACGCGAAACCACCCCTTGCTCAACCAAAGATGCATTACGCTCGAACAGAACTTTAGCTAATTCAAATTGCGCCTGAGCGACAGCCAATTGCTGTATATAAATAGCGCCATCAAGTTGCGCAAGCACTTGGCCGGGCTCCACGGCATCGCCGGGGCGCACAAAAATGTCAGCAATTTCACCAGCAACCCTAAAAGATAAAGCGGCTTTTTCTGAGGCTTTTACTTCACCAGGTAAAAATCGTTCTCGAAAATCACTGCCCACATCAATTTGCAGGACTTTAACGGGCCTGGGGTCAAATGATGCAGCTGTTGTAGTCTGCTCAGCAGCAGTAGAATACGCGAGAAAGGGACTGGTTAAAGCCACCAAGGAGAACACGAGTAAAGAAGAAAATTTACAGGGCTTCTTCATTTTTTGCTCCGAAACATTTTAGTTAACTAGATAATAACATTCAAAAACTTACAATAATAGCGACTATAAGCCAGCAACAAAGATCTAAACAAGCACATTTGACGTATTGTTCATTGTAGTAACTTATTGAGTTAATTTAGAACTTAGTAATTAACCATAGAGGTATCGAGATGGAATTACGGATTTTTTACGACAGTGCCTGCCCCTTATGCAGCAATGAAATGCAACAATTAAAGCAACATGACCGCTTGCACAAAATTGAGCTGGCTGATTTAAACCAAGACGGTTTTGCCGAAAAGTATCCCCATATCGACTTAGAAAAAGCCAACAAAATTTTGCATGCAGAAACCAACCATGGCGAAATATTACTGGGACTGGATGTGACGGCAAAAGCTTGGGCACTTACAGGAAAACATCAATGGGTACAGTTATTGCGCTTACCTTGCATCAAACCATTAGCCGATGTGGCTTATCTTGGTTTTGCAAAACACCGCTACAAATTATCCTACCTGTTAACCGGTAAGCAGCGCTGTGAAGATGGTAGCTGTAGCATCAAATAGTGAGTTAACTGCTTAAAGCCATAGCTACAATCAGCCATCAACCCAAGGAGATTTACTTGAGCCAATCATTCACTGCAAATTCAGGCTCAGTTGCGTTAATCATTGGTGCATCTTCTGGGATTGCAAAGGCCATTATTGCAGCACTGATTAAGCAAGATGCGGCAACTGACATAAAGCACCTCATCAGTATCAGCCAATCTGCAACTGCTGAGACGAAATTGGCTAATGAAAGTACTAACCCCATAACTCAGCAACATATTAGCTGCGATTATTCAGCAGACGCCATTGCCACACTGTGCCAGCAATTGCAGCCGTTTAAAGGTAAAATTACTCGGGTATTTATTTGTAATGGCAGATTGCACAATCAGTATCAAATGACTGGCGCAGCAACAGGGAGCGCCTCAGAAAACACAGTTTCTAAAACTCTCCCCTTTAAAACAATAGCCCCTGAAAAGCGCTTAGAAGATGTTAACCCTGAGGCAATGCAGGCTTTGTTTGAGTCAAACACCATTACCCCTATGCTGTGGCTACAGCATTTAGTCAAACTGGTTGCAGGTAAACAGGGCTGTATTATTAATGTGCTCAGCGCCCGAGTAGGCAGTATTAGTGATAATCGCTTGGGAGGATGGTATAGCTATCGCGCTTCAAAAGCTGCGCTAAACATGCTAATTAAAACCGCGGCGATTGAATATGCTCGGCGTGCCAAAAACGTAAAGCTCATTGCTTTTCATCCCGGCACCACAGACACCCCATTATCCAAACCTTTTCAGGCCAAAGTTCCCGCTGAAAAATTATTTACTGCTGAATTTGTCGCGTCGCAATTACTGAATATCAATAACGCAATTAAGGAAGCTGGAAGCGAAAGTAGTGAAGATGACAACGCTGAAATTGACCGAATTTACTACGATGGACAAGCCAGCTTTATTGATTGGCAAGGAAAACTGATTAGTTGGTAAAGGGCTTAGGTCTTTTTCCCTTGCAGCAACTTTAGCCTGTCAGCAACAAAAATGCGAAGCCAAAGGCTTCGCATTTTTATCGGTAAATAAAGTTATCAATAATTGATAAGCTTAAATTTACTTAACGAACTCAACACCAAGTTTGATGTCGCCGTTTAATGTATCAAGCATTGCATCACGGGCATTAGCTTCAAATGCGCTAACATCGCCGTATGGTAATACTTTTTCTACGCCGTTTTTACCAAGTAATACAGGTTGTGCGAAGAAGTCAGCATGTTCACTGCCGCCATCAACATAAGCACATTCAACCACGTTAGCTTCGCCTTGTAGGCCGCGAACCAATGATAGGCCAAAGCGACATGCCGCTTGACCCATAGACAGAGTCGCACTACCGCCACCCGCTTTAGCTTCAACAACTTCAGTACCCGCATTCTGGATACGTGTTGTTAGCGCTGCAACTTCTTCATCAGTAAAGCTTACGCCTTCAACTTGTGAAAGAAGTGGCAGAATAGTCACACCACTGTGGCCACCAATAACGTTGATGTTTACATCAGCAACGTTTAGCCCTTTAAGGTCAGCGATGAAGGTTTCAGAGCGGATAACATCAAGTGTCGTCACACCGAATAAACGGTTCTTATCGTAAACACCTGCTTTTTTAAGTACTTCAGCCGCAATAGCAACAGTAGTATTTACTGGGTTAGTGATAACGCCAATTAATGCTTTAGGGCAAGTTGCCGCCACTTTTTCAATAAGGTTTCTTACGATACCCGCATTGATATTAAATAGATCTGAGCGATCCATACCAGGCTTACGCGCAACACCTGCAGAGATAAGAACAACATCAGCGCCAACTAGCGCAGGAGTTGGGTCTTCACCAGCAAAACCAGCCACTTTTACATCTGTAGGGATGTGGCTTAAGTCAACTGCAACACCTGGAGTAACAGGAGCGATGTCATATAAAGACAACTCTGAACCTGCAGGAAGTTGAGTTTTTAATAGTAAAGCTAAGGCCTGGCCGATACCGCCAGCAGCACCAAGTACAGCTACTTTCATGATGATCTCCAATTACGTTCTAGTGATTGACTTCAGTCTGGTCTGTGACACAGATCATGTTTTATTGTGGCGTCACATTACTGGATCACAGCGAGGATTTCAATTATCCCTTAGTAGATCACACTAATTTCCTTATTCTATGATATGTATATAAATAATGACTAATTTAGCCAGTAATAGCTAAAATGAATTTTTATTCACCAATTTAGCTTATTTCTTGACTTGATGCGTTTATCTATTCAGAATGAGCTACTTTTTTGAATAAAATCTATTCTTTTTAAAAATTACTATAAGACGAAAAAAATATGCCAGCGACTAAGAATCAGGATGAACTCGTAAAGACGTTTAAGTCGATATTAAAGGAAGAGCGCTTTGGTAGCCAAAGTGAAATCGTAATCGCACTGCAAGCAGAAGGTTTTGGCAATATTAACCAGTCAAAAGTTTCCCGTATGCTAAGTAAGTTTGGTGCAGTACGTACCCGTAATGCTAAGCAAGAAATGGTATATTGTTTACCCGCTGAGTTAGGTGTGCCAACAGCAGGCAGCCCTGTTAAAAACTTGGTATTGGATGTGGATCATAACCAAGCGATGATCGTAGTCAGAACCAGCCCCGGCGCAGCGCAGCTTATTGCCCGATTATTAGACTCGATAGGTAAGCCTGAAGGGATTTTGGGGACTATTGCTGGTGATGACACTATCTTTATTTGTCCTTCAAGTATCAAAACCATTGATGATACCTTAGAAACGGTAAAATCACTGTTTGGCTATAGTGAATAGCCCTCTTAGCAAATAACACCTTCACGATTTATTGAGCCATTAAAAAAGCAGCCTTAGGCTGCTTTTTTGGTTTTAACAGTGCGTAAGTGTTAAATTGAGGCGATTTCAGCATCGGTGAGAAAACGCCATTCGCCTTCTTCTAAATCAGCATCAAGTTCAATTTCACCCACAGCTTCACGATGTAAATTGACCACCCGATTCCCCACAGCAGCAAACATACGCTTCACTTGATGGTACTTACCTTCGCTGATAGTTAATCTGGCATGGTATTCATCAATGATCTCTAGCAGCGCCGGTTTAGTTAAGCCGTCTTCACTTTTTAATTGGATCCCTTCGGCAAAGGTTTCCACCAATGCAGGATCAAGTGATGCAGCAGCTTCGATAAGGTAACGTTTACCGCAATCTTTTTTAGGTGAGGTGATTTTATGTGACCACTGGCCATCGCTGGTGATCAGCACCAAACCTGTGGTGTCCACATCTAAACGCCCAGCAATATGCAGGGTATCGACTTTTTCAATATCCATTAATCCCAACACCGATTGATATTCTTCATCAATGGTTGAGCAAATGGTATCAACAGGCTTGTGCATCATGATGTAGCGCTCGCCCACGATCTTAATTTGACGACCTTCGATACACACTTCAGTATCATCTTTCACTTTAAAGCTCGCGTCTTTAACCACGTCACCATTACAGGTCACTTCACCTGACTTGATAACTCTTTTTGCTAATGAACGAGTCAGCTCGGTGCTCTCGCAGATAAATTTGTCTAAACGCATATATAAAACCAAGTGAAAACTAATTGGTCGCTATTATGAGCTGTTGGCTAGCAAATAGAAAACGATAAATGGCCACTGTAACATTCTGGTAATTTTTAGTTACACAACACAGTCAATAAATGCTCAATTTATCACTAAAAGCCTAGCCTTAGCCCTTGTTAAGTGCCCCTGTTAAGACTTAACATGTTGGTCACATAAAACTGTCTTAAGGCAGTGAACAATAAAAACAGCTCAAAATTAAGGCCGATAAAAAGGCTTCACTCTTCAATGCATAGGGAAACAACATGAAAAAGCTAGTTATCGGTGGGCTTTGCGCCTCACTTATCGCAGGCCTTAGTGCCTGCAATTCAGATAAAGCAGTCACTGAATCCGCAGCACCAGAAGTCGCTAAAACAGAAACCGCAGTTGCCGTTGAAAAAGCCCTTACCTCAGGTATTAGCTTTGACAATATGGACAAGTCAGTTCGCCCACAAGATGATTTTTACCTCTACGTAAATGGCGGCTGGTTAAACACCGCGGAAATCCCTGGTGACCGCACCAATATCGGCGCCTTTTACGACTTGCGCGAAAATGCCCGTGACGACGTTAAAGCCATCATCGAAGATGTCAGTGCAAACCCAGATCTTAAAATGGGTACTGATGAGCAAAAAGTGGCCGATCTTTACCGTTCATTTATGGATGTTGAAACCTTAAATAAATTAGGTATTAGCCCAATCCAAGCTGAATTTGCCCAAATTGCCGCGCTAAAAGATAAAAATGAATTAACCGCCTATTTTGGCGAAAGCCAAGTTAATGGTGGCGGCACACCATTAGCGTTTTATGTCAATGTTGATGCTAAAGATTCAAGCCGTTACGCCACCCATATTTGGCAATATGGTCTTAGCCTTCCTGAAAAAGATTACTACTTCAATGAAGAAGAGCGCTTCGTTAATATTCGTAGCAAATACCTTGAGCATATCGAGAAGATGTTTGACCTTGCCGGCCTTGAAAATGGCAAGCAAGCAGCGCAAACGGTTTTAGCATTAGAAACCGCTATCGCTGAGCAACATTGGGATGTAGTTGAAACCCGCGACAGCACTAAAACTTATAATCTTTATCAAGTTAAAGATTTAGCGACCTTAGCACCAGACATTAACTGGGATGGCTATTTAGCAGCCCTTGGTGGTGATAAGCAGTCTGACATCATCATTAACCAACCAAGCTTTATTGAAGGCATGAACCAAGTAATTAAAGACAATGATCTTAATACTTGGAAAACCTACATGACCTGGATGGCACTCACTCATAATGCGAGTCACTTATCTGAAGCGCTTGATAATGAAAACTTCGAGTTTTTCTCAAAAACACTTAACGGCCAAGAAGAGCAACAACCTCGCTGGAAGCGCGGCGTAAGCACAGTCAGTGGCACCTTGGGTGAAGTTGTCGGTAAAGTGTATGTAAAACGTCACTTTGTACCAGAAGCAAAAACCCGTATGAGCCAATTGGTTGAAAATTTACGTGGCGCTTACGGCACTAGCATCGAATCATTGGATTGGATGAGCGAAGACACTAAAGTTGCAGCTAAAGATAAGCTGGCTAAATTCAATCCTAAAATTGGTTACCCTGATAAGTGGGAAGACTACAGCAAACTCACTATTGCAGCCAATGATTTACACGGCAACATTAAACGTTCTGCGGTTGTTTCTCATAACAAAGATATCGCAAAACTTGGTCAGCCAATTGATAAAGGCGAGTGGCACATGACGCCGCAAACCGTTAATGCTTATTACAATCCAACCATGAACGAGATTGTCTTCCCTGCAGCTATTTTACAGCCACCATTTTTCAACCTTGAAGCTGATGACGCGGTAAACTACGGCGGCATTGGTGCAGTCATTGGCCACGAAATGGGCCACGGGTTTGATGATCAAGGCGCTAAATTTGATGGCGAAGGTAACATGCGTGATTGGTGGACTGAAGCTGATTTAAAAGCCTTTACCGCTAAGGGTAAAGCATTAATAACTCAGTACAATGGTTATCAAGTATTTGATGATTTACACGTTAATGGTGAGCTAACTTTAGGTGAGAACATCGGTGACTTATCTGGTGTAACCATCGCTTATAAAGCCTACAAAATGTCATTGAACGGTGAAGAAGCACCGGTCATTGACGGCTTAACGGGTGATGAGCGCTTCTTTATGGGCTTTAGCCAAATTTGGCGAGTAAAAATGAAAGAAGAAGCATTGCGTAACCGCGTTGCTACTGATCCGCATTCACCAGGTCACTTCCGTGCATTAGGCGCACTGTCTAATATGCCTGAGTTTTACCAGACTTATGGCGTAAAAGAAGGTGACAAGATGTTTATCGCCGCTGATGAGCGAGTAAAAATCTGGTAATCATTAACTTAAAGTCATTAGCTTGAGTAAAAAATCAATAAGGGCATCATTTGATGCCCTTATTATTTGGCGACATAAAGTACAACTGTGCGCCTTAAAAGCATTAGCCCGCAAAATCTACCTATTCCTAATCCATTGCCTCTTGAGCGCAGCGTTAAGACATTGCTTTTAACCACACCATAAACCGACATGGTATTCAGGTGTTATTCAGCTAATTAAAGCTAATCTAGCCCCATCAATTTCACGCAGATATTGAACTAAGGTGAATACTCAATGAGTCGAATTTTTAGAACCTTTATTATCTTTTTATTGTTGCTGACAAGCCGCAATGCCATTGCCATAACGGTGGACACCAAACCCGTAAAGCCCACTTACGACTTTAGGCAAATTGTGAGTAACGATCTCGACAGCCTATTAGCGTTACAAAATACTCTCGGGGCGGCGCCGCAGCAATTTAACCATGATTTAGATGCCTTGTTTGAGCGTGCCCCTGAGGCACAATCGGAGCTAAGCAATTTAGTGACTAAAATTAGCCAGCAAAATCAGGCTTACACGATTATTCCTAAAATAAAAAGCTACCAAAGAGCCCAGCAAAAAATCGCCCTTAAATTTGACGGTGATGCCAGCTACCTCACCGATATTGCCAGAGCAACCATTGTTACTAATGATGTTGCCAGCTTGATGAGCGCTTATAAAGCCATTGTCGCACACGCTGAAGTCGTACAAGTTAAGAACCGCTTTGCCACTCCTAAAGCATCTGGTTACCGTGATTTAAACCTGCTGGTTAAACTGCCTCAAAGCCAAATGGTTGCTGAAGTGCAATTACACCTTAATAAGATTGCTGAAATTAAAAGCGGCCCAGAGCACCATGTCTACGAGCAAATTCAACACATCGAATTACAAGCTCAACGCCAACATAGACCCGTCAGTGAGCTTGAATTAATGCAAATGGTGAAACTGCGTCAAACTTCACACAAGCTGTATCACAAAGCGTGGTTAAGCTATAAACGTCAGAGTTTGGCAGAACTGCAAGCGGCATAAACTCTCAAATAAAGCACTAACTCGTTTAACGTTCGCCCCTGTACCCCTTGTTATTTACCTCCCCTTGGCACCTTTTTAAAAGGTGCTTTTTTTTGCCTAAAATAAAATCTGAATTGGTTAAAAGCGCCATTCAGGCTATACTCCCGCCATTATTGCCCGATGACTGGATACACTGATGAATGACATCATTGAAATGCTACAAGACTTGAGTGAAACGGTACCAGTACCACTCGAATTACCGACATTCGAGCAACTGGTAGAAGTGGAAGAACAAATTTTAATTTCACTGCCAAATGATTTAAAAGAATACTTATTATTTGCCAGTGATGTCATTTATGGCTCCATTGAAATGGTCACGGCATCAGATCCGTATTCACACACTTATTTACCTGAAGTGACCAGCTATGCCTGGTCTATCGGCATGCCAAGAGAATATATTGCTATCTGCCAGCAAGGCGATAACTTTTATTGTATCGACCAAGAAGGCAATGTGCGTCACTTCTATAAAGGTCGCATGGTCGACATTATGTGGGAATCATTGTGGGACTGGATCCAAGACATTTGGCTGAAACGAAAATAGCCTAAGTTTGACCAGCTAACATCATCAACGTACACAGTAAACCCATACCGTTACAGTATTAGAAAATTAGGAAACATCATGGCTAAATCAAACAACTTAAACGCAATTGAAATGCAGTGTTTACGGTTATCTTTAGGGTTAACGGTTGAGCAAATTGCTGAGTTAACTAAAACCACTCCTGAAGCGGTGATTGCTTGGGAAGCAGGTGAAACTGAAGCGCCTGTGGTTGCACAAAAGAAATTGCTTGAAATTGAAGACACCATTGAGATGCAAGTGCTTAACACCACTGACGGTATCGAAGCGTTATTTAAAACTGAACCTAAGCGCCGTTTAGCCTTTGTGGTTTACCCAACTCAAGCTATTTACACTCAGTACAATCCTGAGTTTTTAAGCTCACTGCCTTACACTGAGCTTTATAATACTGCGGCGTGGCGCATCAAAAAAGAGTGCCAAATCGTACTTGATGTTGAAGTCAGCTTAGTGGCCTTAGAAGTGGAAAGCTACAAATCATTCCGTGCTGACAAGGGCATGAGTGAAAGCCGTGAGAGCCGCGCAAAATGGGCTGCAGCTCAGCTGTAAGCCCTTAAGCGAGCACTTTATGACATTAAAATGGGAAGCCTCTGGCTTCCCTTTTTATTGCTGACTTTTAGTGTCAGTTTTATCGGTGTAGCGATAGTGACATCACACTCACTCAATCAATTCGATCAAGTGTTACTCACTTTGGGCCGCCGCTTTGGCCGCTGCTGACTTTTTAAGTGCTGCCGCTAAGCTCGGGCTTTGTTGTAAACGGTCACGATAAGCGGTGAGTTTAGGCGGAATGGTTTGCTCAAACATAGTGGCCCACAATAACGTTTGCGCCAATAAAATATCAGCAATGGTTAACTCGCTGCCACAAAGATAGCCTGATTCTGGTACCCATAATTCAGCAATAGCCGCAGCACGATTAAACTCAAACTTTGCCACTGGCAACATGGCATCTAAACGCTGCTCATCTGGTAAAGCAAAGCGGTGCTTACCCATACTCCATAAAGGCTGCTCTAATTCACAAATAATAAAACTGACCCATTGATGATGTTTTGCTGACGCTGCGCTGCCAGGCATAGGTAAAAATCGGCCATTACCGTACTTTTCAGCCAAATATTGTAAAATAGCGGCTGACTCAGTTAACACCAGCTCACCATCCGTAATCACGGGCATTTTACCACTGGGATTTAAGGCCAAATAGGCTTCAGCGCGGTTATCTCCTTTTGAAAAATCCACAAAGGAAAACTGCCACTCAATGCCCAGCTCTTCTAATAGCCAAGACACGCGTAATGCGCGACTTTGGGGCGTGCCATACAAAGTAATCATAATCTGTCCCTGTTTGATAAAGTAAGCTAATAACTGCCATAAAAAAGCGGCTTGCGCCGCTTGGTATTCATGCTGTAAACATTAGCCTAGTTTAATTAAAACTGGTAGCTAACTTTACCGTACCATAAGGCGCCGATGGCTGAATGAGTTGCTTGATCGTAACCCATGAAGTCAGCAGCACTAAATGGTGGTTCTTCATTAAACACGTTATTAGCACCCACAGTCAGTGACCAATGGTCAAAGCCAATATAAGTGACATTTAAATCCAAAGTAAGCATTGAATCAATTTGACCTGTGGCGCCTGCATCAACATTATCAGTGTATTCACCAATGTAGTTTAAGCGTGCGCTGGTTTGCCAGTCGGTATAACCCCAATCCATACCACCAATCCAGCGATATTCGGGATGTTGGTACTCGCCAGCTAACTCACGCGTTGAACCGTCTTCACGTACTTGATCAAAGCTATTGACCCAAGTCAGGTTATAGCTAAAGCCAAACTCACCAGCAGAGTCGGTATTCAATACATATTTGACATCAAAATCGACACCGTCTGTAGATTGACTACCTAAGTTGCCAAATTGGTCATAAATTTCAATAATGCGCCCGGGAACATTAGTCGATGAAGGTTCACGCTTAACCACATTGGCATTATCACCTTGGGTATCGACTAAGTATTGGGTATCAGAGGTGATCAAACCATCTTGATCGTAATTCCAGTAATCCACCCCGACACTTAAACCATCAGTGATTTCCCAAACACCGCCCACGTTATATGAGGTCGACTCTTCAGGTTGTAAATTAGGGTTACCAGAAAATATCACCGTACGCTCTTGGGCAGTACAATCTTCTTCTAAGCCCGTTAATGGACAACGTGTGGTATCCACTAAACCAGGTGACTCCTGAGATGGACCTAAACCTAATTGCACCAGTGATGGCGCTCTAAACGCTTCGCCCCAACTGGCGCGCAATGTGAGGTTATCAAGCGGGGTATAACGCAGTGCTATTTTAGGGTTAGTGGTATCACCAAAGTCGCTGTAATCTTCATAACGCAGCGCTAATTGCGCTTCTAAACGCTCAAAAATCGGTACCGCTAACTCAATAAATAATGAAGTTTGATCGCGTTCACCTGCAGCTTCTGTGGCTTCAGTACCAAAAATTTCACCACGCTTAAACAGCTCATCAGGATTATCTGACAATGACTCTTCACGGTACTCAAAACCGACCGCCATGGCTAAACTGCCCGCAGGCATATCCATTAAGTCGCCACTGATTTTACCGTCGAAAGCATTGGTGGTTGATTTACCACTTCGGGTGGTATTAACACTGATATCGTCAATCACAGTGCCTTGCTGGGTCGTCGCTAACGGGTTAAACGCGCCTGAGTTTATGGCCTCTTGTAAACGTGGCGTCCACACAAAGCCTTGCTCACCAAATTCAAGGTTACGGTTATAAGAATAGGTGTAAGCTAATTCCCATTCCCAGTCAGACAACATACCATTTAAGCCTAACACCACACGGGCGCTATCTGATTCTGATGATTTTTGTCGCGGCCCAGTTTCAGTTAAACGCCGACGCATGGTCAAGTCTTCACCAGGAAACGGATTAATAGCTGCGCCACTAGCAAACAGTGGATTATCGTTGAGCATGTAAAACTCACCAAAAGATGGGCTGGCAGCGCCTTTAATCACACTTTCATTATGCTGATACATAAGCTCAGCAAATAGACTTAAATCATCATTAAATTCATAGTTTTGAAATACTGATAAGCCCATGCGGCTCGACTCTGGCACTGAGGTCATTTCTGGCGCGTAATCATAGCGGCAGTAACTGCCTTTAACACTATCAGCGGGACAATTTACATCAGGGCTCCAGCCAAACAAGTCTGATTTAGGGGTAATTGAGCCATCCATACCAATGGTTGCAGGAATGTATGAACCAGGGTTACCCGCAGACGATCTAAAGTCGCTACCGCCATTTGCAGTTTGATCTGCTGAACGTGAATAATCACGATCGGCAAATAAGGTTTCACGCTCTTTAAAATAATCAAAAATTACTGTGGTATGAGACTTTCCATTCGCCGCTTCCGTGCCCCACAAAATAGAGCCAGCTTGCTGACCACCGCCATCTTCAACGGTTTCAGCAATCTTGCCGTTAACCTCAAAGCCTTCGAAATCTTTTTTCATGATGATGTTTATCACACCAGCAATCGCATCTGAACCATAGGTTGCAGAAGCGCCGTCTTTAACGATATCAATTCGCTTAACTGCAGAAATCGGAATTGAATTTATATCAACAAAGGCAGTATCAATTGATTTTGCAAACGACGATACCGCAATACGGCGACCGTTTAATAACACCAAGGTGGCATCAGCGCCAAGACCACGAAGTGACACAGCTGCGCCACCATTAGCAGTGTCATCTGAGTTGTTACCTTGGGTAGAAAAAGTACCACTACCCGATACCGGGAGTTTACTGAGCAGTTGTGAAATATCTTGAGCGCCAGAACGGGCAATATCTTCAGCGCTTAACACCGTCATTGGTGAAGCCCCTTCGAGATCGGTCCGTTTAATATGAGTACCAGTAACTTCAATGCGTTCGACTTCGGGGTCGGCAGCAAAAGCGGTCTGCGTTAAAAACGTTGGGGTGAGCATAAGTGATACGGCAGTAGCGCAAGCGCTCCGCCAGAATTGAGGTCGTGACATAATTATCCCTAATTTAAAATATTAACTTGTTTAGACTCAACATCATTTTTAAGTCTGGTTTAGCTGAACTCTTTCGATTGAGTTTCTAATACCGCGCAGTATATTAGTACTTCGCAATACTCTAACCTAAGTAATTTCCACAGGATGTCAACGATTGATTTTTAGGCAAATGTAACAAATCGTACCAGTAAGCCATTAATTTGCTATATTCAACTATTGATAAAGTGTGACATAGTCATTATCAATTTAAACAATAAGATAGTGTAATAAGCAGCTATTTTATGTCAGCCCCATGACGTGAAGAATAACGAGACAAATAATGACAACAGCTCAGCCAGCAACAAGCCGCTCTAGCCGATTTGCCACCCTCTTTGCCAGCCTAGGGCCGGGGATTTTAATGGCTGCAGCGGCCATTGGCGCCTCTCATTTGGTGGCATCAACCCGTGCTGGCGCCGAGTTTGGTTGGCAATTAGCTTGGGTTGTTCTCGCAGTCAATATTCTTAAGTACCCTTTCTTTGCTGCGGGTGCTCGCTATACCGCTGCCACCAACGAAAGCTTACTCCATGGCTATTTAAAGCAAGGTCGTGGCTACCTGCTGATGTTTACCTGTTTAAATACCATTGCTGCCATTGCCAGCACTGCCGGTGTGTGTATGTTAACCGCAGCCATGCTAACCCAGTTTGTGCCGCTGCCCATTGATATACTGGCTTTTTTGGTCTTAGTCAGCTCGCTGGCATTATTGATCCTCGGTCATTATCAGTTACTCGATAAACTGACTAAAGTCATCATGCTAGCCCTGACATTAACCACGCTAATCGCTGTGACATTAGCTTTTAATCACTCAGCAGGAACGGTTGCAACTGTGCCCAGTGAATCACCTTGGCAATGGGCTTATGTGGGTTTCTTAGTGGCAATGATGGGCTGGATGCCAGCGCCAATTGAAGTCAGTGCCTGGAACTCTTTATGGCTATTGGAAAAGCAAAAAACACAAACCGTCACCAGTAAGCAAGCCATCTTTGACTTTAACTTAGGCTTTATTGTCACCGCTATTTTAGCGATTGTGTTTCTCGCCCTAGGGGCACTGGTTATGCATGGTAGTGGTGAGCAATTTGCCAGCTCTGGGGCTAAATTTGCCAGCCAGCTGATCGATTTATACAGCGATGTTATGGGCCAAGAAAGTCGTTATTTGATTGCCCTTGTCGCTTTTTTATGTATTTTCAGTACCACAGTAACCGTGATTGATGGTTACAGTAGAACCTTAGATATTGGCTGGCAGCTTTTAACCCATAAACCAGACTGCTCGGCACGATTAACCCGAGTTATGTTGCTGGTTTCCGCCTTCGCAATGGCTTTAATTTGGTTCTTTAAAGGCGCCCTATTACCACTGCTTGAGTTTGTTATGACCCTAGCATTTATGACCACGGTTATTTTTGCTTGGCTTAATTATCGCTTGATGACCAGTAATTCATTACCTGAAGAACATCGATATGGTTTGAAAATGAAAATATTATCTTGGTTTGGTTTAACCTATTTAGTCGGTTTCTCAGCTGTATTTATTTACTGGAAATTAATTCTATAATCGCTTTTTAAAAGCAAATTTAACCAGTTACAATGTCAATAAGTCAGTCACAATAAGCCATAGCATGAACTGGCATATCCGCATCATAATTATGAGAGAGCGGATCTGTGGGTAGATAATCTGACCTAATGCCCTCAACTCAGGTATAATCACTGTTCAATGTGTTTTAAGCCTAAAGCGATGTGATAGTAATATCGTTCAGGTAACTTTAAACATAAGCACTTACTTTACCAGCGCAGCCGCGCCCAGAGACCTTTATGATTAACAATGACATCCTTCGCCGCCTTCGTTTTGTATTTGATTACTCAAATGCCAAAATGACTAAAATCTTCGCTCAAGCAAATGTTGAAGTCAGCAATGACGAAATCATTAGCTTATTAAAGAAAGAAGAGGAAGAAGGTTATAAAGCTTGTAATGACAAATTAATGTGTCAGTTTTTAGATGGCTTTATCATCGAAAAACGTGGTTTACGTGAAGGTAGTGAAGTACCTGCACCGCTAAAAGATCTAACCAACAACTTAATTTTCAAGAAATTACGTATCGCATTAGAACTTCGTGAAGATGACATTATTGAGCTGATTGGTTCTGCTGACTTGGCTATTGGTAAGTCTGAATTAGGCGCGTTATTCCGTAATCCTAGCCATAAAAACTACAAAACCTGTGGCGATCAGATTTTACGTAACTTCCTTAAAGGTTTATCACTTAAACATCGCGGAATGTAATATTTTCCTTAGCGTTTAAGCTTCCTTATTTAATGCACAGCTTAGGCTGTGCATTTTTATTTGTATCAATAAGGCCTATCTGGCGATGCCAGCTCATCCCAATAAATGGCTTGTTTAAAATGCTGGGCTAAGCGTTGATTAAGTTTGTCAAAATTTGAAATCGCCACCTCTTGACCGCTAATGCAAGACCACACAAACCGATGACAGTTATTATTGAATAGCTCATACTCACGATATTGAAATAATGATTGCTGCGCCCTTTCTAGCGCCTCAGGAGCTACAAGGGGTTGATGAAGATGATTACAAGCTTGAAAAATCCGGCTGCCACTGCGGCTTTTTAAAAAGCGCGCCGACGAAATAGGCCTAATTAAGCCACTGCCATGTAACTCCACCAAGCTATTATCCCCAAGCCACACGCCTGTATGTTCAATGACCCCAAATACAAAACAGCACACGATGGCCCCAGGCTCTGGGCTTACCTTGACCTTATTATGATGCAATATACTTGGCAGTAATGGGCTGAAATTGTTGTCATCTGGCACCGCTGGCGCACGACCTAAATAGCGTTGTCTATGGAGCAATTGACGCTTTTTGTGCTCGTCAGCCACCAGCATTGCTGTGATTGCTGCGCTGCCTAACAAGATAAAAGGAACTGCCATAACACCCCAATATGTAAAACACCTTAAAATCATCATGGCAGAACCGCGCTAAATTACGCCGCTAAAAATGTAACCAACTTTGTCAAAATCACAGCTGATTGTGTGGATTATCTAAAACCTCAGTAAATACATCCACATGACTTTTAAGCCTTTACCATAAAGGTAAATAGCCAATGCCTAAAAAAACATCAATAAAAATCTGTGATTAGGCTCACTTAACAGACCACAATAAAATCAAGATGTGATAACCTGCACCGATAACAAGATACGTCTACGATTAACAACAAAATTCTATCTTTGAGATAAAAATTAACTAACTGTAGATAAAAATAACTGCAATACGTCACTGACAATAAGGTTTCCAATGGACGAGAATAAACGCCCTCTCTATCTTCCTTTCGCAGGTCCAGCGATTCTTGAATCTCCTATGCTCAATAAAGGCACTGCTTTTAGCGAAGAAGAACGCATTTACTTTAACCTTGAAGGGCTTATCCCTTGGGTGGTTGAAACTATCGATGAGCAAGCATCGCGTGCTTATGATCAATATAAAAACTTTACTAACGATCTCGATAAGCATATTTACCTGCGTAATATTCAAGATACCAACGAAACGCTTTTTTATCGTTTAGTGCGTAATCACATCAGTGAAATGATGCCAATCATCTATACCCCTACGGTAGGCTTAGCGTGTGAGCGTTTTTCTAAAAACTATCGCCGTAACCGTGGTCTGTTTATCTCGTATTCCAATAAAGACCGTATTGATGACATCCTCAATAACTCGACCCGTCATAAAGTAAAAGTCATTGTGGTAACCGATGGCGAGCGCATTTTAGGCTTAGGCGATCAAGGTATTGGTGGCATGGGGATCCCCATTGGTAAATTATCTTTATACACCAGTTGTGGCGGGATCAGTCCGGCGTACTGCTTGGCGATCACCTTAGATGTCGGCACTGACAACCCTCATTTACTAGAAGACCCTATGTATATGGGCTGGCGCCACCAGCGTATTGGCGGTGAAGAATACGCTGAGTTTGTTGAAGAGTTTATGCAAGCGGTTAGTCGTCGCTGGCCTGAAGCATTAATCCAATTCGAAGATTTTGCTCAGAAAAATGCCATGCCATTACTTGAGCGCTACAAAGATAGATTCTGTACCTTTAATGATGATATTCAAGGTACTGCAGCAGTGACTGTAGGTTCATTACTAGCAGCCTGTAAAGCTGCAAACACGCAATTATGTAAGCAAAGAGTCGCCTTTTTAGGCGCTGGTAGTGCCGGCTGTGGTATTGCTGAAGCCATTGTGGCGCAAATGGTTGCTGAAGGTATTAGCGACGAGCAAGCACGCTCACAAGTGTTTATGGTCGACCGCTGGGGACTGTTACTTGATAACATGCCAACCCTGTTAGGCTTCCAGCAAAAACTGGCACAAAAAACCGCTAATATTGAAAACTGGGACGGATTTAGCGATCACATTTCATTACTTAATGTGGTTAATAATGCCAAGCCAACTGTGCTTATTGGCGTATCTGGTGCGCCAGGTTTATTTACCGAAGAAATAATCAAAGCCATGCATAGCCATTGCAAGCGCCCGATTGTATTCCCGCTATCTAATCCAACCAGCCGCGTTGAAGCAACGCCTAAAGATGTGCTGCATTGGACCAATGGCCAAGCACTTGTGGCTACCGGTAGCCCGTTCGAACCAGTTGTAATTGAAGAAGAAACCTTTGAAATTGCTCAATGTAACAATAGCTTTATCTTCCCCGGTATTGGCTTAGGCGTATTAGCAAGTGGCGCAACTCGGGTATCAGATGAAATGCTGATGGCATCAAGTCGTGCGCTGGCAGAGTGTTCACCCCTTGGTCAAAATGGTACCGGCTCATTACTGCCAAGACTGGAAGACATTCAGCAAGTGAGCAAATATATTGCTTTTGCAGTGGCTAAAAAAGCTATCGAGCAAGAATTAGCCCTACCTTGTCCAGATGAATTACTGCAACAACAAATTGAAAGTAATTTCTGGGAACCTGAATATCGCCGTTACAAACGCACCGCGCTCTAACAGATAACAGACCAAAAAAAGCAATGCTTAGGCATTGCTTTTTTTATCGATAATTAACCTGCTACAGTCGGCTAATTTGTTATTTGCGTTTAATCATTGGCAAAACGGGCTAAAAAATCTAGCGAAGGCGCGAAGAATGATGAGCCGGTTAATGCCTTGGTAAACTGCATCAAATGATCATGATTACCATGGCCGTCACCATGCACCATACTGCGAAGCATTTCTTCAAAGTTGGTCGGCGTGCGACAGGTTGAAATAAACATTAACCCTTGTTCTTTAAGCGACCCAAATGGCATGCTCTGACGCAATATCTCCATTGAGTTACCTTGGGCATCTTTTAAATTAACTCGCTTAATATGGCTGGTTAACGGCTTATCTTCAGAGGCGTATTCAATATCATCTTGCTTGGTACGACCAATGATATCTTCTTGTTTTTTATTCGGTAAACGATTCCATTTACTTAAGTTGTGGGCATACTTTTGCACATGAATATAACTGCCACCTTTAAAGCTGGCATCCTCATCATCAACTAAAGCCACTTGCTGACGATTACGGCCTTTCGGGTTTTCGGTGCCATCAACAAAACCAGTTAAGTCACGGCTATCCATAAAGCGGAAGCCACGCTCTTCTTCAATCAGCTCAACCAAGCCTTCAAACATTTGGTTGATTTCATTGGCCACTAGATGAAGGATGTCGTAACGATCGCAACGAATATGCACAAATAAATCATATTCAATGGCAGGCGCATCACGATTTTCAGCTTGCATCGCTGGGAATGGACGCAAATGTTTAGGACGTTGTTCACTATAAAGTGAATCCCAATAGTTAGCGCCAATAGCTACAAAGCCATTAAAGGCACTATCTGCATATTGATCTGTGAGCTCATAGATGTATTGAGCAACATTGGCTAAACAAGGGCGTAATTGAGCTTCAACAGCGTCATTTGCATTAAACATCAAATAGACGCTATGCAAATTACCTTCGGCACAAACCCCTAACTGTTCGCGAGGCATATTCTGATTTTCCATGTTGGAATCAATCACCTTTATCAAATATAAGAGAGCATAATTGTAAGGTAATTGAGCAATTAATTCCTTGTGCTCAAGCTCAATTTTTTAACAACTTTGATACGCATCACTAAAAAATAACCAGTGAATGTGGCGAGATTGATAAATTGACTTTCAGACCTAAGGTCAGTTCAGTTAATTGGCTTCTAACTTCGAGCGTTTGTTGTCCTACCTTAACCCAATAATGACAAATTGTACCTAGAAAACGACGCTCAATAATTTCACCATGGCCTTGAGAAGCAGGTTGTAGATCAATCTGTTGCGGTCTAAGTAGCAACTGGCCTTGATAGTTAGCAGCTTGAGATAACTCAGAGGTACTTTCAATTAATCCCAGAATAGATGACACTTGCTGCTGATTTTTCACCATCACAGATAAATAATTACCCGCACCAAGAAAATCAGCCACATAACGCTCTTTAGGGTGAGCATAGAGGGTTTCAGCTAAACCGTGTTGTACAATGGCGCCATCTTTAAACAATGCCAGCTTATCAGCAAACACAAAGGCCTCATCTTTACTGTGGGTCACAAACACCGCACTGACATTACGCTGTTTTAATATTTGCCTGATCTCTAACATCATTTCATTTCGTACTTGGGCATCAATGTTAGAAAACGGTTCATCAAGTAATAATAATTCAGGCTCATAGGCTAATGCACGAGCAATAGATACCCGTTGCTGTTGTCCACCTGATAACTCATGGGGGTAACGCGACTCTAGCCCTTCAAGCTTGACCAGTTGTAGCATCTCTTCAAGCCGGGTTTTACGTTGACTATTATCCAGCCCATTGACCCCAAATAACACATTCTCACTGACAGTTAAGTGCGGAAATAAGGCATAGTCTTGGAAAATCATTCCAATGCCGCGATGTTCACTGGCAACAAACGTGTTGTCACCACTTAAACACTCACCATTAATTGAAATACAGCCCTGGCTGATGGCCTGTAAACCTGCAATAGCACGTAATAAGGTGGTTTTTCCGCAACCACTTGGGCCAAGCAGTGCAACGATTTCACCTTGTTCTAAAGTGAGATCGAGCCCTTTAAGAATCACCTGTCCTTGGTAGTCACTTTTTACATTTTGAATGGTCAATGTGGACATATTAGCTCTCTTGCTCCAATGAACGGTTTAGATAAATCAATGGCACTAACCCAACTAACACAATCACGATAGCAGCCAAAGCGCCATGTTCGAGTTGTTCATCGGAGACAAACTGGAATACATAGGTGGCGAGGTTTTCAAAACCAATGGGTCTTAACAATAGCGCTGCGGGTAGCTCTTTCATGCTTTCAATAAACACTAATAATGCCCCTGCAAAAATGCCTTTGCGTAGCAGCGGTAAATGCACTCGCCATAATAACTTAGTCGGCTTTTGCCCCATGGTAATACTGGCCATATCCAAGGAAGGCGAAATACGTTTATAGCTGTTTTCAATGCTGCCAATAGATATCGCCACAAAGCGAACGCAAAAAGCAAAAATTAGCGCGATAACGCTACCGGTAAATAACAATCCTGGGCCGCGCGCACCAAAATAGTCATAGACATCATTTATAGCAAAATCTAAATACGTTAATGGCACCAACACGCCAATAGCCAGCACTGTGCCTGGTATGGCATAGCCTGTGCTACTTAATCGTGAAGGTAATAGGTCTGCCCGACGGGGGCTTACGCGCCTAACAAACATCAACACTAATGCCAGTAGCACACATATAAAACTCACGACGAGGGCAATATACAAACTGTTGAAACTGTATTGCCAAAACTGGCTGTTCCAGCTCTGGTCAAAGTAGTCGATGGCGTAGCCGCTTAATACAATAAAAGGTAATAAAAACGCGAGACCAATCAGCAGGCTACAATAGCCAAAGGCGAGCCAAGCTTTAACACCTTTTAGCTGGTATCTGTCTGATTCAGTTAACCTAGACTGCTTTTGATATAACTCTTGTTTGCGTCTGGCAAATCGCTCAAAACCCACCATGGCAAAAATCACCAGCAACATAATGGCTGATAATTTTGCTGCTGCCGATAAGCTGCCATAACCCAGCCAAGTGTCGTATACCGCAGTGGTTAAGGTTGGCACCGCAAAGTAACTCACTGTAGCAAAATCGGCAGCGGTTTCCATTGCCACTAATGCCATCCCTACTGCAAGTGCCGGCCTTGCCATTGGCAGGCCTAAACGCCAAAAGCTTTTCCACGGGCTACAGCCCATAATTCTAGAGGCGTGCAATAGGCTGGAAGATTGCTCCATAAAAGCCGTTCTGGCTAATAAATAGATATAAGGAAATAACACCAATGACAGCATAATTGCTGCGCCGGTTAGGCTGCGAATATCAGGGAAATAATAATCTTGCGGGGACGTCCAGCCAAACACTTGCCTTAGCAACTTTTGTACAGGACCGGCGTAATCAAGCATGTCGGTATACACATACGCGACAATATAAGCAGGCATTGCCAGTGGCAATAGCAGCGCCCATTGAAAGTAACGTCTAGCAGGGAAATGACAACGAGCTACCAACCAAGCGGCTGGCACTGCAATCACTAAGGAACCGACACAGACCTTCAGCATCAGCAATAGGCTGTTACTAATATAGGTCGGTAAAACGGTGTCAATTAAGTGACTAAAAACAGCTTCGTCAGGGAGTGTAGCTTGTACTAAAAGTGCAAAAAGCGGCAAAATTAATATTACCGCAATTGCATAACCAGCGAACGACCAGCCTCTGGTTAAGCCTAAGATCATAAATACTTTCCAGTCTATGCCGCGTTATCGGTTAACGCGGCGAAATAAAGCATCCTTACAGATCAAATTTTACTTCATCAATTAGCTTCACTGCCGCTTGATGGTTTTCTGCTAGCTTAAAGATTGGAAGACTATCTGCATTGAAGTCCCCCCAAGAGGCTACCATGTCAGAAGGGGCAACATCGGCTTTTACCGGATATTCCATGTTGACTTCTGCGTAAAGACTTTGAGCTACATTAGATGATAAAAATTCCATCAATTTTATAGCATTATCTTTGTTTGGGGCAAACTTAGCTAGTGCCATACCTGAAACATTTATATGGGCACCGCGGTTATCTTGGTTAGGAAAGTTGATTTCCACTGATTCAGCCCAGCTTTTTTGCTTAGGGTCCTTAATCATCTTACCAAAGTAATAACTGTTACCTAAGGCGATATCACATAAACCTTCGTTTACCGCTTTAACTTGCGCGCGATCATTGCCTTGTGGTTTACGAGCTAAATTGGCTTTAAGCCCTTCTAACCACGTTTTGGTTTCAGCTTCACCGTGATGGGCAATCATTGAAGCAACCAGGGCAATGTTATAAGGGTGCTTGAAACTACGAGTACAGATTTTGCCTTTATATTGCTCAGAGGCTAAATCTTCATAATTAATATCTAGCTTACCTAAACGCTCTTTTGAAGAATAAACATTACGTACCCGCATGGTTAATGCGTACCAATCGTTACTCGGTGAGCGGTATTGGGCCGGGATATTGTGATTTAAAGTCTCGCTATTCACATCAACAACTAATTTTTTATCAACGAGTTCCATTAAACGAGAAAAGTCAGAGGTTAACACTAGATCTGCAGGAGATAAGCGCCCTTCACGAGCAATACGCTCAGCGATGCCATCTTTGGCAAAAACCACATTCACCTTGATGCCAGTCTGTTCGGTAAATTGCGCTAAAATGGGTTCTACTAGAAAAGCTTGACGATAAGAATAGATAGTAAGATCTTCAGCAGCGGTTGCTGAAATTGAACTTAGTGACGATACTGCTGCTAATCCTAACAGTGCCAGACGCTTAAACGACTTCATTCCAAATTCTCCTTGGCGTTGCGTTACTTTTTATCAGCATAATGGCCCCGTACAGGGGGACTTTCATAATACTAACGAGTAACTGCTTATAGAAATGATAACAGTTATCAATTGCAATAAGGGTAATAGATCACTATCTAAGGAGCAAGTATTGTTTAAGGATATAAGCTAACTAAGATTAAAATATATTTTTTAAATGTACTGCATTAATTACAGCTTCTGCGCTTTTCGCAGCAAGCGAATAAACAGTTTAGCCATTGATAATGCGAGTTACAGCAATGTTACTGCCGAAATACTAACAAGCTACAGCTCGCTAGTTACTCGCTAACGAAAGTCTATTTAAAAGCAGGCTACCAATATTTTTCGACGGTAATTTGCCCTGGTGCTCGACGTAGATTCTTCACTAACCCCTTTTCTATTAGTACCGTTTGCGCATCAGAAATCATTCCTGGATTACCACAAATAAGTACTTGTGAGTTATCTTGCGACAAGGTAACTCCAGCCGCTTGTTCAATGAGACCGCTACTTAACCCATCAGGGATACGACAAGATAAGCCGTCTTTATATTCTTCACGAGTGACAATAGGTATCAGTTCAAATTTTTCGGGATATTGTTGCTGCAGCGCTTGTAATTGGGGTAAATAAGCCAAGTCTGCAATCATCCGCACACCGTACACCAGCACCACTTTTTCAAACCGTTGCCACGGCTCTGCTGTTTCCATAATCGATATAAAAGGCCCCACGGCAGTGCCAGTTGCCAAAAACCACAAATCAGGGCCTTGAAGTGCCCCTGAGGGGATTTCATCTAAAGTCATAAAGCCTGATGCCTTGGTGGTTACTTCGATGTTATCGCCAATTTTAAGTGCCTGTAAATCTGGAGATAACTGACCATCTTCAACAGCGACGGCCAGCACTTCGACATAATCTTTACCGGGTGGGTTAACGATAGAGTAGGCTCTAGCAATGCGCTTATCGTCACGCATCTGACTCAGTTTAATAAACTGACCGGCAATAAATGGCTCAACATCGGCGCGAATACGCAGCGAAAACAACTTGTCATTCCAATCTATACGTTCAATTACAGTACCAGTTGTCCACATAGGGTAATTCCTTGATTTTAGATCTGCTATTTATCTACTGGCAGGGTCTTTAAACAACATTTGGCTAGACCTTACTGTATTAAACTATAGGTTTGATCAACGCCTTCGGCAATAGCTGGGTAAAACTGTTTTAATAGCAATCAAACTCTATCGCTTACTTATACTTAGCTAGAACAAGGTCAAATTTTTTGTCATAAATATCCCCCATCAGCCATACTGAGGATAGTCATAAATCTGCATATCTGGTTAAAATAAACGCAGATAATCACAGGCTAGCGTCAAATTTGCATCAAACAGATCATTTTTAAGGAACAAAAATGCAGAAGAATTGGTTTATTTGGGGATTAGAAGTTTTTACGGGATTATTTCTTGCGTTTATCGCACTGTTCTTTATCGCGATAATTTATATGTATCTCGCAGATAAATTACAAACCAAGCAAGCGATTAGGCATAACTATCCAGTTATTGGCAGATTTAGATACTTATTTGAAAAACAGGGTGAATTTTTCAGGCAGTATTTTTTTGCCCAAGATCGAGAAGAATTGCCCTTTAATCGCGCCGAACGCAGTTGGGTTTATCGCGCTGCCAAAGGCATAAACCGCACCATTGCCTTTGGCTCAACCCAAAGCCACGATAAAACTGGCAGCATTATGTTTTTAAATGCGGCCTTTCCTAAATACGATTCTGATGAACATAATGACGCTGTCATCACCATTGGTACAAACTGTACTCATCCCTATGCGACAGCGAAAGTATGCCATATATCTGCGATGAGTTTTGGTGCGCTCTCGCGCCCAGCGATTACTGCGCTATCCCATGGCGCGGCCCAAGCGGGTTGCTGGTTAAATACTGGCGAAGGCGGATTAAGTGAACATCACCTTAAAGGTAACTGTGACTTAGTATTTCAAATTGGTACCGCCAAATATGGTGTACGTAATGAGCAAGGGTTATTGGATGATCAAAAACTTGAGCAAATCGCAGCCCATGATCAGGTAAAAATGTTTGAGATTAAGTTAAGCCAAGGCGCAAAACCCGGTAAAGGCGGGATCCTACCTGGCCTTAAGGTCACCAGTGAGATCGCCGCCATTAGAGGCATTCCTGTTGGGGAAGACTCAATAAGCCCCAATGGCCATCCTGAATTTAATCAGGTCGGCGATATTCTGGATATGGTCGCGCATATCCGTAATATCACCGGTAAACCCACAGGTATCAAAGCCGTCGTTGGAGACGAGCAATGGCTCATTAATTTATGTGAAGAAATACTGCTACGAGGCATTGAACACGCGCCGGATTTTTTTACTTTAGACAGCTCAGAAGGCGGTACTGGCGCTGCGCCGCAGGCATTAATGGACCATGTGGGTTTACCGCTTAAAGAAAGCCTGCCAATTTTAGTTAACCTGTTAAAACACAAAGGCCTCAAACAACGCATAAAAATTATTGCCAGCGGTAAAATGGTGCTGCCCTCGCAAGTGGCGTGGGCACTGGCAACGGGGGCAGACTTTATTGCCTCAGCGAGAGGTAATATGTTTGCTTTAGGCTGCATTCAAGCATTGCAATGCAACAAAGACACCTGCCCAACGGGTATCACGACCCATAACAAAAAATTACAGCAAGGCTTAGATCCGCGCAATAAGTCGGCAAGAGTGGCAAGCTACAATCGCTCACTGCATTATGATTTAAAGGTTATTGCTCATTCTTGTGGGGTGAGTGAGCCAAGACAATTAACCCGCCATCATGCGAGAATAGTCACTGACAGTGGCGTATCTATTTCATTAGATAAGTTTTATCGGCAATACTGATTTGGACGCACATGATCCGCAGCACTTATACCAGTAGCCGTATTATAGCTATTAGACTTATCGCTAATTAATTGGCCAGTTCTAATTTTGAACTAAGCCCCATTTAGGTGTAAAATCGTGACTTAGAGCAAGCTTTTATCAAAAGGGTTTACATTTGAAAGTATCACATTCATTAATGACGCCAATGATGTCTGCAAAGACAATATCATTAACCTGTAATAACTGCGAAAGGATGTCAGAAATTGAAGGTGAGAAAATCTGTTTTAACCAAGGCGAAATCAGACGATTAACCCTTGATGCTAACGCAGAGTCAATCATTAAAATGGTTTGTAATAGTTGGTCTAAAAACGCTTAATAAGCCGTTAATAAATCGCACTATTTAAGTCTTTGCTATAACAGTGGTGAGCGCTAAAAGCATTCCCTTAATAGGCTAAATCCACCAAAGGTCAATAACAGATTATAGTTAGCAGAAAAAGCAATTAGATTGCTTTTTCTGGCTTGGAAACTTGTGGTAATTTAAGCTTGATGGCTATTTAGCTACTATATTCGCAGCTAAACATGACTAGTCGGTGATTTAAATAAAAACATCTTCGGCACTATCATCGGCTTTTAGTAAACTATCTTCACTGTTATTGTCATTGATTTTAGCCAAGGTTAAACCGCGAGTGGTAACAATCAATCCTGCGCACAACTCATCATAAACAGTTTGTAGTTCATCTTGATTCATTTCTCGATTTTCAAGCGTTGCCATAATTGCAAACCAATCAGTAGTCACTTTATGTTGTGTACCTTCTAAGGCTGCTATTAAAGAAATGTTTTGCACCCACGACCTCCATACCTAGATTTAATTACCAACTAACTTCCTACTTACCTATACGAACTCAATCCTTTCAAGGCAATTAATACTAATTATACACAAAAACGCCACTATCAAAGAGATAAAACTGCTAACAGCCACTTATCAGAGGGAGAGCGCCTGCTCATTTTGAATTTTCCATAGTTTGGCATAGACCCCATTAAGCGCTAACAAGGTGTTATGGGTCCCTTGTTCAGCCACCATTCCATCTTTAAGTACCACAATTTTATCGGCATCAATAATGGTGGATAATCGATGTGCCACCACCAAACTCGTATGACCTTTAGCAGCATCTTTTATCGCCGTTAATATTGCTTGCTCTGATTTACTGTCCAAAGATGATGTCGCTTCATCAAAGACTAGTATCGGCGCAGCTTTTAATATTGCTCTGGCAATGGAAACGCGCTGCTTTTCTCCGCCAGAAAGTTTAAGACCGCGCTCGCCGACTTTAGTATCCCAGCGCTGTGGTAATGACTCAATAAACTCAGTTAAATTCGCCAGCGCTACTGCACTTTTAACTTCAGCTTCAGTCGCATCAGGGCGACCATATTGGATATTTTGAAAAATGCTATCGTTAAACAAAACAGTATCTTGAGGGACGATTGCAATAGATTGCCGCAGCGCTTGTTGCGATAGGCCTCTAACATCTGTGCCATCGATACTAATAGCGCCAGAGTTTACATCATAAAAGCGAAACAACAGTTTTATTAAAGTGGATTTTCCGGCGCCGCTTTCACCCACCACTGCGACTTTTTGTCCCGCTGGTACAGTGAAGCTCACCCCTTTAAGAATGGGTCTGTTATCGTAATTAAAGTTCACATCATGAAATGACAACGCGCCAATCGTTGGCGAGATATCTGTGGCATTCGCTTTATCATTAATGCTGGGCACTTTATCCAATAAATCAAACATCCGCTCAATATTAGCCAGTGCCCCGCGTATTTCACGATACACAAAACCCAAGAAATTTAACGGGATAAACAGCTGCATCATAAAAGCATTAATTAATACAAAATCACCTAAGCTCATATTACCTGCGGTAACTTCTGAAGCGGCTAGCCACATCATCGCCGTCATCGCCACAGCGATGATTAACGCTTGGCCCGCATTTAAAGCAAATAATGATAGACGGTTTTTACGTTTTGCGACCTCCCACTGCTCTAGTGCAGAATCATAGCGATTTGACTCATATTGCTCATTATTAAAGTATTTAACTGTTTCATAATTTAATAAGCTGTCGATGGCGCGAGTATTCGATAAAGAGTCAGCCCTTGCAGCATCCCTAACATAGCCGGTGCGCCACTCAGTGGCCACAATTGAATAACCAATATAAGCAACCACGGCAACCAAGGTAATAAGCGCAAAGCCAACACCGTAGTTATAAAGGAAAATGCCAACCACTAAAGCAATTTCTAATAATGTCGGCACAATATTGAACACCATAAAGCGCATCAGAAAACTCACACCACTGGTGCCGCGCTCAATATCTCTTGATAACCCGCCGGTTCGTCTGTCTAAATGAAAATCAAGATCTAGGCGGTGCAAATGCTCAAATACGCTCAAGCCTAAACGGCGAATGGCTCTTTCAGTCACCCGACCAAACAAGGTGTCACGAATTTCGCCAATGACTACATTTAAAAAGCGCACCCCGCCATATGCAAGCACTAATGCAATAGGCACAGCAACAATAGCTGCGGTGCGTTGGCCATCTAAACTGTCGACTAAGTCTTTTAAAATAAATGGCAAACCAACACTAGCAAGTTTGGCAATGACCAAACACAACATCGCCAAAAAGATGCGACCTTTAAACTCAAATAAGTAGGGCACTAATAACCCAACGACTTTCCAATTAAGCTTGCCTACTGGTCCATCAAAATACGCCGACGGTCTCATTCATTACCACCAATGATTAAATTTAAGAATGTTTATTTCGAAACTAGCTTTTACTTTTGCCACCACACTAAGTTAACACTTAGTCGCCAATTTAGTGTGACTTGATTTGAGCAAGACTAAAGAATTTGTTTTAAGCAGCCAAAATTAAATCATCATAGCGTTTAATATCGACGCTAATAGCACTTTAGACTTACAGATATTATCATTTGCTAGTATCAAAGGTTATTTTTTAGCAAAAAAACACAAAATATTGCAAAATCAGCTTGGTTTACAGTTCTGCAACGAAAAAGAATTTGCTACTCTTTACTCGTTACTTGTTAGCGATTTCCATTAATCATTCACCTTTATTCCCAGTTCAAAGGACGCAATATGTTAGACGCAGCAAAAACGCAGGCTCCACCAATGCAATTAATTCAAACTTGGGTGTGGATGATGATTGAGTCTGGTAACCCTGAGCTTCAGGATAAGGGAAGAAATAATCTTATTTCTGCTTTTGGTAGCCTTGCAAAAGCCAATGAATATTTAGCTAATAGCAATAATTAAGGCGCTAAAAAGCGCCTTAATTATTGGAGACAAGCAGCACTGTTAGCCGCGGCGATTTAATACGCTTTGATTTAACGTGGCTAATAGCTTTTCAGTATCACTCCAGCCAATACATGCATCAGTTATGCTTTGGCCGTAACACAACTCCTTGCCGACCACGAGATCTTGGCGGCCTTCTTCAATGTTGCTTTCAACCATCACCCCAAAAATATTGTGATTGCCTTGGCTAATTTGCCCAGCAACATCTTCAGCCACTAGCATCTGTTTATTAAAGTCTTTACTGCTGTTAGCGTGGCTAAAATCAATCATAATGTTAGCAGGCAATTTGGCGTTCTCTAATTGAGTTTCAATAGCACTAACATGAGGTTGGCTATAATTAGGCTCTTTACCGCCGCGCAGAATAATATGGCAATCTGGATTACCTTTCGTGGATACAATAGCTGAGTGACCAAACTTGGTGACTGACAAAAAGTGGTGCGGAGCACTTGCTGCACCAATCGCGTCAATCGCCACTTTAATGGTGCCATCAGTACCATTTTTAAAGCCTACAGGGCTCGATAAACCTGAAGCAAGCTCACGGTGCACTTGTGACTCTGTAGTACGGGCACCGATGGCTCCCCAACACATCATATCTGCCACATATTGCGGCGTGATCATATCAAGAAACTCACCGGCGGCTGGTATGCCAGATTCATTCAAATCGACCAATAATTTACGCGCTGTTCGTAGGCCGTCATTAAGCTTAAAGCTATTGTCCATGTAAGGATCATTGATCAGCCCTTTCCAACCTACCGTAGTACGAGGCTTTTCGAAGTAAACACGCATTACAATTTCTAGTTGATCTTTAAATTGCTCACGTAGAGCAATTAAACGCTTGCCATAATCTAAAGCTGCGACGGGATCATGTATTGAACAAGGGCCAATAACAACAAGTAAGCGATCATCTTGTTTGTTTAAAATTCTATGAATGCTATCTCGTGCATTAAACACTGTTGCTGATGCTGCTTCTGACGCCGGAAATCGCTCTAAAATAGCAATTGGGGGCAATAATTCTTTTATCTCATCAATTCTAACGTCATCATTTTTGTAATACATAGTTTATACAACTCCAGCAAACAGTTATTTATGCCAACGTTAAACGTTAAACGTTGAGCAGTAAAGCATTACGGACAGCTTTATATTTCAAACACTAGCATACAATAAAACATCCAATCTACGGTTTTATCAAATTATTCAATTTAAATTACTGTTATTAAATAGCTTTCATATTCTAAATATAAAATATCTAATAAATTCATTCATTTCTAAAATTATCTTCAATTCAATTCGCTTTAATCTTGAGTCTGTTCCTTCGATTATTGCTATCAAAATATATCAAGCAATAAAAAACCACTTGCAGCTAACACGCTGTAAGTGGCTAAAGTAACTAGGCCTTATTATATTAATGGCGCATCATAGCTTGCAGCTTACCTTTATAACGATCTTGATTGGTCTCATCATGGCTAAGATCTAGCGCCTTTTGCATGGTTTTCTTGGCACGTCTTTGATCGCCTGTTGCCCAGTAGGCACGGGACAAACCAAAATAAAACTCATGGCGGTAATCCGCCCGTTCAACCGCACGTTTGTACCACACTAAGGCTTCTTGATATTGCTTTTCAAAATACGCCTCTTGGGCCATATCAAAGTAATAGAATGGGTTATTAATGCGGGCTAATTCAAGAATTTTATGAACCTGTTTCCACTCTTCTAGTCGCTCTTGCTCACCTAATATTAATGCAAGATTATACAGGGTAGTGATATTTTTAGGTTCTAACTGAAGCACATAGCGATAGGCTTTTTCTGCCCGTTCATCTAATCCTTTATGACGATAAATCACCGCCAGAGTGTTAATACTATTGACGTGATACGGGTCTAACTCAATAGCCCGTTTTACCAATGCATACGCTAAGTCGTAGTCACCGCGTACTAATGCTTCTGCTGCAACATTATTAAAGTACATTCCAGATAAGGTTTGTTTATTAATTTGCTTAACACGGTATGAGCGTATTGAGCGCTCAGGCAAAAAATCCACTAATATGTCCGAACCGTGAAGACTAATACTATTGGGAGTGTCACGGTGCAGTAGTTTCATATTTACGTGACCATTTACGAGGTAAAAACCTCCCCTTCTATCCCATATGGGTTCTACATCAATATCTTGAAACTTTACAGGGACATCAAGTACCTGTGCGATAGCAGTTGTCAGTACCACCAGCGACATGCAGTTACCCGCCCGCTCAAGGGCTGTCACGCTGGCCATTCGGGTGTAGTGATCTCGATATTCAAAGCCCCCCTCTTGAGCATTGATGTATTCAGCCAGCCAAAGGTTTACCGGTATTTTAAGGCCGTTAACGCCACCTGAGCGAGCAAAATCACGCTGTATTTCAGTAACTATCTCATCAGGTAAATTGTAAATCTCTGCTGTAGCGGGAATATCTACCTCATTAAAATAACTATCGTTAAATAAGCCACTGACATTAACCTTGGCTTTATTGATACTCGACGTGCTAGAGCAGCCTGAAATAAAAATCAATATTAGTAAATAAAAACAGAGATTAAGGCGTGAAAAACCAAAAGATTGAATTATTAATGAATTTTTCGAAGAAACGTCATCATGATGCAACATAATTCTACCCCACATAAAAGCCTATCATTAAGCATAGAAGTTAGTGGCAGAATTGCGATTTTGAAAAAGTTACAAAAGATGAATGTAAAAAGCTTAAGCCAGTGGCGAATATTTGAATTTCATTATTACTTGGCAACTGGCGGGTCAATTTGAATAAACACCTCTTGGTTTTGATAGGTGTATGGTCGGTAGGAATTACCGGCGCAATTAAAATAACGGTATGGCGCAGCGAATACCAAACAGCCATTCGGCAGAGCTTGTAAAATATTAATTTGCTGCTGCATTTTGAGCATTTGCTGCCATTGATAGTCCTGCTGAACTTGATTTCGTATTGCAAAAGCGTCAAATGGTTCAGATGTCTTTCTCACAACCACTTTTCCCGCAGTGGCGAAAAAGCTGATACTGATAAGTAAAGCAATCATCAATACTTGAAAGTAATTAACCATGTTAAACCTCATTGCACTTATTCACTCGTCACACTTGTTCACTTTTTAAGAGTCACAAAAAAGCAGAACCCTAAGGTTCTGCTTTTAGTTTTAACATGCTCAGTGTTTAAAGCAATCTATTATCCAGCTGATTTGATTGAAACAAACTCTGGGTAAGCATCAACACCACAGTCAGATGCATCCATACCGTTGTACTCTTCTTCTTCAGTAACACGGATACCCACTGTCGCTTTAAGGATAAACCATACTACGAATGAAGCTGAGAATACCCAAGCAAAGATAACTGCTGCGCCATATAACTGAGCACCAAAGTTTGCATCAGCATTTGATAATGGTACTAGCATTAGACCTAGGAAACCGGCAACACCATGTACAGAGATTGCACCTACTGGGTCATCAATTTTAATGCGGTCAAAGGCAACAATTGAGAAGATAACCACACCACCAGCGACGATACCAATGACACCTGACATTAATAGTGAAGGTGATAATGGGTCTGCTGTAATAGCCACTAAGCCCGCTAATGCACCATTTAAAATCATGGTTAGGTCAGCCTTACCCCAGACAACTTTACAAACTAATAATGCTGAAACTGCACCGAAAGCGGCTGCTGAGTTAGTGTTTACAAAAATCTTAGCCACTGCTGAAGCATTTTCTGCGTCTGAAACTAATAATTGTGAACCACCGTTAAAGCCAAACCAACCCATCCATAAGATAAACATACCTAATGTCGCCATTGGTAAGTTTGAACCTGGGATAGGATGAACTTCACCATTTGGGCCATACTTACCTTTACGAGCACCCAGTAATAGTACTCCTGAGATAGCTGCTGCTGCACCGGCCATATGTACAATACCACTACCAGCGAAGTCAACGAAACCAGCAGCAGAAAGGAAGCCACCGCCCCAAGTCCAGTAACCTTCAATTGGGTAGATAACCGCGGTTAATACCACTGCAAAGATTAAGAAAGACCAAAGCTTCATTCGCTCTGCAACTGCACCAGACACAATTGACATTGCCGTTGCAACAAATACAACTTGGAAGAAGAAGTCAGACTCCAGCGCATGATCTGCATCAGCGGCTTGTGAGCCAATTAATGAACCAAATGATGGTAACCAGCCACCTTCAGTGTTATCGACATACATGATGTTGTAACCCACTAACAGGAACATCACACAGGCGATTGAATATAAACATACATTTTTAGTTAAAATTTCTGTGGTATTTTTTGAACGAACTAAGCCCGCCTCAAGCATTGCAAAACCTGCTGCCATCCACATGACAAACGCACCTGATATTAGAAAATAAAACGTATCTAATGCGAAACGTAATTCGGTGACGGTTGTGCCTAACGTTGCTAACTCTTCCATTACATTCCCCTTATAGTGCTTCGTTATCTAGCTCACCCGTACGGATACGGATAGCTTGCTCAAGATCAGTAACAAAAATTTTGCCATCGCCAATCTTGCCGGTATGAGCCGCTGTCGTAATGGCTTCAATTAACATATCTAAGTTTTCTGCTTTAGTAGCAATTTCCAACTTCACTTTAGGAAGAAAGTCGACTTGGTATTCTGCGCCACGATATAGCTCAGTGTGACCTTTTTGACGACCGAAACCTTTTACTTCGGTAACAGTCATTCCTTCAATGCCCATGCTTGCAATAGCTTCACGGACATCATCCAATTTAAATGGCTTGATGATAGCGCTGACGAGTTTCATCTCGACCTCCAAAAGTGTGATTGTTATAAATTTGTTTACAAATACAATTCAATCATCAGGCCAATCATGTAAAACCATGATTCGTATAGCATTTTAAAATATAAGTTAAATAAAAAAGTCTTTTCATGCACTAATAAGGTGCAACTTTAATTTGGCGCGCACAACATTAGAGCGAAGCGTTTATAACTATTTGAATACTTGATAATAAGAATTACGCAGTTAAAAAAGTGTCAAAATGAACAAAGAAAAGCTGTGCGGAAGGGGGGGATGTTACTGATATAAAAATAAACACATTAAAGAAAGCATAAATAAAAAGACCTTCTAATGAAGGCCTTTTTATTTGCAGATTAGCTTTTAAAAATTTATAAGCTGCCAACCGTGTCAGTTGCTTCTGCTGAACTTGCAACCTCATCAGTCGTCTCTTCAGCGAGTAGATCTGCCATTAAGCTATCAACTTGAGGCTGACTGACCACTTCATCTTCAACTGCTACAACAGCCTCATTCACACTGGCAAGCAAGTCTTCAGTTTCATCAGCTAAAGCAGTTTCTGTCACTTCAAGTTCTGCTTCTGTTTCAGCTGATGCTGTTGCTTGCATTTCAATTGCCGAGTCAGGCGCATCATTTGCAGTAGTCACAATTTCAGACTCGTCAATATCAGTGGTAAGCGCAACACTAACTGAAGGCTCAAGTACTTCATCTGCCTTAGCAAGTTCAATTTGGTTTTCTGCTGGCTGTATTTGCTGTGGTTCAATATCAATAACCGTCGTTGCCGGTTTCACCACTGAAGCTGTAACAGGCTTTGATTCAATCAATTGAGTCAATTCATCTTTTTTATAAACCGCGCCAGCAATTGCAGCAACAGCGATAGCCGCGACAAATAGCTTAGCACCTGAACCTGATGATTTCTCTTGAGCCTTTCTCGCCGCTTCTGCTGCAGCAAGTTGAGCTTGAGGATTCGGTTGCGGCTTAATCTCAAGTTTTGACTTAGGCTTAGGTTCTGCAACTGGCTTCGGGTTATTATGAGCATCTGTATTTACTTGAGGCTCTACTCGAGAATTTGCAGTTGCAGCGCTACTACCACTGGTCTGTGAATTAATTTCTGCAAGAGTCTGTGGTTTAATCTGAGTTGTGGCAGGTGCAGGTTCAGCCTTAACATCGACTTTCTTAGGTTCGGCTTTATTAACATCTGTTTTCACCTGAACCGCTACGGTAGTTTTTACTACAGGCTCTGGCTTAAGATTGTTAAAATGTCCCTTATTTGCAGCTTGAGCTATCGGCGCCTCTGCAACAGGCGCTTCAGTCTTTGGGAAAGCATAGGCTTCTGTGACTTGTGCTTCTGGCTTATCTTCAACAGTTGCTTGGGGTAATACGCCTTCTTCAGGGCCCTTGGTTCTGGCACCTAAAAATTGACCACCATCATAAATTTCCATTTTATGGCTAGATACATCACCTTCAACTACACCAGAGCTTACAATCACTAAACTGTTGCAATGTAATTTACCTTTAAATTCACCACAAACTCTTAATTCTTGACAAAAAAGCTCACCGTCAATTTCGCCACCAACTTCAATTTTAACTTGGTCTGTTGAACGAATAACACCTTTAACTTTACCGGCAACCAAAGCAGGTCCCTGTACAGTCATATCTCCATCCAATGAAGTATCAGGGCCAATAAAAGTAACCCCATTTCCTTTGTTATTCATACCAATCAGTTTCCTTTATTATTAATTTTGACATATACTAAACCAACTTTATTAAAACAACAAATAACATTTCTTTTACACAAGTTGCAGGTCAATTCCGAGCTTTTCGCTTTAAAAGTAAAACTTAATAGTTTAATGTATCGGCTATTAGTAAAAGAGCCTGTCTTTAATATATAAATTTGCTATTGAACGGATTTTCAATAGTAGCCCAAATAACAGGGATGTAGCCGAAATGATTTTTTCAGATGTGATTTTTAAACAACTTCCAGAACCACAGGCCCTGCAAGTATCTAAAATCTCAGGATTACTCAATATTGAAACCGCCTTCTATGACTCACTAAACTTTGCCTGTAAAGCTGCCGATAAAAGGCCAAAATTTCTTATTCACTATTTAGAAGACCCTCATCAACAAGCTTATTTAATTTCAGCTGATATTCTTACTACAGGTAAGCATTTAGTTTTTTGTCCTAATCTTAATATAGAATGCGAAACCTTATTGATATCCAACGGCTTTCATGGCGCACTCACATTGAATGCTTCTGAAGTCGAAATTATTGAAGCCCTTAAAAGTGTCAATAATAATAAGCTTTATTTCAGTAATGATGCCATGTCACGTTATATCCAATCTAAGAAACGCCAACCTAATACCCAACGTCAGATAGAGTTACTGTCGTTAACCACCAAAAAAGAACAGCGAGTGTTAACCTTAGTTTGCCAAGGGTTAACTAATGATGAAATAGCAGCTAATTTAGAGATCTCTGTTAACACAGTGAAAATGCATATCCAGAATATGTTCAAAAAAACCAAGATATCGAGCCGAGGTCAACTCTCTTACGCCTTTGCACAAGCTTAAAAATTTAAATGTATATAATTAGCTCACTGCTAATTTGTAACGCTAGCTGTTAAATGGTGCGAGTTAACAGCTTTGAGAATTAACTACAGAAAATAACATTAATTGCACTTAGGTAAGCTTTAGCGTGCAGCAAAGCGCAACTAAAGCGCAAAATTTTTTTGATGACATAGTGCTGTTTATACTGAGTACTTCATCACCTCAGCAAAACGCGCCATAAAATTATCAAACGCAGCATTATCTGGGTAATCAAATTGATATTTATTATGGAAATAAATCGTTAAAGAGGTTCGGCCGTCACTAAGAATAATTGTGTAGCCATCAAAGCCTGTTTGCGCATTTAAGCCACATAGTTCATAGCTAGAGTTGTCGCCATCTGCAGCGGCCAGCTTTTGCCCCATGTCGGTTATCTTATTAAATACTTTTAGCGCTTCATATATATCAATGGCATTTTTCATCACTACATCCTTACAAAGAAAACCTGTTCACTAAACACCTAATAGACAAAGCAATCAATACGAATGCGCGCTTAAGGTGGCTCAAAACAATCAGTGTAAAATAATGCAGTAACAAGACTGTGAGTTAGTCCTGAGAAAGACAAATTTTATATGAAGATGGTGTATCAAATTGAATCAGTGTGTGAATGCCGCGCTGCACCGCTTTTAATTTATATAAAACGGTGCAGGTCACTATTTTCCCGCACCGTTATCCTAACAAAACCAAAAATCTACGGTTTTAGACAAGACGTTATAGCTCTTCACCTAAAATGTGCTGATAAATATTAATAATTTCGCTGACCTTGTTATTGGCTTTATCTGCATCGATTTCGCCTTTAGCGCGCTGAAGAGTCAGGCGATGACTTTCATCCCGTAGCCAACAGTAGGTTTGAGTCAGGTATTGAGCAGTCATCACAGGTAAAATCTCAAGCTCGGCTAATAGCTGAAAAATGCGCACATTATCAGACCATATGGACAACTCTTTATTTTTGTTAGCGTAGGCTAACACTAAATACTGGGCCATAAACTCAATATCGGCAATGCCACCCGCACTCTGTTTTAAATCGAACTTACCGTTTGATGCTTTCAATAAATGCTGGCGCATTTTAATGCGCATATCGCGAACTTGTTTCGCAAGTTCAGGAAGCTGGCGCTGATGCGATAGCACCTCTGTGCGAATTTCACTAAAACGTGCCGCTAAGCGATGATCGCCATAAACAAAACGTGAGCGCACCAAAGCTTGATGCTCCCATGTCCAGGCCTCATCTCGCTGGTATTCGCGATACTGTTCAATCTCGCTAACCAATAAGCCTGAAGCGCCAGAAGGTCTTAAGCGCATATCCACTTCATAGAGCTCACCTGAGGTGGTTCGGGTAGCAAATAAATGCACAATGCGCTGCGCAAGTTTTAAATAAAAATGGCCATTATCAATCGGTCTTTTACCATCTGTAGCGCCTGCGCCTTGATGGTTATGTAAAAAAACCAGATCTAAGTCAGAGCCATATCCCAGCTCAATGCCACCTAATTTTCCATAACCAATAATAGCAAAGCCCATTTTCTCAGAGCTTGTACCTGCAGGTATGCCGTGCCTTGAGGAAATTTGATGCCAGGCTTGTAATACCACTTGCTCAATGATGGCTTCTGCAAGGTAGCTTAAGTGATCGCTCACCTCCATCACAGGTAGCACGCCAGTAATATCAGCGGCGGCAATTTTTAACTGTTGTGACAGCTTAAACTGGCGCAACGCTTCCATCTGTTGTTCCATGTCATCTTCTGGAACGCGCAATAGGTACTGCCTTAACTCACTTGGGTAGTCATCCAGCGGGGTGGTATCGTAAAGCTGAGCCGGATCGATGAGTTCATCCAGTAACATCGGAAAATTCGCTAACTCTTCGGCAATCCAGGGGCTAGCACAACAAAGGCTAATGAGCTGCTGACGGGCGCCGGGGTTCTCACACAATAATTCAAGATAAGTGGTACGGGTTAAAATTTTATCTAACACCCCTGATACCGCTTTTAATGCCACGCTCGGGACTGGTTGCTCTAATAATTCATCCAACAATTTAGGCATTAATTTTTCAAGAGTTTCACGTCCCCTGGGGCCTATTGAGCGTTTTAATACATTGCTGCGCCAGTCATCTAAGCTTGGCCATAAACTATCATCTTCAACATCATGCTCTTCAAGTAACGCTAAGGCATTTTCCTGATCATGAATTTGCCATAACTGGCAAGTCCAATGCTCGCTTGAGTCCTGTTCATCTTCGCCACCGACAGTATCTTTAAAGTGGCGATGAATGTTGCCCATGGCATTGGCAATTTTTTCCCGCAAGCTGTGCTCATCGCTCTCGCCCATGGCATAGCATAGTCGCTGCCAATCAGTCGCATTATCGGGCAATGTTTGGGTTTGCTTATCATCAAGAGCTTGAAGTAGATTTTCAACTCGGCGCAGTAAAATGTAGCTGTGTTTTAGCTCATCAACGGCCAAGTACTCTAACTGACCTAGGTTATATAAGGTATCAATTGCGCCAAACAAACTTTGCTGTCGCAGTGAAGGTTCTCGTCCGCCACGTATCAGCTGAAAACTTTGCACCACGAATTCAACTTCGCGGATCCCGCCAGCTCCCAGCTTTATGTTGTCTGTGAGCTGTCTGCGTCTAACTTCTTGTGCAATAAGTCGTTTCATTTTCCGTAGTGAATCAATGGCTGAAAAATCGATATAGCGACGATAAATAAAAGGCCTTAATAAGTCATGTAAGTCATCACTATATTGCGTCCAAGGCCCGAGTACTCGCGCCTTAACCATGGCGTAACGTTCCCAATCACGACCTTGCTCTTGATAGTAATCTTCAAGACCACTGAAACTGACCACTAACGGGCCACTTTCACCGTATGGGCGCAGGCGCATGTCGACCCGAAACACAAAGCCATCAACAGTAATTTGATCTAATAGACTGATCAGTCGTTGACCCATTTTGATAAAAAATTGCTGGTTAGCTTGAGCGCGGCGACCACCGATGGTTTCACCATGTTCAGGAAAGGTAAAAATCAAATCGATATCAGAGGAAAAGTTCAGTTCTCGACCACCAAGCTTACCCATACCGAGAATAAGTAACGGCTGTGGATTGCCCTCTTCATCTGTTGGGGTGCCGATTTGCTGACACATATCGGTGTAGAGCCAATCGCGAGCACCAATTACCAGCACTTCGGCTAAGCTAGATAAATCCAGTAGTGATTCTTCAACATCGCAATAATTTAAAAAGTCTCGCCAAGCGATACGTACCATTTGGAAGTTTCGAAATTGACGTAGCTGTTTTTTAACCTGCTCTTCTGAGCTTGATGAGGCTAAATTAGTGTGTAATTCACCAGTAAAAGACTGTCTATCGAGCTGAGTTAACTGACCATCGAATAGCAATTCAATCCACTGGGGATTACGGCACAATTGCTCGGCAATATAATCACTCAAACCTAACACTAACTTTAATTCAGCTTGTTGTGACTGGGTTAGTTTTTCAGTGATTTCAGGCCATGTTTCACAAAGCCTTAACCAGTAACGTGCTGCAATTTCATTAAGCTCTGCAGACAAGACGTTGTTACTTTGGTTGTGCATGTTTATCCGATCCCTTTGGCAAATTACTAAGACTTACACATTTCAATTCGACATATTATGTCAAGGTGTGTTATACAATAAAATCAACGATCGCATAAATAGCTAGTCGATATTGTACCTTCGATTAAGACTACTATATCCTTTACAACAGTAATACCGAACCATGTAAATATTTAGTCAGTTTTAAGCATATAATTATGCGACTTGATACTATATTTATATATGTATTTTATACTATTTGGAGAACACATGGCTGGCATGCTTCCTCGTGTCCTTGCAGTATTTTCAGCGCTGATCTTGTGCATAACATTATCAGGTTGTGGTGATGACAGACCTGAAAAAATTACGCAATATCAGCAGCTGTCACAGCAGCGATTGACTCAACTCGATTCAATGCTAAACGCAGGTGAGCTTCGTAATGCCACCTTACTGACACAATATACCAGCTTACTTAAAAACAGTAAGCCTGATCTGGTGCCGCTACTTGATGAACTGGCGCGTGATGCGACCTCAAGTGGCCCTATGTACCAATCACTAAAACGCAGAACCAGTGAACTGGCCGATTCTGCCAACTTCGTTGATTTAGATCAGCAGCTCGAAGAAGCGCAAAATATTTATCAAGCAGCTGATTCAAGTTTGTTTAATGACATGCTTTCCGATCCCGTTAATGTGGTGGCTGATTTATCAGGTGGACAGCTGGCAAGGGTTAACGCCATCAGCCGTGAAGCCGAAGCAATGGCCAACGGTAGCGAAGATTTTGGTGCAGGAAGCCAGCTAGTGGGTAACCCCGCTTATGGTAGCTGGCAAACTAATTCAAGCGGCATGTCATTTTGGGCCTGGTATGGCATGTATTCGATGTTCTCTAACATCATGAATCCTGTACGCTATGACCGCTGGTCAAACAATCGTGGTTACAGCTACTACAATGATGTCGGTCGCTACCGTTATACGTCTCCTAAACAGGCGAGCGCGCAAAATCGTACATTTGAGAACACCAAGAAAACCTTTAATTCTCAAGGTAAGCAATTTAATAGCCCGTATGCGAAATCACGTACAGGCTCAACCAGCTTATCAAGACAAAGTACTGCAACACCTAAAGCCAGTACTGCCGGAACCAAAACAGCACGTAGCACAAGTAAGTTCCGTTCAAATTATTCCAAAGACAGCAGTTTCCGTAATTCAACTAGCCGCACCACACGCGGTGTACGCCGAGGCAAATAAGGACTAACCATGACATTTTTAAATGACTTCGGACTCACCCTAGATTTAGCGATAATTTTAGCGATTGATCTGACCATCGCGGTGATCTTACTGGCGCTAATGCGCTACTTACAAGGCTGGAGCGTGAGAGTAAACAGCCGCGCTGAACTCGCAGAGCGTGATAACTTTGCTTTTGGGGTTAGTACTGCGGGTGCCGTTCTGGCATTAGGGATTGTACTTTCAGGGGCGATTACAGGTGAAGCTGCTGATTCGTATATTGTTGAAGCCATTGGCATGACAGCTTACGGCTTATTTGGCTTACTTTTAATCAAGTTTGGTCGAGTACTACACGACAAAATTGCCTTAAATGAAATCGATAAAAACAGCCAAATTATCAATGGTAATATGTCGGTTGCCATCGTTGATGCCGCCGCTGCTGTTGCCACAGCAATTATCATTCGATCGGTATTAATGTGGGCAGAAGATATTACCTTAGATACTTTCATTGCTATCTTTACCGCCTTCTTAATCTCGCAATTAATGTTAGTGTTATTAACTCGCTTTCGTGAGCACCAATACGCTAAACGTAATCAAGATGCCTCGATGCAAAAAGCACTAGAGCAAGGCCAAATAGCCGTTGCGATTCGTCACAGTGGTTACATGATTGCCATGGCATTTACCTTTAAAGCGGCCAGTCACTTTATTATCTATGATCCAACTGCTTACTTAATGAATATCGTCGGCTGGTTAACCTTCTCGATAATCATGCTGGTAGTGTTGTCGCTATTACTTGCTGTGGTTAAAAAGCTAGTTTTAGCTCAAATCAACCTAACTGACGAAGTTGAGAAACAACACAACGTCGGTGTGGCTGCAGTTGAACTAGCAATTAGTGTTGCTGTTGCACTCATTTTAGCGGCGTTAATGGCATAAATAGATGAATAATACTTTGCTTGAACAGAGCCAGGAGGGCTGCGACAAGCAAAATAGCCCTTCTCAAACAGGCACCTTGCCTCCAGCGAATAAACGCAGCCTTGCTTGGTTTGATGATGCCCTATTGTTGGGCATTATGGCCTTACTGGCAGGCTGTGGTCTTATTTACGAATACCTACTTTCCCACTATGCAGGCCGCATTCTCGGCGCCTTAGAAGCTGCTATTTACACCATGATAGGCATTATGATTGTGTCTATGGGCATTGGCGCCTTTGCCGCTCGTAAAATTCGCTGTGCCTTCACCGGCTTTGCGATGCTTGAACTTATTGTGGCATTTTGTGGATCATTAGCGATTTTAATTACCGCCGCCGTGATTGGATTTGGCCAGCAATTACCGTTAATTATTGCCAACACCTTAGGCCTGCCACCAGATCATTTACCTGACGGCGGTTTTATTGGCGTATTACAAAATCTTAGTGAATATTTACCCTATATCTGGGGGGTTATTCTAGGTTTGATGATCGGCATGGAGATCCCGCTGATTGCCCGCGTACGTCAATCCTTATCTGAAGAGCACTTGCTGCACAATGCCGGCACCATTTATGGCGCTGATTATGTCGGTGCGGGTGCTGGCGCGGCTATTTGGGTACTGTTCATGCTGTCGTTAGATATTCAGCTCGCAGCAGCGCTCACCGCCAGTGTTAACTTGTTAGCAGGCTTTGTGTTTATTTGGCGCTTTTGGCAGCAAATCCGCTGGGCTAAACTGATCCTCGCAGGACATTTTATCGCCACAGGAGTATTAGTGCTACTGGCACTGCACGGCCCCAGTTGGGAGCAAAATTTCAATAACCTGCTATATAAAGACAAAGTGGTGTATTCAGAAGCTACCCGTTTTCAGCAGTTAACCTTTACCGAGCGGCTGCGAGGCAAAGGTCAAGCGCCAGTGTATTCGCTATACATTAATGGTCGATTACAGTTCTCCAGTATTGATGAGCACATCTACCACAGCTTTTTAGTTCACCCGACACTTGCAGCCAGTGCAAGGCAGGATAATGTGCTAATTATTGGCGGCGGAGATGGCTTAGGGCTTAAGCAAGTTTTCAAATGGGATCCAAAATCGGTCACCTTAATGGATTTAGATGAACAGCTCGTCGACTTGTTTAGAGAGCCCCATGAGAACATGCCAGAGCGTGTTAGCAATGCCATGTTAGCCCTTAATGGCGATGCACTAAATGATCCTCGCGTTAAGCTTATTTATGATGACGCCTTTAATGGCATTGATAAACTGATTGCTGACAATCAAAAATTTGATGCCATTATTGTGGATTTGCCAGATCCGAGTCACCCTGATTTAAATAAGCTTTATTCTGATTTATTTTATCGAAAACTGGTCGAGCTATTGAGCGCTGATGGGGCAATGACGGTACAATCGACTTCGCCTTATCATGCCCAAAATGCCTTTATTTCTGTAGGAAAAACCATTGAATCGGCAGGGTTTTCGGTCGAGCAATACCATCATAACGTGCCAAGCTTTGGTGAATGGGGCTGGTCTATCGCCACCTTATCAGGACAAAATGCCAAGCAACGTCTAGCCCATAACGAGACGTTGCCCATTAATGAGCAATGGCTGACTCCCGGGCTTATACATGGCGCATTTGAGTTTCCTGGCACATTTTATAATGATGCTGACACTATCAAAGTGAATAGAATTGGCTCATTACAGCTATACCATTACCACTTAGCATCTTGGTCTGACAACCAAGGGATGAATCTTTTTTAACCAACTCAAAAATAGTCTTGACATAATATGTCTAAGTGCTATCTTTGAAACCTAAGACATAATATGTCAATAAGGACGAATATGAATATCCATAAGATTGCTAACCATTTGACAGAACTTGGCGACCTTAGCCATACCGGTTTGAAGTTTGATTGTTTTCCAATTGATGGTGATGTTGAAGTATTACAAGTCAACGTTGCTGGCCGTGAAGAATTACCGGTATTTGTATCGGTAACTGACAATCAAATCTTATGTATCAGTTATTTATGGGATGAGAGCGAAGTAAAAACTGAAACTCGTACCCAAATGTTTGAAACTATGCTTGAACTAAACATTCCAATGCCTTTGTCATCTTTTGCAAAAATTGATGATAAATATGTGGTTTACGGGGCGTTATCAGTCACCTCAAGCATGGAAGAGATCGAGCAGGAATTATCAGTATTGTCTGATAACTGTTTAGAAGTCATCGACGAACTTGTCGAATTTTTGAAGTAAGGAGCCATATCATGGGCATTTTAAATAAAATTTTAACGGCATTTCGTGGCGGCGCAAATGAAGTCGGCCAAACTATTGTTGATGCAAACTCTACTCGTATTTTTGAACAAGAAATTCGTGACGCAGAAAAGCATTTAACTAAAGCAAAACGTGAGTTAACTGACGTTATGGCGAAAGAAATGCAAGCAAGCCGTGAAATCGATCGCCTGAAACGCAGCATCACTGAGCACGAAGGTTATGCAACTCAAGCACTTGAAAAAGATAACGAAGCGTTAGCTATTGAAGTTGCTGAAAAAATCGCTCAGTTAGATCAAGAGCTAGCAGAACACGAAACAGCGAACAGCAGCTATTCTGCACATGCTTTACGCTTAAAAGAATTAGTGAAGAAAACCGAGCGTCAATTAACTGATTATCAACGTCAGCTAAGCATGGTTAAAACCACTGAAAGCGTACAAAAAGCCACCGCGACTATTACTGATTCATTTGCATCAAGTAACTCAAAGTTAATGAATGCAAAAGATTCACTAGAGCGTATTAAAGCTCGCCAGCAACAGTTTGATGATCGCCTACAAGCATCAGAAACCTTAGCTGAAGAGAATAGCGACAAGTCTTTACACGCTAAGCTAGCAGAAGCAGGAATTGGTGAGCAAAAGTCTAGTGCTAATGCTGTTTTAGAGCGTCTTAAAGCGAAAAAAGGTTAATTGACTATGGGATTTCTGCGTGGCCTATTTGGCAAGAAAGAAGCCCCTAAACGTCAGCTTGACCATGTGAACAAGCTACTCAAGGGAGATATGATCTCCCTTGATGATAGTTTTGCCTTACCTGAGCAACTACGTGGGCAGCAACTTAAAGTTGAAGCGATTCATACTTATGAATATGAACGTTCACAACAATGTGAGTGGTTACTTCGCGGTCACAGTGGCACCGCTATTTTCATGTCTTACATTGAAGAAGATGAAGCTTACTTAAGTTTCTCTGTCAAAGTAAATCGCTCTATCGTTGAGCAAATTTTTGATCTCGATGAATTCTCACAGTTATTTGAAGAGCCCGGTAATGCTGAGCTCAAAACACTACCGCTTTCAAATGAATTAGACAGTGAATACGCACGCTGGTTAAGTGATGCTTATCATCAAGTTGAATTTGCCACTTTTGGTTATTTCCATCGTCAAGATTACCGTGGTCAAAAGCCACCTCAAGATGATAGCAATCAACAACGAGGCGATGGCTTTGAAAGCTACTCATTAGTTGATAGCGATGAAAGCCACGCTGTGGATGTCGAAGTTTATGAAGGTGGCGATACTGAAGTCATGTTGACGCTATATCGCCCATTAACGGATATTCGCGAGTTTTGGCCGGCAAGCTAAGTTAAAGCGGTTTTAGGGAGTTAAACCAACCATGAGTAAAGGTAAATCGTTACCAGAAACCTGGATAAAAAATCAGCAAGCGGCCAAGGCAACCCAAGTCGCGTTTGATTTAGATGAAAAGTTTCAGTACCAGATCCGAAAAGCCGCCCTTGATGCAGGGGTCAGCCCTTCAGATCAAATTCGCTCAATACTTGGTTTAAGCGTCACTAAGCGCCCAAAAAGGCCCAGATTAACCGTATCGTTAAGCCAAGATGATTACGTCTTACTAGCCCAGCGATACGGGTTAAATTCAGATGCACAACTTGAAATTAAAAAGCGCGTTTTAGATGATTTAGTGCAATTTGTAGACGAATAGCTGATGTTTGGATTTTAAAAAACACGCCTTGTTTAAGGCGTGTTTTTTATGGCTGCAATTAAGGTTTACGCCATACCCCATGATTGGTAGCATCACTGCACTGCTTTTGCAAAACGGATTTGTATCGATGATAGATAAAAAACGCTGGTCATTAAAAACCTTAAATGGTCCCAGCCCTTTCGAACTGGCGATGATGGTGTTATCGCTTTTTTCAGTCTTTATTGTGATTATGCTGACTTTCAGCAAAATAGATCCTGAAACCAGACGGGTATTATTGTTTATTGATACCAGTATCTGCCTCTTGTTTATGTCGCGCTTTTTTTATGAACTTTTTAAAGCCCCAAGTAAGAAGTTTTATTTAAAACATCACTGGATTGATTTTGTTGCCAGCATCCCTGCAATTGAAGCACTGCGTATCGCCCGTGTTTTCCAAATATTACGGGTGATCAGATTAATTCGTGCCACACGCACACTAATCATTCCGCTATTAAGACAAAGCAAACAAACCACCTTAGCCGGGTTATTAGTGGCAATGGTGTTTATTTTGGGCGCAGCTTCCGTGCTAATTTTATTAGTTGAAACTGGGGTTGAAGGCGCCAACATTCAAACTGCCGAGCAAGCCATTTGGTGGGCATTAGTGACCATATCAACCGTGGGTTATGGTGATTTTTATCCAGTTAGCACAATTGGCCATATCATTGGCGCGATTGTAATTATTAGTGGCGTGAGTTTTTTTGGGGTAATTTCTGGTTACATGGCATCGGTTTTTGTCGCGCCAGACAGCAATGAACGTGAAGAGCGTGAAGAAACTAATAAACAGGATATCAAATCTGCTTTAGAGCAAGCATTGGAGCGTATGGAGCAAAACCAGCAACAAATGGAAAAAAACCAGCGTCAAATGCTTGATGAAATAGCCATTTTAAAACAGCAGCTTATAGACAAGAATTAACCAGTACTCACCACATTCGGATTATTTCATCTATAAAAAATAAGGCCTATCAACTGATAGGCCTTATGTTTAAATGTTTAGCTTACCAGTATGGCTGGTTTTTTAAGGCACTTTTACGAGAATGCTCCATGGCAAACAGCAAACTAGCCTCTTTATCTTCAAGCCAACGGCCAATATCCACGTCGGTCTCTGCAGTCAGTTTAGCCAACAATTGATAACAACCTAAGGTTTGAATACCTAAGGCTAAATCTTGCCAAGGCGCTCTGAATGCTTCGCGGTCTTCTGCTTGATACAATTCACCATAAGCAAACCCCACCAAGATACTTTCATCTAAGCAATGGGCCACTTTTTGATAATCAAGGCTATCCATTGCCGCGCTCATTGGCATTACATCTACAATCCGCTGCCATGAATCTTGCTGTAAACGATTAGCAAACACACCCAATTCAGGATAATCCACTAAGCGGTGGGAACCATTGGCAGTTTTTAATAATAAATCCACTAATTCAAGCTGTAATTGACCGTATTCAGGTTTAAGCCAAAAAGCCTCGAGATTATTATCAGCAACAAGCTTAGCCGCACTGGCTTTAGCTAATGCCTTTAGCGGCGCTTTATTAATGGATTTACCGAATAAGTTTTGACGCTCATCAATAATTAAACTGAGGCTTTGCAGCGGCTCAATAAATTGTAGTTGTTGCTCTAACGTGTCGAAGTAACTGAGCACTTGTGAATTCAATAATCCAAATTGGCTTAGAGTCAGTCGCAACAATCGAATACAAGCCCGCAGTTGCATCCATAATTGTGCTTGCTGAGAAATTTCATCACTATCAAGCAAGATTGATTCAATGATCTGCCAGCGTTCGATGCCCGACTCTAATAATACTTCCAAGGTTTTTGATAAACTTTTATCGCTGGGTAAGCGAATATAATCGATGCTCTTTAATGATTGCGCTTGTGAGTGACCTGAAAGTAAATAGCCGCGCTGGGCTTTACTCGCTTTACCTAATCTCACCGGAACATGACGAGCAACGTCAATAGCCAACTGCAATAGCGCTGACGTGTCACCAGCTAACAGTTCAAACTCCACTTCACATATGGGATCGGCTTTGCCGTTAGCCAGGACATTACCGGTATCAAATGCAATCTCAACTAAACTATCGCCAATATAAACATGCCATGATTGGCGGCAAAAATTAGTTTCAAAAATACAGCTGATTTCAGCTTGCAGCTCACTAACCAGCATTTCTTGCGGCCAAATGGTGTCAGGAAATAATGCCAGTTCGGGGAAATCTTGCTCAATAGCCACATTATATTCGGGCCGAGAGTGAATACCGCCAATAACTTTGCCCGCAGTTTTAATGGTTTGCTCGGTATACTTTTCAGTTTGGCGTACCCTAAGCCCCATCAAATGTTGTCTTAATTGTAATTGAGGTGTATCAAAGTATTTGTTTGATAACTGACAAGTTTCTTGAGGGGTAGCGCCGTCCAATTCATTCAGTAATTTTACCAATAAATCATGGTATTGTGGCTGTATAAACAGCTTAAGTTCTATCTCAGAGTCCATTGACTTCTTTTTCACCTTGTCATTAAATCTTCATTAATGCGTCATAATTAGTTCATAATGTCACATTAGTGTAATAAAAATCCCTTAGGATAGCGTTACTCAGTTCTATATACTGACTAATATCAACTGTAGATTAAATTAAAAACACAGTTTCATTATGTGGACGCTTAAGGTAACATGCGCCCGCTTTTCCAAAATTGGAATCATTAAATAGGTTAACCGCAATGCCAGTAAACTCTATTTTAGGAGTGTTTGCAAAATCACCCCTTAAGCCCTTAGAACAGCATATCGACAAAGTTCATGAATGTGCAGTACTACTTGTACCATTCTTTGACGCAACGACCTCAGGTGACTGGGATGAAGCGGTCAAAGTCCGTAAGCAAATAAGCTTACTTGAAAATGAGGCAGATACGCTAAAGCGTGAGATCCGCCTTACCCTTCCTAGTGGGTTGTTTATGCCAGTAGAGCGTACTGACTTGCTTGAGTTATTAACTCAACAAGACAAAATCGCTAACAAGGCAAAAGACATCTCCGGCCGTATTATTGGTCGCCAATTAGTTTTCCCTCAACAAGTGCAAGCACCGTTTAAAGCTTATCTCAAACGTTGTTTAGATGCTGTCTCTCTTGCTAAGCAAGCAATTAACGAACTCGATGACCTTCTCGAAACAGGTTTTAGAGGACGTGAAGTCGAATTAGTCGCCAAAATGATCAATGAATTAGATCGTATTGAAGCTGATTCAGATGATTTGCAAATCCAAGTACGTCGCTTACTACTAAGCTTGGAAGCAGATTTGAATCCTATCGATGTCATGTTTATGTACAAGATTATCGAATGGGTTGGAGGCTTGGCAGATTTAGCCGAGCGTGTAGGCTCTCGCCTAGAGCTAATGTTAGCTCGCAGTTCATAACTAAAAAGGTTATCAAGGAAACAACATGGTTGATGTATTAGTCACCAATGGCCCAATGCTTATTGGTATTGCGGCTGTATTTGGATTTTTGATGGCATGGGGTATTGGCGCAAACGATGTCGCTAATGCTATGGGAACCTCTGTGGGTTCTAATGCTATCACTATTAAACAAGCTATTATCATTGCAATGATCTTCGAATTCGCAGGTGCATACCTTGCGGGTGGCGAAGTGACCAGCACAATTCGTAAAGGGATTATTGACGCGAGTTATTTCGTCGATTCACCTGAATTACTGGTTTACGGCATGATAGGTTCTCTACTTGCTGCAGGTATTTGGCTGATCCTAGCCTCAGCGCTAGGTTGGCCTGTATCTACGACTCACTCTATTATTGGCGCTATTGTTGGCTTTGCTGCAGTAGGTGTTAGCGTAGATTCTGTTGAATGGGGCAAGGTTGTTGGCATTGTCGGCTCTTGGGTTGTGACTCCTGCGATATCCGGTTTCATCGCCTTTATGATCTTCCAAAGTGTTCAAAAACTCATTTTTAACACTGATGATCCGTTAGCCAACGCTAAGCGTTATGTACCTTTCTACATGGCTTTTGCAGGCTTTGTGATGTCACTTGTGACTATTACTAAAGGTTTGAAGCATGTTGGATTGCACTTCTCAACTGCTGAAGCCTATGGCTTAGCCGCTATTGTTGCCGTTGTTATTGGTATCTTTGGTAAGATTATGATCGGCCGCTTAAACATGAGCACCGACGTTAATCGCCAAACTGAATATGCAAATGTAGAAAAAGTATTTGCTATCTTAATGGTAGTTACCGCTTGTTGTATGGCATTTGCTCACGGTTCAAATGACGTTGCTAACGCCATTGGCCCATTAGCAGCTGTAGTTTCAGTTGTTAACAGCGGCGGTGAAATTGGCTCTAAAGCGGCTTTAGCTTGGTGGATTTTACCATTAGGTGCGGTTGGTATTGTGATGGGTCTAGCTATCTTTGGTAAGCGTGTAATGCAAACCATTGGTAAAAACATCACTCACTTAACCCCAAGCCGTGGTTTTGCTGCTGAACTTGCTGCAGCATCAACAGTTGTTATTGCATCAGGTACCGGTTTACCTATCTCGACAACTCAAACACTAGTTGGTGCGGTATTAGGTGTGGGTATGGCTCGTGGTATTGCCGCAATTAATATCGGTGTAGTACGTAACATCGTTGTTTCTTGGGTTGTTACCTTACCTGCGGGTGCGGCATTATCTATCCTGTTCTTCTTCACCATCAAAGGGATATTTAGCTAATAACTCGTCAGTTATTAAGCTAACCACGCAAAAGCCGGTCATATTAATGTCCGGCTTTTTTGTTTCAAATAGCAAACTTTCGTTAATCAGCGGGCTAATTATTCGCTTCATTTAGCCAAAGCATAACGTTTTACGCATAATCCCATTAGATTAATCAGTAATATCGCTTATTTGAATAAGACTTTTGCGTTCTTCCTTGCAATCAAGTCGCTAAATAAATAGCATGACGGGTAGTTCTAATGGTATGGAAAAATAACGTGTTAAGAATGTTCACAATGGTAGTATTACTACTGCTCTCAAATGGCTTAATGGCGCAACAAGCGACGCATTTCATTACCGATGATGTCGATATTTACATGCATAGTGGTCCAGGGACTCAATACCGTATTTTAGGCACCATCGAAGCAGGCCAATCAGTTACCTTATTAAACGAAAGCCAAAACGATTACAGTAAAATTCGTGATCATAAAAACCGTGAAGGTTGGGTGATTTCTGAGTTAGTTAAAAAAGGCACCGGCCTTAGAAACCGTTTGCCAATTGTTGAAGCAGAACTCGCTAAAGCCAAGCAAACTTTAGCGCAGCTAGATCAAAGCTCTGAGTCTGTAACCCAACAGCTAACAGCAGCTAACCAACAGATTTTATCTCTAGAATCAGAGCTTGCTAGCGCATCTCAACAGCGCGACCATGCGATTAAAGAATTGAATGCGATTCAAGATAATGCTCAATCAAGAATGTGGCAACAAGGCGCATTAATTGCTGGATTAGGCGCCTTAATCGGTATTTTCCTAGTCTATCTACCAAGACCACAACGTAAGAAGAACAGCCGCTGGATGTAGTCCTAGCTCAATTACGCGACTTATCTTACCTGAAAAGCCAATGCCATTGCATTGGCTTTTTTGTTTCTGCTTTTTGAGCTTACGCTGGCAACAAAAGCACAACATTTACCCCCTCAAAAAAGTCGTTATTTTGCCTGCAAGAGGTATAAAAAACACCTAGGCTATATTTCATCATCACAACTGACACTAAATCTTGCTCAACCTCACATTTTAATCGTATACTCGCCTCGATTTCGTACATTGTATACAAAATAAAAAACATCATAATAAACATCTTGTTTACAAAGTTAGTAAACAGCTCAAGACGGAATGAAAATTATGTTCAATGCCAGTGAAGTCCTAAACGGTCATTACAATAATGCTAGCTTAGATGAGCTATTCTCAGCCATAACTAATAATTACATCGTTGATGAAGAACTGTATTTATCTGAGCTTATTAAATTAGTGCCATCGTCTGATACTGAAATTAAGCAAATCACTGATAAAGCCCATCAACTGGTCTTGAAAGTGCGCCAATTTGAAAAGAAAGGCCTAATGATTGGCATTGATGCTTTCTTGCAGCAATACAGCTTAGAAACTCAAGAAGGCATTATCTTGATGTGTCTTGCTGAAGCATTATTGCGTATCCCTGATGCCGCTACTGCAGATGCCTTAATCGAAGATAAGCTCTCTGGCGCTAAGTGGGATGCGCACTTAAGTAAAAGTGATTCAGTGTTAGTTAACGCATCCACTTGGGGCTTAATGCTCACAGGTAAAATCGTTAAGTTAGATAAAAACATCGACGGCAAACCTAGTAACTTGCTAAACCGTTTAGTTAATCGTGTTGGTGAGCCTGTTATTCGTCAAGCAATGAATGCCGCGATGAAGATTATGGGTAAACAGTTTGTGTTGGGACAAACGGTTAAAGAGGCCCTTAAAAACAGTGTTGCTAAGCGCCAGCAAGGTTACACCCACAGCTATGATATGCTCGGTGAAGCCGCGTTAACCGCTAAAGATGCACATAAGTATTACACTGAATATAGCCATGCGATTGCTGAATTAGGCGCACAAGAATACGATCTATCAAGCGCTCCTCGCCCCACAATCTCAATCAAATTATCGGCGCTGCATCCACGCTATGAAGTCGCCAATGAATCACGTGTACTCAGTGAATTATATGACACTGTCATTAAACTCATCGTGCAAGCGCGCGAGCTCAACATCGGTATTTCAATCGATGCCGAAGAAATGGATCGCCTTGAATTATCACTCAAGTTATTCCAGAAGCTATATAACGCCAACGAAACTCAAGGTTGGGGCTTACTGGGGATTGTGGTTCAAGCCTACTCAAAACGTGCCCTGCCGGTATTATGTTGGTTAACTAAGTTATCCCGCGAGCAAGGCGATGAAATTCCAGTGAGACTAGTAAAAGGCGCTTATTGGGACAGTGAGTTAAAATGGGCTCAGCAAGCTGGCGACGGTGGCTACCCACTTTACACTCGCAAAGCCGGCACGGACGTATCATATTTAGCCTGTGCTCGTTATTTACTCTCTGACGCCACTACAGGCGCCATATACCCGCAATTTGCCACCCATAATGCCCAAACAGTTGCCAGTATCAGTGCGATGGGCGCGAATCGTCACTATGAGTTCCAGCGCCTACATGGCATGGGTGAAGAGCTCTACGACACTATGCTGGCTGAAAGTGGCGCAAAATCCGTGCGTATCTACGCGCCTATTGGTGCCCATAAAGATCTACTGCCTTATCTGGTAAGGCGCCTATTAGAAAACGGCGCTAACACCTCGTTTGTTCACAAATTAGTGGACCCGAAAACCCCTATCGAAAGCTTAGTGGTGCATCCATTAACCACTTTAAAAGCTTATAAAACTTTAGCTAATAACAAAATTGTTCTTCCGGAAGATATTTTTGGTATAGAACGTAAAAACTCTAAAGGATTAAACATGAACATCATTTCTGAGTCTGCGCCATTTTTTGCCGGCGTTGACCAATTTAACGATACCCAATGGACTGCTGGGCCATTAGTCAATGGCGAGACCTTAAGCGGCGAAACCAAAAATGTACTCAGCCCATTTGACACCACTAAAACGGTGGGACAAGTAGCTTTTGCCAATAATCAGGCAATTGAAGCTGCATTAAGTTCTGCCCATGGCGCTTTTCATCGTTGGAGTCATACCCCCGTTGAGCAGCGTGCATCTGCACTGCAAAAACTGGCTGACTTACTTGAAGAGAACCGCGAAGAGCTGATTGCCCTTTGTACTCGTGAAGCAGGTAAAAGCTTACAAGATGGCATTGATGAAGTCCGTGAAGCAGTAGATTTTTGTCGCTACTATGCTATTCAAGCCAAGAAAATGATGGCGGCGCCAACTTTGCTTCCTGGGCCGACGGGTGAATTAAATGAACTATTCATTCAAGGCCGCGGCATCTTTGTTTGTATTAGCCCTTGGAACTTCCCATTAGCGATTTTCTTGGGCCAAGTTACTGCGGCGCTAGCTGCTGGTAATACCGTGATTGCCAAACCCGCTGAGCAAACTTCATTAGTAGGTTACCGCGCAGTGCAATTAGCTCATGAAGCAGGCATTCCTGTCGATGTACTGCAGTTCTTACCAGGCACTGGCGCTACTGTTGGCGCAGCGATCACCGCTGATGAACGTATTGGCGGTGTGTGCTTTACTGGTTCAACCGGCACAGCTAAATTGATTAACCGCACATTAGCTAATCGTGAAGGTGCTATCATTCCGCTCATCGCTGAAACTGGCGGTCAAAATGCGATGATAGTTGACTCGACCTCACAAGCAGAACAAGTGGTTGCAGATGTGGTTTCATCGTCGTTTACCAGTGCAGGCCAGCGCTGCTCGGCATTGCGAGTGCTGTTCTTACAAGAAGATATTGCCGATCGCGTGTTAGATGTAATGCAAGGCGCAATGGAAGAACTCAGTATTGGTAACCCAAGCTTTGTTCAAACTGACGTTGGCCCTGTGATTGATGCCACTGCAAAAGCGAACCTAAATGCCCATATTGATCATATCTCGCAAGTTGGTAAGTTAATTAAGAAAATCAACTTACCCGCAGGCACTGAAAATGGCCACTTTGTGTCGCCAACAGCGGTAGAAATTGATTCAATTAAAGTGCTTGAGAAAGAACATTTCGGGCCAATTTTGCACGTTATTCGTTATAAAGCCGCTAATTTAGCCGCGGTTATTGACGAGATAAACAGCACCGGCTTTGGTCTTACTTTAGGAATTCATAGCCGCAATGAAGGCCATGCGTTAAATCTTGCAGACAAGGTTGATGTGGGTAACGTCTATATTAATCGTAACCAAATTGGCGCAGTAGTGGGTGTACAGCCTTTTGGCGGTCAAGGTTTATCAGGTACTGGCCCCAAAGCAGGCGGACCACACTACCTTACTCGTTTTATTACTGAAAAAACCCGCACCAACAATATTACTGCCATTGGCGGTAACGCGACGTTATTGTCCCTTGGTGATGCTGAAGACTAATAATTAGCAGGTTTGAAACCATAAAAATGCCCGCAGCTGCGGGCATTTTTTGTTCAAGCTATTTTATTTAGGTTAATAGTGTTCAAGCTAATACTATTTACCGATAAAACCATCAACGGCTTACCATTAAGTAAGCAGGTATCACTTGAATCGCCATAACAAAGCCCAATCGAGACAAGGATAGGCCTTAGCACTGCTTATAAAGCTAAGCTTTCTTTTTCAGCAGCAGTTTTACGCTCAGGGCTTGTCTTAACATGGGTTAAGTACAAAGGTAAGCCCACGAGTAAAAAGCCGCCGACTAAATTACCTAATGCCGTTGGGATTTCATTCCACAATAGGTAGTCGCTAACAGTAAAGTCACCGCCCATGATCATTGAAAATGGAAATAGGAACATATTAACGATTGAATGCTCAAAACCCATAAAGAAGAACAGCATCACAGGCATCCACATTGCAGCCATTTTGCCGCTCACTGAGGTTGAGATCATAGCGCCTACCACTCCCATAGACACCATCCAGTTACACAACATGCCGCGAATAAAAATAGTAAACCAGCCTGCCACGCCATGCTCTTGATACCCTAACGTACGTGACTCACCAATTGAGCTCACTTTAGCCGCTAATACTCCACCGTCAGTGTTGTAACCATAAGTCAGGATATAGGATGCAAAAAATGCCACGGTTAACGCGCCGGCAAAATTCCCCACAAACACTAACCCCCAATTCCTAAAAAGTTGCTCCCAGGTACATCCCGGTCGCTTGTTAAGGACAGCTAAAGGCACTAAGGTAAATACACCTGTCAGCAAATCAAACTTCATCAGATACAACATAATAAACCCAACCGGGAATAATAATGATCCGACTAACAAGCTACCTGTTTTCACGATAACGGTAATGGCAAAAAAAGCGGCAAGTCCCAGTATCGCGCCAGCCATAAATGCCCTAACTAATGTATCTCGTGTCGACATGAAGATTTTTTGCTCCCCAGCATCTACCATCTTGGTAGCAAACTCCTTTGGCTCGATATATGACATAGTGCATTCCCTATAGTTATGTAGTTGACTGCTAATAAGCCAACTTCATACCAAGGTTGATAAATGCTTATAAATCAATATCCTAATCTAATTAGATTTTTTGAAAATGGTTGTAAGTAGTGCAAGCTGCACCTAGATAGCGCAAAAAAGCCATTATTGAAAGGCCGTATTTAGCATCAAGTTTGTCTCGCTAAATGAAGCGTAATGAGCAAGTTAGTGGTTGTTGCGGCGGATAAGTGAGTCTTCGTTAAGACTCAAATGGTACCAATAATCGAATATGGTTATTGTAGTGACTAGCAATAGCTTGATGACTAAATGGTTAAATGGCAATATTCATTTTAAGCTCTAACTTGTATGGCAGCGCTGATAACTTTTGCTTGAGATTTTGCTGAAATACTTTGATATCACCGGTCTTTATAATTGACTCTTCACTAGGTACGACATTGATATCAATTCTAAGCTCATTTCCCACTTTGACGACACTGCCTAAATGCAGGGTTTCTTGGCTATCAACTTCTTTCATGCCTTTGGATACTTCTGCAATCAGTTCTTGTTGTGGTGCCATTTGCAATAGCTCTTTGACCGCTTGACTCACCATAGAAAAAGGAACTTTCAAAAAGTAAGCTGAAATTAATATCATCATGAGTGGATCGGCATAACCTGCATATTGAGCCAGCGAAGTTTGCGTTAAGCCCCATGCGATAACAAACCCCAGCGTAATAGCCATGCTGAGCAAAGTATCCATCTGCCACTGCTTAGTTTCTGCTTCAATTAACCCTGAGTGCGACTCGCGGCTCATTTGGGTTATTTTCCACCAAGCAAAACCACAACCAAGGGTATTTACCAGCCCAAAAACACTCGCTACACCAATGTCTAACGGCTTGTCACCTTGTATTAAACTATCGATTGCCCCAAACAGTGAATAAATCACTAGACTCATAATCACTAAACCTTTGATCGCAATAACAATAGGTTCAAACATCGCCTTACCATTGGGAAAACGCTTATCTTTCGGGGAATGGATAAGCTTAGCGGCGAGCAGTGACAAAATAGTTAACAGCAAACTAATTAACGAGTATAAACCATCAAAGGCTATGACTAAGGAACCCAATATCAGCCCAACCGCCAAGCCGCCTACAGCAAACATCAGCGCAAATACTGAAGACAGTATCAACACTTTTTGCTCTATTGCTTGAGATGGCACACACATATGAATTCCTCATAAAATTAATCATTTACCCGTATAGGTAATTGAGTACAGTTTGGCATTCTGTATTAAATCAGCAATGACAAACTCAACGTCTGTGAGGTTATTTTGATAGTAATATTATTATAGCAAGGCTATTCAATGACTTAGTTTAGCAACCATCTGTCAATTATATTGACAGTGAGTGCTTGGCATGAATCCGAAATAACACGAATAAGCTAATACAAAGGTGATAGCTGGTTATTGAAATGGACCAGTTGAACAGTTTGATTTAATGACCCATCGAGGATGGGCTTATCATGAACACAAGATTAAAAAGCAAATAGATAGTCATTTAACTGATCGGCTAACCAGTTTGTCGCGGGATGCTCATTAAGGCCACTTGCTGCAAACATGCAATAGTCTTCCTGCAATAAACCGTAAGTATGCTTAATCACCGCAATGGATTGCTGCCTCAATAAATGTTTAATCAAGGGCTCAGGCATTACACCCCAAGCATCTTCAGTTTGAATGGAGCTAAGAATGTAATCAAAACTTGAAAAACCAATATAGTTACGGGAAAAAGGCTGTAATTCAGGATTGGACTTTTCATTTAAATATACCATTGATGCTTGCATGGCGCTGCGCAAGTCTTCATCTGACACTCGGCGTTTTGCTGCCAAGGGGTGGTCATGACGGCACACTGACATCATGCGAATTTTACCTAAAGGATGTGATGTCACCATGGCACTATCAGTGCTTTCATAGTCAATTCCAAAAGCAAAATTAACTTGCTCAGTTTCAACTAAATTGGCCAGATCGCCGGTGGAGGCCAGCACAATATTAAATGAGGTTGCTGGAAAGTGATTATTAAGCTGATGAGTCAACTCTAACCAAATATCGTCAGGTAAAGAGTCGTCACGGGCAATCCATACTTCTGCAGCAAACTCACCTTTAACTTGACGACAGGTTTGGCGAATCCGCTGCGCCGCTGTCAGCATACTTTGGCAATCTTTATAAATAGCCTTACCTGCTTCGGACAATGTGACTTGGTTACCGGTGCGATCAAATAATGCGGTATCGAGATCTTTTTCCATCGCTTTAATCGCCATGGTCATTTTGGTGCGATTCTGTTCTGTTTGTCTCGCCGCTTCTGACACAGAGCCCAGCTCTGCGACCAAACAAAAAGCTTCAATTTGCGAAAGTGTCAGTGCCATTATTATTCCTATAGTGAGGCTACCTCGCTAAGATAGCCTATTGCTTTGTGCCACAACAGTACGCTTTATCAATTTCGCTAGTCAGTTATCGGTTATCAACATAGCTTAGGCAATGCTAACCATCTTAAGGGAAAAAATGAAATCTAAAATTACAGCGGATATGGGAGTTTGAGGCAGGAAAGTGAGGTAGTAAAAGGCAGCTTGATAACAATCCTAATAACCATCAAGCCCTCACAGGCAATATTCGCACTATTGACTATCAAACAAACCGTTGCGCTTTAAACCTCGATGAACGTTTTTACATAACTTGGCAAATTTTTCTAAATCGCCAAAGCTCGGGGTGGCATTATTGTCCAGCAATGATTGCCAATAACTCACTTCACTATCAACAATTTCAAGCAGTTTTTTGGGACAGCCAATACAGCTACTATTAAAACCACATACGGCTAAAGCAGGATCATCTAAGGGAAAGGTATCTTTAACTTGGTTTATAAGTTGCTGCATTGCAGTCATTCTATCTGGTTTCATCATCAAGGGGCTCTTGCATCAATGAACGCCGATAATATTGCAGCGGCAGTTAAAGGTCAAAATACAGCCACCAAACCGCCTCAAGGTTAATGAGATGTATACTTTATTGTGCTGCAAATACAGTTAGCATGTGCCATTAAAGTAAAACCAACCCTAGAAGCAAAGAAGTCTAGACGTCTAGATTGACACTAATTTGTAGATCTCCTATGCTGACTATCATTGCACAAGCTATCATCATTGAAACTGAAATAACATGGATTGCTAAAGTAACTCGCAGCCTATTGGTGCAGCACCAATAACCATCAATGAATTGAATAAGATAATAAGAGAGACTCACTTGACCACAGAAACACAAAAATCGGCCACCAGCCCAGCCTCCTTTGTTGCTTTACTGCCACTATTTGCTTTTTTAGCCTTATTTATTGGCGCTGGGGTTTACTTTCAAAGCCAAGGTGTAGACTTTGCTTTTTATCAGTTACCTAGTGTTATCGCGATTTTACCGGCGATTATCTTGGCGTTATTACTGTCTAAGCAAAAATTAAATCAATCCATTGATACTTTCATTGCCGGTATTGGTCACAGCAATATTATTGCTATGTGTCTGATTTATCTATTGGCAGGCGCCTTTGCCTCTGTCGCTAAAGCGACTGGTGGTGTTGATGCTACAGTTGCGCTGGGCTTATCAATGATCCCATCGAACTTATTATTACCCGGCTTTTTTGTTATTGCTGCCTTCATTGCTACCGCGATGGGCACCTCAATGGGTACCATTGCAGCGGTAGCGCCGATTGCATTAGGCGTTGCTGATCAAGCGCAAATTGATTATGCATTAATGGCTGGCGCAGTATTATCTGGTGCATTATTTGGTGATAACTTATCTATTATTTCTGATACCACCATTGCCTCAACCCGTACTCAGGGCTGTGAAATGAAAGACAAGTTCCGTGAGAACTTAATTTTCTCGCTGCCAGCATCAGCAATTGCCTTAGTGTTATTTGCTATTGCGGGTCAGGGACAAGCTGACATTGCCGCCCAAGAAATTGACTTCATTAACGTTATTCCTTACCTAACGATATTATTTTTAGCGGTATCAGGGGTTAATGTGTTTGTGGTACTAACCGTAGGCATACTGCTAGCTGGCGCTACAGGCCTGTTCACTATGGATTATAGTGCGGTCCAATTTGGTCAAGATATCTATGCTGGTTTCACCAACATGCAAGAAATCTTCATTCTATCTATGCTTGTTGGCGGTTTAGCTGCGCTGATGACACAACAAGGCGGTTTAACCTTTGTAAGCCAGAAGATTGAATCTTTGATTGCCCGCTTCTCTAAAGCCAAAGGTGACGCATCACCCCGCGCTGCTGAACTAGGTATGGCAGGTATGGTTGCAGCAACCAATGTGTGTGTCGCTAACAATACGGTATCGATTGTGGTTGTCGGTGACATTGCCAAAGACTTAGCCAGCAAGCATGGCGTTGCACCTAAGCGCGCGGCGAGTGTTTTAGATATCTTTGCTTGTATCATTCAAGGGTTAATTCCCCATGGCGCTCAAGCACTATTGATAGCATCAACCTTTGCCATTAGCCCATTAGCTGCTATTTCACACGCTTGGTATTGTATGATTTTAGCTGTGGTTGCTATTTCAATTGTGATATTGCGTAAACGCGCTTAATTCACTGTCAAACCAACGGCATAAAACCTGAGAACAACCGACTTAATGATGGTTGAACTCAGGTTTTATTTTATATAAAAGAGCGGTTTAAAAGTGTTAGTCTAAAGTTAACATTTGCATATCAAACAACCCATGAGCCAATCAATTCAGTTTAATAAACATTACGATTTATATTTAATGATTATTTTCATGTCTTTAGCGACTGCTGTAATTAGTGGCCTTGGCATTGGGGCGGCGTTAATTGCTGAAGTGTCTCGTTTGGGTATTAACCCACTGAGCATTAGAGCTGATACCTTAGGTGACTATATGAGTTCACCGTTAGCCATTGTTTACAATATGTCATTAGTCATTGCTGGAATGTGTTTAATACTGGCTATGTCAGCGCGCTACTTTGTCTTTGAAGATGGCTACAGCCGAGGTATTACCGTCACTGGCGCTACCTTAGGCGTATTAATTGTACTCATTGGTATCTTTCCAATTAACTTTTTAGAGCAACACCGTCTGTTTTCAACCGGTTATCTCATTTGCACCTTTTTGCTGCATTGTTTTTGCTTTATGGAATACTTTCGCAAGCGTAGCGCTTTAACCAGTCCATTATTCGCTCTAAATATTATTGGGTTAATATTTTCAATAATATTGATGTCTTTGCTTAACTGGTCGACATTAGATTTTGATCCATGTAGCCATGCTACCAGTGACATTTGTTGGATGTCCTTGGTGATGTGGGTACTAACTCAAACCAATATTTTGTGGTGTATGGTGTTAGCCATTGATATGAAAAACCGTATTAAGCAGCAACATCACCTTGCCAACTTATCGCTTGTAGGAAACTAATTTTGGCCAATAATATGCGCTTAGAGCAGTATTTAGCTCACTGCGGAGTCTGCTCAAGGCGCCAAGCCCAAAGGCTTATTGCCGCAGGTAGAGTGTGCTTTAATGGTCAAATCGCCTCAGCGTTAGATCGCGTCAGCCCCAATGTGGTAAACCCCAATATTTTACTAGACGGTGAAACTATTGCGCCACTAGAGAGCAAACAATATTGGCTATATCACAAACCCGTGGGCATTGATTGCCGCTTATTACCTGAGTTAGCCTCCAGTTTAATCCATCACTTACCCGCTTCACCCCGGCTGTACCCTGCAGGAAGATTAGATAAGGACTCGCGCGGATTATTACTACTGACAAATGATGGCGCGCTAACTCATCGACTGATGCATCCTGATTTTGGCCATGAAAAAGTCTATCAAGTCACGGTAAATAAACCACTTAAAAATGATTTTGCCGCGTTAATGAGTGCAGGAGTCAGCTATCGAGATGTGACCACTAAACCTTGTAAGGTCTCTGTCATTGACGAGTGCCAATTTGAGATAACGTTAACCCAAGGGCTTAATCGACAAATTCGCAGAATGTCCCAAGCGCTGGGCTATCACGTTGTTGATTTGCTAAGAGTGAGCATGATGAATTGTCAGCTTGCTCAGTTGCCAGAAACAAAAATGCGGCCCCTAGAGGCCGCAGAATTAGTCACACTGCAGCAGCTACTTAAGTTGTAGCTGCTTATCAATTATTTTACGATGTCCATTTCTTCAAGTAAGTTGTCAGCATTATCTAAATACTTCATCACCCACAGCATGTAACGGCTATCCACTTGGATTGAGCGGTTAGTTTGAGGATCATAACCCCAGTCACCAATGATGCTTTCGTAAACGCCATCAAACAGTAAACCCACTAATTCAGCGCGGCCATTCAAAGTTGGAGAACCTGAGTTACCACCAGTGGTATCTAAAGTCGATAAGAAGTTAACCGGTACAGAATCGATTGATTTCATGTAGAAATCGCCGTACTGCTTTTGCTTAATAAGCTCAAGTTGCTTAGTCGGTGCATCAAATGGAGCTGCACCAGTATCTTTCGCAACAATACCTTCAAGACGAGTAAACGGCGCCGCCACTAAACCATCTTGGGGCGAGTATCCTTTTACGTTACCAATCGTGACTCGTAAGCTTGAGTTAGCATCAGCGTAAACCGGTTTACCTAGCTCACGATTATAGGCAATGACCGCATCCATATACTGTGGACGCACTTTCATTAAGTCTCCAGCAAGTTGTTTTTGCGCTTGTTCGCGTTGCATTTTTTCATCAAAGGTCATCACCGCATATTGAATAAACGGATCTTTCGACTGATTAAACTCAGCTACCGACTTATTCATCCAAGCTAAGCGGACGTCTTTATCTGACAGTGTGGTATTGGCATACATGCTATCAAGGGTTTTCATTAGCTTGGCTTCATCGAAGTTTTTACCAATCGAGAAAGCCTTATCAAAATCAGCTAAACGCTCAGAGGTTGGCAAAGCGGCATAACGCTTGAGTAAGTCTGCTAACATGGCTTTATCAACGCTGGCAGCATAACGACGGTCAATACGCTCCATACTTGAGGTAAACTGAGTCATGTCGCGTTCTTGATAGCCAGGCTCACGCTGCATATCCGGTAACGCTTTTTCATGAGCTAAACGATATAGGCGCTCAGCGGTGTTCTTCATGGTTGAATAACCCATGTAACTCAGCAGTAAGTCACGTTCTTGGCCTTGTTGGTCTAAGGCAATTAACTTATCTAACTGAGCTAATGTTTCACCATATTTCGCCTGACGCTTGCTATCTTTGCTAATCCACTTAGCTAATTTTTGCTCTAAACTTATACGCTCATCTAACATGGTAGATTTACCGTAAAACTCAATCATCGAAGTAAAGTTTTTAGCGTAATTGGCTAATCCTGCAATTGAGCTTTCATATTTAATTCGCTCATCACTGCCTTCTGGGGCTGTGTCTTTGATGATTTCAATTAAACGTTCACGCAACACTTTACCTTGCGGATAAGCCCACTCAAATTGGTTTTCGATTTCATTCGCGATGCGATAACGGTTAGTACGGCCGGGGTAACCTGCCACCATAACAAAGTCCCCTTCGCTTACGCCTTTTGCAGACACTTTAAGAAAGCTTTTAGGCTCGTATGGGACATTATCTTTACTGAAATCGGCAGGCTTACCATCTTTACCGACGTAAGCACGGTAGAATGAAAAATCGCCAGTGTGACGTGGCCACATCCAGTTATCGATATCGCCGCCATATTTACCCACACTGGCTGCAGGATTATAAGTTAGGCGAACATCGCGGATTTCCATCTGTTTAACTAAGTAATACTCAAGACCACCATGAAAACTATAAACCTTACAGCGGTAACCATCTTGCGCTTCACACTCTGCGACTAATGATTTCTCTTTTTGCTCAATGCCTTTGTAAAAGTCATTACCAGTTTTGCTCATTTCACCGTCTTTTATTTTAGCGGTGACATCAGTAACAGCTTCAGTAACATAAATACGTGAACCCGGTGTAGCAGGTAATTCTTCTGCATAAGTTTTAGCTAAAAAACCATCTTGTAACAGGTTGTTCTCTGGGGTTGAGTTGTACTGAATAGCGCCATAAGCACAATGATGATTAGTAACAACCAAGCCTTTAGGCGACACAAATGATGCTGTGCAGCCACCTAGGCTAATCACGGCATTCATTGGAAATTCGGTTAATTTTGAAATCGATTTGGCATCAATCTCCAATCCTTTTGCTTTAAGCTCATCAGCCATTGCAGGTAGCTGATAAGGCTGCCACATTCCTTCGTCTGCTTGGCTGGCAAATGTTGCCAAAATTGCAGCGCTTAATAACCATGTTTTCATTATTATTCCATTTTTAATAAAAGAGCCCCAAATTGCCTGTATTTTAATGCGGTCACAATGTCATATTGAAGCAACAATGTTCAGATTTAAGGCATAAAAAAGTCAGGCGGATAGCCTGACTTTATCATATTGTTTCTACAAAGAAATAGTCTTTGAAAAATGCCGTTACAAAGCTTATCGACAACACAGCTTCATTTATTGGCTTTTTTAGCTTAAAGCCACCATCAACTGAGCAACCACAATCAACAAACCTAATAGACCTGCGATAGCTAAGGCAAGCTTGCCACCACACACTTCATAGCCACCTAATTGTTGCTTACGCAGTTTTAATGCCATGACTATCGGCAAGAAGATAATCATAACCACTAACGGTATGGCCGCAAAGCCGAGCACTTGGAAAAAGCCATCAGGGTAATATAAAGCACATAATAGTGGCGGCACGAAAGTGACTAACCAAGTTTTAGCACGGCCTGCTTTATCATCTTTTGCTCGGGTTAACTCGGCAACATAGTCAAACAAGCTCATGGTAACGCCTAAGAAAGAAGTCACGAGTGCAAGATTGGCAAATAAATCAATAAACTGACTGACAACCGCTGAGTTAGCTACAGCTTGTAATGCATTAACTAGCGCAGGTAATGACCCTGCAAAACCATTTACCGTTTCACCGCCTAAGGTACCTAAAGTGACCAAAATCCATAAGATATAGCAAACTAACGGGATAGTAGAGCCAATCAATAGCACTTTTCTTAACGAAACGGCATCACCTTCTAGGTAGCGCACAATCGTCGCAATACACACATGGAAACCAAATGAGGTAAATACCACAGGAATAGCCGCTAACCATAAATGGTCAAGCTTATCGCCTTCGGCGACATTGGCTGAAAAATTACTTAATGATGCCACAAGGTTTACTTCAGGTAGCAAAAATGCCACCACTAGAACCAATAACACGATCATCGCGGTAAATAACACCCGAGATACTTTATCAATCCACTTCACGCCAACGGCAATTAGGCCACCAAATACTAACGTAAATAGCAGTACTGACACTTGGTTATTTAAATCGACACCTAATAATGGCTCTAAGCGAGATTCAAGTAGCGATGATCCGCCCATTAGATACACCATGGTCAGGGCAAATAACAAACTTAAAAACGATCCGCCTTGAATAAGTTGACCAACCTTGCCTAAGGTTTTGCCTGTAATGGCGTGGACGTTATCACCCACACCAGTACGTAAGTTAATTTCTAACATTAATAAAGAGGTATAAGCTGATAATCCCCAGATAACTACCAGCAATAAAATCGCAGGCATAATACCTAGCGCTGCGGTAGCAAGTGGTAAAGCTAACATCCCCCCACCAATAGCAGTTCCTGCAACAATGGCGATTGAGCCAAGTATTTTTAAGTTCAAAACATGAGTCCCGTATGGTTTTTATTTATTGGTCGTTTTACCAAGTCTTATTGATATGGTCGATTTCGACAGTAGCAGAAGGAGATTATCACTAGCAAGAGACTTAGGCATTTAAAGGCCTACACGCGCGTTAATAAACAATTACGCAACATATTGATAATTACTTTAACGCAAGGATTTTGCAATGGCGTAGCATTACAGCCATACAAGAGGGTTTTGAGGCTAGCAAACAATTTGAAGAGCGATATTAATTGAGTAATCACATATAAAACTACCCATCAACAAATGAAATGATGAGTAAACTGACTATGCAGGTAAACCAGAACAAGATAAATAAAAAAGGAAGACCTAAGTCTTCCTTTTACATAGTTAACAACAGGTATTTACTTATCTAATACCTTAACAATCAAATTACCAAGCATTATGCTTCCAAAAGTGTTTTGATGCGTTGACCATAATCGCTATCAGCTTTTAAGAAATGCTCAACCATTCTCAATTGCACATCTTCACTTGCTTGGCTCAATGTACCTGCAATGGTTTCAACTAAACGCTGCTTTTCTTCTTCACTAAAGATGCGGTACAAATTACCCGCCTGAGTATAGTCATCTTGGTCATAACGGCTATATCTTGCAGCCTCGCCATCAAGTCTTAGTGGCGGCTCAATAAATTGAGACGGCTCTTGAAGTGCTGCCGGAGCAGTGTTTGGGCCGTAATTGGCACTTGAATCTTCACCTGTTTGACTGCCGTTATATGGGCATTGTGTCCCTGCCATAGCCCCTGCACGTTGATGATGGTTAGCTTTAGCGGCATGAGGACAATTTACCGGTAATTGGTTGTAATTAGTCCCAATACGGTAACGCTGTGCATCTGCATAAGAGAACAAACGCGCTTGCAACATTTTATCAGGTGAAGCGCCGACACCAGGAACCAAGTTACTTGGTGCTAATGCAACTTGCTCAACTTCAGCAAAGTAGTTGTCTGGCATACGATTTAACTCAAGTTCGCCAATTTCAATTAATGGATAATCTGCATGTGGCCATACTTTGGTTAAATCGAATGGGTTTATTGCATAATCATTGGCGTCTGCTTCAGGCATTATCTGCACTTTTACAGCCCACTTAGGGAAGTTACCATCGGCGATAGCTGCAACCATGTCACGTTGCGATGAGTCAGGATCAATACCTTTTAAAATATCAGCTTGCTCTGCAGTTAAGTTCACTACACCTTGCTGTGATTTAAAGTGGAACTTGACCCAGTAACGCTCACCTTTGGCATTCCATAATGAGAAAGTATGTGAACCATAGCCGTGCATTTGACGGTAATTAGCTGGGATACCGCGATCTGACATTAAAATAGTCACTTGATGCATGGCTTCTGGGTTTAATGACCAGAAATCCCACATTGCTTGCGGATCTTTCAAATTAGTCTGCGGGTTACGCTTTTGGGTATGAATAAAGTCAGGGAATTTAATGCCGTCACGTAAGAAGAATGTCGGAGTGTTATTCCCCACAATGTCATGATTACCGCGGGCAGTATAAAAACGTAAACCAAAACCACGAGGATCACGCTCTGCATCGGCGCTACCCATCTCGCCGCCAACAGTTGAGAAGCGAATGAAGGTCTCAGTTTGCTTGCCCACACCATTAAAGTGATCAGCCAAGGTGAAATCACTTAGGTCTTTAGTTAAGGTAAAAGTACCATAAACACCGGTACCTTTTGCATGTACTACTCGCTCAGGAATACGCTCACGGTTAAAGTGGGCTAATTTTTCAATTAAGTGCCAATCTTGTAATAATAATGGACCACGCTCACCTGCTGATAATGAATTTTGGTCATCAGCTATTGGGGCACCATTTTGGCTAGTTAAGTAATTGCTATTATCCATTTGTTACTCCTGATTTGCGGCATCTAGCCACTGCTCAATTAAATCAAATACTGTCGCCACGATATTTCTCCTGGCTGCGTTTCATTGAAATCATAATAACCGCAGCGAAAATAAAGTTAAAACGATTAAGATGAATTGCTACAATCTATTTTTACGATTCATTAGCAAAAAAAATGGCGAAGCATTCGCCTCACCATTTAATGATATTTAAATACAATTGAGTCATTACTGATCTCACACCAAATTAAGTGTAAATATTGCATCAATAGTTTACAAGCTGATTACCTGTGCAACTAGAAGGCAACTATATACGTAGATAAAACGACAAACTTAAAGGGTTTATTCTGATCTAGTTTCAGGTTCTTTATACAGTTTTATTAAATAATAAATATCAATTAATACAATAAAAAAATTCACTAATGCCACTGGGATGGCATCTATCGCCAAACCATAAGCGACAAAAAGCGCTGCACCAATAAGGTTCCACCAGCGTAATTTTTTTATATTAGCCATCATCAATGAAATAGCCACCACGGCAGAGGCTAAATAACCCACCCATTCCCATACTGTTGCAGCTTCCATTTATGATTCCTTTTAAGGGGTTTGACTTTATTCAGTGTAGTTAATAATTGCCTATTAAGCGCTGACTTTTCTAGCTACTACAGCCGCAGTCATCCGAGAAATACAACATAACTCACCTGCAGAATTATTGATTAGCACTTCCCATACCGAGCTACGTTTACCGATATGCACTGCTCTTGCCGTCGCAATTAACTCACCATTTCGTGACGCTTTTAAGTGATTGGCATTAATTTCTTGGCCAACACAATAAAAATGCTTAAAGTCGACCACAAAGTTAGCCGCATAACTGGCAACGGTTTCGGCCAGTGCCACATTAGCGCCGCCATGAACTATGCCTAAAGGGTTATGTACTGAAGGGTTAGCTGGCATAGTCGCCACCATATAATCTGCGCCAATTTCAGTAATTTTAATACCAAGGGTTTTCATTAATGTGCCCTTTCCATGGAGCCCACTATCCATTTTAGCGCAATCTTCAAGGGTGACTTCTCTAAACCAAATACTCATTTATCAACTTCCAGTAATTCGTAATTAATTCAGTCTACTGCCAAGCTATTTAACTTTAAAGGATTTCCATAAAAAAGGGATGGCAGCTGCCATCCCTTTTTAAACTTCGTTTTAATTTTTTAGGTTAACACTACTAAAAAATAGCTACGATTGGGTCTGAACATAATGTTGTGTCTGTTTCACAGATTTTATAAGTCACCTCTGCTGGTGCATTAGTGAAACGATCTCGGTAACGGCCATCATTCGACGTTGTTGATACCATTACATCATCACGGTAAATATTAACACTTTCACCGTTTGCACCGCTCCATGATAAGTCCACCGCCGCACTACCACGACGTGAAACCATAGTACGTGTAACTGCAGCGTCTATGCTGTAATCAAATACTTCGATATCCATAGCAGTTGTATCAGTTAAACCTTCACTGTCTGTTACCACCAATGTCACAGAGTAAATTCCACCTGCCGCATAAGCGTATGTAGGATTCATATCTGAAGAGGTAGAACCGTCACCAAAGCTCCATTCATAGCTAACAATGTCATCATTAACGTCTGAACTTAAGTCGGTAAAATCAACCGTTAAGCCATCAATAGCATATTCAAAGCCTGCCACCGGTGCTGTAGGACTCGCATCCCCCAGAGCCGATAAAAGTAAGCCCCAATGATTTAATGAGCCACTATCTCCACCCGCTAAATCACTAACCGTTAATGTCCAAGTACCCAATGCTATTTCACCATTGAATTGCTCAGTTGCCCATGTCTGTACAATATCATCAGCACTGCCACCAGTTTGATTGTGCAACATAGCTTCTGTGCCATTTGGTGATGTTAGTGTTACGACTAAATCTCCTATCCATGTATGGGTAATATCAACATTCACATCAAGGCCAAAGATTTGTAATTCATCCCCGATTTCAATGGTGCTGGTGATAGTAGTATTATCCGAAATATCCACAGGAGTATCATTGCTATAACCAAAATCATTCAATCCCGCAGGATAGACTTCTAGGCTAACAGCTTTACTTTTCGAAGTGATGCCGTCATCAGCATGAACGGTAATGACATAATCTCCCCAAATAGCAGACTCAAGCGTCGCAACATCAAGCGTAAAACTGTCACCGACTACTGCAGTGTTAGCAGAAAGACTAATGCCTTCTAATGCTGGTGATACATCAAATGACAGCGTGACTTGATCATCCCAACCAGCAATACTGCCCAGACTAAAGTCATAACTAACGGCACTGCCAGCTTCAACTGATTGTGAAGATGGCGTGACACTTAACGCAAATGATGGATCTGGATCTGCATCTGCCAGTGCGTTTGCGACATTTAAACGTGTTCCAGCCACTGTTAGGCCAGTCAATGCTGCATTAGCATCACCAGAATCCATTAGTAACTGCTTCATAGTGACAGGGTCAATATCAGGTGCTATTGACCACACAAGTGCTGCAGCGCCGGTGATATGTGGTGTAGCCATTGAAGTACCTGAATAGGTACCATAACTATTTCCAGGAAGGGTTGATAAAATCGCAGAACCAGGCGCGCCCATATCGACACTTGTTAATCCCCATTGAGAAAAACTAGACATATCGTCATTGTGATCGGTACTGGCAATCGACAAAACAACATCAGAGTCATAACTTGATGGATAGTGTGGATTTGCATCATTATCAACAGCGCTATTACCTGCTGCTGCAACAAATAAAATTCCTTCATCACCAGCCGATTCAATAGAATCTTTTAATGCTTGGCTAAATCCGCCGCCGCCCCAAGAATTATTGGTCGCTTTAACATCAACACCATGGTTCACTTTTAAATTAGTGAAATAATCAATACAAGCTATCGCAGCTTCTGTAGAGCCTGTTCCACTATCACTTAAAAATTTACAACCAATGATAGTGACATCCCAGTTAACCCCAACAACACCTACGCCATCATTACCTTGTGCGCCAATAGTTCCTGAGACATGGGTACCATGACCATTGCCATCCATTGGATCACCAGTTCCGGTAATAGCGTTAAAGCCGTTAACATCATCAATGACACCATTGTTATCATCATCAATACCATTTCCGGGTATTTCATTAGGGTTAACCCAAAGGTTTGCAACTAGATCTGGATGATTATAATCAACACCAGTATCAATTACGCCAATAACCACATTTTCACTACCTGTAGTAGTGTCCCAAGCGGTAACGGCATCGATATCAGCACCAGAAACACCACCAGTTTGACCGGTATTATTTAAGCCCCATAACTCCACGAAATTTGGATCGTCTGGCATACCAATTGCCGTATAAGTATAATTAGGTTCGGCATATTTTACTGCTGGATGCTTACTAATTAACTTAATTGCACTTTCAACATTACTACCGCTTTTAAGTGATAACTTAGCCAATCGTCCAGATAATAGGTATTTAAACTTATCATCTATACCATCAGCATTTTTATCTGTGACTGTTCCTGCGACTAGATTTTGCGCTGACAACCGTTCAAAGATTGACACATTTTCTTTATAAACAACGAGAATTTCATCTTTTTTATACTTTACACTTTCTTGAGCAATAACAGGGCTTGCGTTTAACGCAAATAGAGATGTTACTGCTAATGCAATTGGGGACATTTTGTTAATCATGATGTGGCTTCCTATCTTCCATTAATAATTCCCGGAACCGGTAATGCAGCACCTGTAGCTTTTCCATTAGCTATTTTTAAAAGCGAGTTGATTTTCCACGAAGTGAAACCCGGAATTTGTTGTTGCCATCAAATTGTTGCCACAAGCTGTATAACAATAAAAGCACTGAAACTTTAATTAGTAAGTAACTACTAGGCTTATTCGACTAGTCAATATTAGTGGTAAGCGAAAACAGCCAAATATAAGCATGATATTCAGTAACTTAAACCTTTGTAGCACTAAAGGTTTAATCTTAATCCCCTAAAAAAACTAACCTTTTATACGATTGAGAAAAATCAATGGGCACCGTAAGTTAATCTTGTAACGCGCTGCATCAGCAGAATCATTTGAAATTCTACCAACCTAAAACCAAACAGTTTTAGGGTTAATAATCATAAACTTAAAAGCAAACCCTGCTCTTAAGTTATTGGTGTTTATTGAGGGTTTATAGTGCTTCAAATACTGTTAGATCTTTAAAAGTTCACGCTGAAGTTACTTCTTGATCGCATATTAGTACTCAGTTACCTAAAGCTAAATTATGCACTTTGGCGACACAATGAGTTAACTAGGAAGCGAAATACTTTATCAAACGATTATTTTCTAATAATCAGATAAATCTATATTTAAACAGGGAGCGTAGAATGAAATCGCAAAAGAAATTATCGTTAGTATCACTTGCTATTGCAGCAAGCTTAGCATTACCCGTTTCAGCAGCAGGACTTTCATTACCAGAGGTGACAGCTGCAGAGAAATCGGCATTCGCTTCGAATACTAACGCAACAGTAACTCAAACGGGCATGGAGCAGGATGCCACAGTAAGCCAAACTGGCACGCGTCATATTTCAACCGTGACACAAATTGGTGATTTACAGTTTGCCGAGGTAACCCAGCAAGGGGACTGGCAAGAATCTTATATTAGCTCTGAAGGTAATGGAAACTCTGTCATTACTAACCAGGTTGATGATTGGCATATTTCAAACGTTGGCATCATAGGTGACCAAAACCAAGTTACTATTCAGCAGGCTGACTTTTATAACACTAGTGACGTATCGCTAACGGGTAATAGTAACACTGCTGATGTTATTCAAGATGGAGCTCAAAACGAAAGTATCATCGAAGTTATTGGTAATGAAAACGCTGCAGAAGTAACCCAGTACGGTGCGATTAACTTAGCGGTATTCGCTGTTGAAGGTAATAGTAATAGTGCAACCATAATGCAAGATGGTGTAAATAACCAAGCAGGTATCGTTTCCGATTCAGGCAGCCTAAATGCTGGCGATGGTAATGAACTATTTGTAAACCAACTTGGTGATAACAACTTTGGTGCTGCTTTAGGTGTATTTGGTGATAATAATACATTCGATTTTAGCCAAACAGGCGATGATAACACTGCTGTAGTAGCAAGCTTATCAGGCTCTTTAAATGATATTACTATCGACCAAACTGGCATTAATAACGGCGCAACAATAGAGTTTTCTTTTGGAGACGATAATGACGTTACTATTAGTCAAGATGGTTTTGGTAACCAAGTGGGCGGCGCTAATATTGCTATTTTAAATGGCTCGCTTAACGATATTGAAGTCGTACAAACTGGTGATGCCAATTTAACTGAGTTTATTGTTTATGGTGATGAGAATGTTATATCTGTAGATCAAAGTGGTGCAGATAACTACACTGCTTTTGTAGCTGATGGCTTCTATAATGAGGTCACTATCACTTCCTCAGGTGAACTTAACTTTGCATATGCAGAAACCGTTGGAGATAACAATACAGTTGATATGAGCCAAACAGGCAATGATAACGAAGCCGTTATTTCAAATGTCGGTTCAAATCAGACTGTTGATATCAGCCAAGAAGGTGATTTTAACTTAACTGATATAGTCGCCTTTGGTGATGACCACTCAATTACCGTTTCTCAGCTAGGCGACGGTAACTGGGTTGGTGGAGATGATGGTTACTTTGCAATTGATGGTACTATGAATACATTAAATGTAACCCAAATTGGTAATGATAATACGGTTACAGGCATGCAAATTGGCACTAATGATATTGCCACTGTAGTCCAAACCGGAAACTTTAATTCTGCAGCAATTTACCAGAATTAATTTATAGAAAATTTTCTTACTGAATATAGGGAGCACATTGCTCCCTATATATTTACTTTAATATCTCCTCCACTGGCAAAGCTTATTGTTTTCATTACGTTAAGCTAATTCTGTGCAATTTTATGACATAAGCTCATAAATTAATTTTACACGATGAAATAATTGCCGAAACAAACAAAAAAACCAGTTACAACTAGCAACTGGCTTAATAACATCTCTAAATTATTTTAAAGCGGGTAAATAACCTAAGTTAAGCGAACTCAAAATGGGCTTGATAAGTTTGTGCCCAACGCAGTAACTCGACCCGATTGCGAGATTGGGTTTTCCTAAAGATGGAAGAGATATGTGCCTTTACCGTGTGCTCACTAATGCAAAGCCTGTGGGCTATTTCTTTATTCCTTGCACCGCTTGAAACTAGTTGAATGATGGTTCTTTCACGATTAGTGAGCATTTGCAGCATTGCGATAGTATCTGGGGGGATTTCTGTATTAGCATCAAGTTTTTGTACTAGTCGGCGGAAAATTTTGCTAATTAGCGGTCGATCATACCAAAGCTCATCAGCTACCATTTTACGTAACCCGGTCAACATTAAATCCATACGTTGGTCGGCATAAAGTAAGCCTCTTACACCTAACAATAGTGCAGACTCCTGATCTAACGAGCCCCGTTCAACTTGATATAAAGCGACAGGGACATGATTAACTAGCCGTGATACCAACAGCGGAATGCCTTTGCTATCCAGCGCGGCCCCCTTTTGGGCGATCAAATAGAAACAATTAGTATTATGTTCTACTTCAAGTTCACTAGGGTGTTTCACTACCCTGGTTTTTAACCCTATCGACTCAGCTAAAATAGCCAAGTTGCAAGGCGCTGCAACCTGGTGTAAGAAGACTAATTCATCAATATTCGAATTCATCACTTTTCTCCCTGAAAAGTATTCTGTATCTCTCGGCTATACGAGTTTCTTCCTGAAACATTGATAACATAATAACAACATAATGCAATAATAGTACATTTTAACTAGCCCATAAGGCATTTTAACTAGTCTATAAAGTATTTCTGCAATACTTAAGTACTCATTAATAGATTAAGTGCTCGCAAACCAAGCCGTTACCAAAAATAAAACAAGTAAAAATAAACTTAACAGTCACAAGATCTATAAATGTAGCTGATTAAAGTGATGCTAACTGCTTATTATGTACCTTTGTGAGCAAGACTAATGCACTAATACCACCTATAAGTGCCATAAACATATCTGACTGTGTATCCCACACATAGCCTTGAGTGCCTAAAAACGCCTCCGCATTCTCACCTGTTGCAGCTGCAACCCACCACTCAATAAGTTCGTAAAAAGCAGAAAATGCCAATACAAAACAAACTGATAGAAACTGACACCAATAGCCCGGTTGTAAGACGTGATTTCTTAGCATCACCTCTCTTGCCAGTATGACCGGAATAAACCCCTGAGCAAGATGGCCGATTTTGTCATAATTATTACGTTCGCTACCCATCACATCAGCCAACCAATCAAACAGTGGTACTTCGGCATAGGTATATTTAGCTCCGACCATGAGCACGCAGCAATGTAACAAAATCAATAAGTAAGCTAAGGGTGTTAGGGGGAATTTATTACGGGTAAAAAATAAGATGGGTAAGGCGATTAATGCTGGCAGTGCTTCTAACCACCAAGTAAACATATCTTTAGGTGAACTCACCGACCAAACGAGCACGACAGCAAAAATAACCACCCATATAACTTTCTTATTCACTATACATTCCCTTTAGATGATATTGTTCTAAACCAAGATCACAGTCTTTAGCCATCTAGCCCTCTACAATGGCAATAAATAATGCTATTTTGGTTGCGCATTAATGTCAGCATAACATAAGCATAACTATTGATAAGAGGGTACCCACACCATGGCAAAACACTCGCTTGACAAGGATAAGATTAAAATCCTGCTGTTGGAGGGCGTCCACCAAACTGCAGTCGATGTACTTAAGCGTGCAGGTTATACCAATATTGAATATCACAAAGCTTCCCTTCCTGAAGACCAGTTGCTGCGCTCAATTAAAGATGCTCACTTTGTCGGCCTGCGCTCGCGCACCCAATTAACCGCTGAAGTGTTGAACCATGCTGAAAAACTAGTCGCGATTGGCTGTTTCTGTATTGGTACTAACCAAGTTGATATTGCCGCTGCTGAGAAGTTAGGCGTACCCGTTTTTAATGCGCCATTCTCAAACACTCGCAGTGTTGCTGAGCTAGTGTTAGGTGAGATCATCATGCTGATGCGCGGTATTCCTCAGCGTAACGCCCTTGCCCACCGTGGCGGTTGGTTAAAAAGTGCCAATGGTAGCTATGAAGTGCGCGGTAAAACCTTAGGGGTCATTGGTTACGGCCATATAGGTACTCAGCTGGGTATTTTGGCTGAAACCCTCGGTATGCGGGTGGTATTTTTCGATATTGAAGACAAGTTGCCACTGGGTAATGCCAGCCAAATCCATTCAATGGAAACACTATTGAATGAAGCAGACGTTATCAGCTTGCATGTACCAGAAACTACGCAAACTAAAAATATGATTGGTGCGACAGAGTTTGAACAAATGCGTTCAAAAAGCTTTTTTATCAATGCATCACGGGGCACTGTGGTTGATATTGATGCGCTTTCTGATGCCCTAAAGTCAGGCCATATTGCAGGCGCTGCAATTGATGTATTCCCAGTTGAGCCTAAGTCAAATGATGACGAATTTATTAGCCCACTACGTGGACAAGATAACGTCATTATTACCCCGCATATTGGTGGTAGTACTGCTGAAGCTCAAGAAAATATCGGTATTGAAGTCGCGGGTAAGCTGGCTAAATATTCTGATAATGGCTCAACTGTGTCTGCGGTTAACTTCCCTGAAGTGTCATTGCCACAACATAAAGGCACCTCGCGCTTATTGCATGTTCACCACAACCGTCCAGGTGTGTTGATTAAAATTAACCAAGCGTTTTCAGAAAAAGGCATTAACATTGCTGCGCAATATCTACAAACGACTGCAGATATTGGTTACGTGGTCATGGAAGTCAATTCAAACCAAGCCGAACAAGCGCTGGGCGAGTTAAAAGCAATTGAAGGTACTATTCGTACCCGCGTATTGTTTTAATTCAAGCTAAGTCGGTGAACGATTTAACCTTAGGCTTATCTCGCAGTTAAATTGTGAATTAAAGCTATCTTCAATTAATTGAAGATAGCTTTTTCTTTTGAGCCTCACTGAATTCCGTTACACTCAAAGCTTATCTTTGTTGCTCACCTTAGGGATCATTTTATGACACTCGCAACCACACAGCCAAACTGGGATTACTTAACTTCAACGCCCGACTTACTGGTTTCAAACTTAAGCCACTTAGGTTTAATTGAAGTGACCGGTGAGCAAGGTAAAACCTTTATTCACGGCCAAGTCACTACCGATATCGTATCGCTGACAGAAACTCAGTGGCGCTGGGGCGCCCATTGCGATCCTAAGGGTAAGATGATTGCTAGCTTTAGAACCTACACAATTGCTGAAAGCCTTTTTATTTTAATGCCAGCATCAGTATTACCGCTAAGTTTGGCCTCATGGCAGAAATATGCGGTGTTCAGTAAAGCGGAATTAACTGATGTCACTGCTAAGCAAGTTATTTTAGGCTTTGCTGGTACGAAGGCTGCAGAGTTTATTGAGCAGCAATTTGGACGGATTGAACATGAAGTTACTCACGCTGAAGGCGCTATTATTTTAAAAGATGCTGAGCGCTTCATAGTGATTACATCAGCTGAAAAAGCGCAGCAATTAGTCACAGCTTCAAATCAACCACTATCTAGCCACCAAGCTTGGCAAGCATTAGAAATTCAAGCCGGTTACGCCAATATTGACGACAACCACAGCAGTGAGTTTGTACCACAAATGTGTAATATACAGGCGGTAAACGGTATTAGTTTTGAAAAAGGCTGCTACATGGGCCAAGAAACCATTGCCAGAATGAAGTACCGCGGTGGTAATAAACGCGCCCTGTATATTCTATCCGGTAGTGCCTCTGAAACTGTCAGCAGTGAAACTCAAATTGAAATTGCCTCAGAAGATGGCTTTCTTCGAGCGGGTAAAGTTATCGAAGCGGTTGAATTTAATGGCCAAGTGCTATTAACCGCAGTATTGGCTAACGATACGCCAAATGATGCAAAACTAAGAGTAAAAAATGACAACCAAAGTGAGCTAGTGGTGAAGCCGCTACCTTATTCGTTAGAAGATTAACTTAAACGGTTATATGGGTTAAAGCCAACAAAGGCTGCTAACCGTAACATTAAATAAAGGCTGATGGATGAGGTTACTTCTCATTCTTCAGCCTTTTTTATTATTTCAAAATCAACATATAAACGGGTTATTTCAATGAAAAGTCGATCTAAGTAATTTTATTTGTCGTATGATGATGTAATTACAAGTAATACCAGAGACGCTAATGACAGCAGTGATCACCCAACTATCGCAAGTATCCAAAGGCTTTAACGATGGCGATAGACTCCATCAGGTGCTTAACTGTGTCGATTTATCCCTGCATCGTGGTGATACCATTGCGCTAACCGGCCCCAGCGGCACGGGCAAAAGCACCCTACTTAATATCATTGCCGGTTTTGAGAAAATTGATTCTGGTCTGTTACAACTCATGAACCAACAAGCAGCGCAGTGGCAAGATAGTCAATGGAGCCAGTTTAGGCGCGCCCAACTTGGTATTGTCTTCCAACAATTCAACTTACTCACCCCGCTTAATGTTATCGATAATATCCGTTTTGTATTACAGCTTAATAATCAAAAGTGGAGTGATTGGGGCGATGAGCTTATTACGCAGCTTGGGATTAGTGACATTTTAACAAGACCTGTTGAAACCTTATCGGGTGGTCAGCAGCAACGCGTTGCCATTGCCAGAGCGTTAATCCACAAACCGGCATTATTACTAGCAGACGAGCCAACCGGTAATTTAGATGAAGCTGCAGGTCAGCAAGTAATGGAGCTAATGTGCCAGCTTACCATGGCTGCAAATACCACGGTGTTGATGGTAACCCACAGTGAAACCTGTGCGGGCTATATGAAACGCAGATGGCATTTAGAAAAAGGCCATATTCATGAGTAATCAGGCTCAAGACATCACTGTCAAACAATGGCTGTTGTCACTAAAAATCTTCTTTGCCCACTACCGCCATTCGCCATTACAAGCTGGTGCCATTCTTCTCGGTATCCTCCTCGCAGTCACCTTGCTAATAGGCGTCAAGTCTACCAATGAAAATGCAGTAAGAAGTTACAGCGAAGCCACCGAACTATTAAGTCAACGGGCAAGCTTGTTGATCACCCCAGCCGCAGGGCAACAACTCATTAATGAGCAGGTCTATTTCCGATTGCGTCAAAGCGGGATCAGTAATGCTTTAGCTGTGATTAATGGCCTTGCAGTCGACGATAAAGGGCGGCGCTGGCAAATTCAAGGCAGCGATTTATTTGCTGCAGTTAACTTACAAAACCATTCATCTGAAGCTCAAACGAATACCAACAGCAAAACGCCCATTAATATTCCACTGGATAAGCTATTAGCAGGCAGCAATGTGTTGTTAATGAGCCAATCCCTAGCGGATAACATAGCAAAAGACGGGTGGTTTTATTTACAAAACCCACAAGATAAAGCCGCTAACACTATCAAGCTCGAAGTGATCAGTGTCGATGATGATTATGGCTTAGGTAATGCCATTGTCGCTGATATCTCTTTAGCGCAAATCCTATTAGACCAACCCAATAAGCTGTCTTATATTGCTTTGTTTGATCCTGCTGAGCCACTGATTGAGCAAATCAATAGTCAAAATCTATTACAGCAACAGGCGAGTATTACAGAACAAGATCAAGGCCAGGCGCTACAAGAGCTTACCCGTAGTTTTCACTTAAACCTTAACGCCATGAGTATGCTGGCTTTTGTGGTAGGGCTATTTATCGCTTATAACGGCGTGCGCTACAGTTTGATGAAGCGGCAAAAATTATTAGTACAATTACTGCAATTAGGGATTAATAAGCATAATGTGATGCTAGCACTGGTCGCTGAGCTCATTGTGCTGGTGATCATTGGTGCAAGCTTAGGCTTTATTCTGGGGCTGCAACTCAGCGTCTGGCTACAACCTATGGTCGCCATGACACTAGAGCAGCTTTATGGCGCTCGGCTAATGCCCGGCAACTGGCAATGGCAGTGGTTTGCCCAAGCCATAGTGTTAACCTTGTTTGCCGGTTTACTCGCCTGCCTGCCACTGTATCGACAATTAACGCAACAACCCCTCGCCCGAGCTGGCACCAAACATAATCAAGCAAGCAGTTTGCTGGTCACCCAACGCTGGTTGTTTGCCATCGCGATAGTGGCATTAACCATTTGCGCTGCACTGTTTCCGTTTACTGAGCAATATCAATTTAGCCTCGCACTGATGGGGATTGTTATTGTCGCTATCCCACTATTGCTGCCATTAACACTGCATTATGTCAGTAGTAGTTTGGCTAAGTATTTTCCGGCAGGATTATGGCAATACATGATGGCAGAAACCAAAGAGTTAATCGGGCCGTTATCGTTAGCCATGATGGCGATGCTATTGGCGCTAACCGCGAACATTTCGATGAATACCCTAGTGGGCAGTTTTGAAGTCACCTTAAAAACCTGGCTTGAAAGCCGCCTTCATGCAGATTTATACATGCGCCCGTCAAGCGAAAACATCACTGATATTGCGTCTTTCTTAGAGAAGCAGCCTAAGGTCACTGGTATATATTCACAGTGGACAGTAAATAGCAGTTATCAAAATATGCCCGTTGAACTTGTGAGTCGCGATTTGTATTCAACTAAGATTGTCAGTTCGCTAAAACAGCAATCAGATGACTTCTGGGCTGAATTTACTCAGGGTAATCAGTTGATGATAAGTGAGCCCATTGCGATTAAATACAAGTTACAAATTGGCGATAGCTTTACATTGCCAATCATGTCAGCAAAAACGAATCAACACCCCGTGACCATTGGCGCTATCTTCTTTGATTATGGTAACCCTAAGGGTCAGGTCGTAATTGGTAATACACTATGGCAACAATTACAATTGCCCAAGCAAGCTAAAAGTATCGCTGCCAGCTATGATGGCGATATAAACGAGCTTGAACAATCACTCGTTAATAGCAAGCTAATTTCAACAGCGCAAATGTATAACCAAGCCAAAATTAAGCAGCAAGCCATAGCCATGTTTAAGCAAACCTTTTCTATCACCATGGTGCTCAATAGCCTCACCTTAATGGTGGCTGCCATTGGATTATTCAGTGCATGCTTAATGCTAACCCAAGCCAGACAAGCACCACTAGCCAAACTATATGCCCTTGGGGTGAGCAAAGCACGCTTGCGCTTTATGATGTTCATTCAAATGCAGTTTATTGTATTACTCACCTGTTTAGTGGCGCTGCCAACAGGTGCTGTACTGGGTTACTTACTGATCAACAAAGTCACTTTACAAGCCTTTGGTTGGAGTATTGCCATGCTATGGGATTGGCAAGCTTATGCCCGAGTGGTGTTAATTGCGCTGTCTACCAGCGCCGTTGCCATCGCGATCCCACTTTACTGGCAAACCCGTAAATCACTGATTCATAACCTTCAGCAAGAGGCTTTATAATGTATAACGCCCCGATAACCAGCGCCATCAAAAAGCGACAGATTGACCCAGTGCTAAAGCTACGACAGTCAGCTTTTATCGCAATATGGTTACTGTTAGCTTGTCTGAGCCAAATGGGTTGTCAGCCTAATTCAACAGCAGAGTCAGATAACAAAGCCAGTATGGGCAGCCTATTAACGCAAGACGCTGACAGCCTTGAGCAATACGCCAAAGTACTGCCAGATCATCAACTCAATTTCCCGCAAGATCATTTAAGCCATGATAAATTTAGGCAAGAGTGGTGGTATTTAACGGCCAATATGACCACTGAGGCGGGTGAAGAGCTAGGGCTTCAATGGACTCAATTCAGAATTGCGTTGTCTGCTGCTGATACTGCCGCGCCAAACAACTGGGCTACTAATCAAATGTTTATGTCACACGCTGCATTAACCTCAGCATCCAAGCATCAAGCCAAAGAGAAATGGTCTCGCGCCCATCCACAACTGGCTCATGTTAGCTCTAACCCTCTCACCATCGTGTTAGATGACTGGCAGTGGCGCAGTGAAACAAATGCGTTATTTCCGGCAAATTTAACGGTTAACACTGAAACATTTGGCTACCAATTATCATTAACCAGTAACGCGCCAATGAACCTACAAGGCGATAACGGCTACAGTATTAAAAGCCCTAACGGCGAAGTTGCTTCTTACTATTACAGCCAGCCTTTTATTGATTTAACAGGTTCTATTAACCGTGATGGTAAAACTGAAATAGTCACAGGAAAGGCTTGGCTTGATAGGGAGTGGAGCTCGCAATTCCTTACTAAAAGCCAGCAAGGCTGGGACTGGTTTTCTATTCGCTTAGATGATGGCTCTGCGCTAATGCTTTTTCAACTAAGAAACAGTAATAGTGAGGCCTTTTTTAGTGCCCGCAGAATGTTTTTCGACGGTAACGGCAGAAATATTAATAGTAAGTCACACCCAAACGACATAAAAGTTACCCCGCTTAGCTGGCAACAAACTGACAGTGGTCGCTATCCAATTAGTTGGCAGGTTAGCATTACTAGCGAAGATATTGATGTCACCGTTAAAGCACTTAACCCCAACAGTGATATGCCACTGACAATCTCTTATTGGGAAGGCCCGATCAGCGTATCAGGCAGTCATTCTGGTAATGGATATATGGAGCTAACGGGCTATTAGCACCATTGATGTTCAAAGTTAATTTTGCCTCTTCCTCGCTTTTTAAAGCCTATAGAAGCTTCTACTTCTATAGGACGGATTTATCTATATCTGTCCTATACTTTTACCATTAACTATCAATAATCCGTAAGAATTAAATTTACATTTGCTAATTAAGTAATTGAGCAAATTGAAAAATGTGCTTTAGATCACACTTACTAGTGTGATCTACAGCAATAAACAGCCCGTATACTCAGTCTGGGGTATACCCATGAAAAATGCGCGGTTTAGACTCAATGATAGTTAAGTTTTTTGTTAATAAAAACCTTGGTAAATAAAAACAAAGATAGTTTTAAAAATACTGTCTACATACATTTAAGAGTGAGGAAACACCATGAGCATAAGCCGTCGCGAGTTTCTAAAAGCCAATGCAGCTACCGCAGCCGCTTCGGCAGTTGGACTTGCTTTACCAATAAAAATGGTTCAAGCAGAAGAGCAGTCTGCAGAAATAAAATGGGACAAAGCCCCTTGTCGTTTCTGTGGTGTGGGTTGTAGTGTTTTAGTGGGTACCAAAGGTGGCAAAGTTGTTGCGACTCAGGGCGACCCAGAAAGCCCAGTCAACAAAGGTCTTAACTGTGTTAAGGGCTACTTCCTCTCTAAAATTATGTACGGCAAAGACCGCCTTACGTCGCCATTATTAAGAATGAAAGATGGCAAGTATGACAAAGAAGGTGAATTTACCCCAGTAAGCTGGGATGTTGCCCTTGATACCATGGCTGACAAGTGGAAAGCCAGTATTGCCAAAAAAGGCCCTACATCGGTAGGTATGTTTGGCTCGGGCCAATGGACTATCTGGGAAGGCTACGCGGCATCTAAATTACACAAAGCGGGCTTCCTTACCAACAACATCGATCCTAATGCCCGTCACTGTATGGCATCTGCGGTAGGTGGATTCATGCGTACCTTTGGTATTGATGAGCCAATGGGTAGCTATGATGACTTCGAAGCTGCAGATCACTTCGTGCTTTGGGGCGCCAATATGGCAGAAATGCACCCTATTCTATGGTCACGCTTAACTGACCGTCGTTTAAGCCATGAAGGCAGTAAAGTCCATGTGTTATCGACATTTGAAAACCGCAGCTTCGAACTTGCCGACAACCCTATGGTATTTAAGCCGCAATCTGACTTAGTTATCTTGAACTTCATTGCCAATTATATCATCCAAAACGATGCGGTTAATAAAGACTTCGTCAGCAAGCATACTAACTTCGCAGAAGGTGTGACTGATATCGGTTACGGTCTTCGCCCTGAGCATCCTCTAGAGCAGAAAGCGAAAAACCCAGGTAACGGCAAATCTAAGCCTATCTCTTTTGAAGAATACGCAAAATTTGTCAGTACTTATACTGCTGAATACGCATCTGAAATGAGTGGCGTACCAGTTGAAAACCTTATCGAAATGGCAAAAGCGTATGCTGATCCTAACATCAAGATCATGAGCTTATGGACTATGGGTATTAACCAACATACTCGTGGTGTGTGGGCAAACAACATGCTTTATAACATTCACTTGTTAACAGGTAAAATTGCCACGCCAGGTAACAGCCCGTTCTCATTAACAGGTCAACCTTCAGCTTGTGGTACAGCACGTGAAGTGGGTACTTTCTCGCATCGTTTGCCTGCAGACATGGTTGTAGCAAACCCTAAACATCGCGCAATCACTGAAAAGTTATGGCAGCTACCTGAAGGCACGATTCCGCCAAAACCTGGCTACCATGCTGTACTTCAAAGCCGTATGCTGAAAGATGGCAAACTAAACTGTTACTGGACTATGTGCACCAATAACATGCAAGCAGGTCCAAACATTAACGATGAAATTTACCCAGGTTTCCGCAACCCAGAAAACTTCATTGTGGTATCAGACCCATACCCAACAGTGACAGCAACAGCTGCTGACTTGATTCTTCCTACTGCGATGTGGGTAGAAAAAGAAGGTGCTTACGGTAACGCTGAGCGCCGTACTCATATGTGGCATCAACAAGTTAAAGCCCCTGAAGGCGCTAAGTCTGACTTATGGCAGCTTGTTGAGTTCTCTAAGCGCTTCAAAGTTTCTGAAGTTTGGCCTGCAGAGTTAATTGCTAAAAAGCCTGAGTATGCAGAAAAAACCTTATATGACATCTTATTTGCTAACGGTGTCGTTGATAAATTCCCGTCATCAGAGTGTAAAGGTGACTACAACGATGAAAACGATGCATTCGGCTTCTACCTGCAAAAAGGGTTATTTGAAGAGTATGCTCAATTTGGTCGTGGACACGGTCATGATTTAGATGCATTTGACAACTATCATGAAAACCGCGGTAAACGCTGGCCTGTAGTCAATGGTACCGAAACGGTTCGTCGTTTCGTTGAAGGAAGCGATCCATACGTTAAAGCTGGTGAAGGTTATAACTTCTACGGTAAGCCTGATGGACGCGCGGTTATTTTTGCACTGCCATTTGAGCCCGCTGCTGAAGAGCCAAATGAAGAGTTTGACCTATGGATGTCTACAGGTCGCGTACTTGAGCATTGGCATACAGCTAGTATGACAGCTCGTGTACCAGAGCTGCATAAGTCTTACCCTGATGCACAGGTATTCATGCACCCTAAAGACGCGAGTAGTCGTGGCCTGAAAAATGGTGATGAAGTGAAAGTGATTTCTCCACGTGGTGAAGTGAAAACGCGTGTTGAAACTAAAGGCCGTAACAAGCCACCTGTCGGCGTGGTGTTTATGCCATTCTTTGATGCTAGACAGCTGGTCAACAAATTATTACTTGATGCTACTGATCCGTTATCGAAAGAAACAGATTTCAAGAAGTGTCCAGTGAAGATTGTTAAAGCCTAATTTGACTTACAGTGATGCTGAAAACAAATTTAGCATCACTGAATCACTATTTATCTCTATCCATTTAATCAAAAAATAATGGATATGAAGGAGTGTAAACCATGAAGAAATTACTTAGCCTTGCTGCGATAGTGCTCAGTCTTAGCGCATGCTCAGGTCAACAAGCAGCAGAAACTGCTGCACCAGTAAATGTAAAATCACTAGCTGGTGATGTACAGATTACTGACACCATTCCTGCAGATGCAAAAGCGACTTACCCAAGCCGCGGAACTGCGATTGAAAGAACATTTGTGCATCAACCACCTATGATCCCCCATAGAGATAGTTATCCTATCACTATGAAAAAGAATGGTTGTTTAACGTGTCACAGTACTGAAAAGGCAGCGCGCATGAAAGCCACGCCAATCGACAAGTCACACGTAAAAGCCGATGGAAAATTTGACGATAAATATTATTTTTGTGTTCAGTGCCATGTTGCACAAGCAGATAATAAAGAAGCATTAGTTGAGAATTACCACACAAACTAAGCTTCTACATCCAGCTTGATATCGATGTAAAATAAAAATGCCACTGGATCTCAGTGGCATTTTAGTTTGTCGCTAACATGACAACATTAGCTAAGGCTCAAAGTCTAAAGCCTTTACGGCGTCACAATATTAAACCAGAAGTTATATTCATCAAGCATGCCTAAAAACGCAGTGAATAAGCTTTCATCGCCACTAATTTTTACATCGCCTTTTTTAATGGCCTCATCAAAGGTTATCTCTTTTAGCTGGATGCTATTCATGGTTTCCATGCTCATAACTAAGCCGACATCCGGGTCTTCAACTTGATTTGAGCTGTGGTGTAATACCGCATTCTCAACTGTTAAGCTGTAACCCTTTTTAAGATCAGTGAAATCAATATTGATATCAAACTGTTTACCCGCCGCTTTGGCAGAATCCAATCTTACCGCTAAATAATCAAACAGCAATTCAGGTGTCATCGCGCGAATAGTATCAGGTGTTGCGGTTTGAGTTCCCCCTGCCGACGGAATACCATTTCGCAGCTCATAAGCACCTTGTAAATATACTGAACGCCAAGGCCCTGACTCAGCTTGATAACCTAATTGCTCAAAGGCATCGGCCAATAACTCTTTAGCCTCAGTAGATTGAGGGTTAGCAAAAACAGCATGTTTCATCACCTCAGCAACCCAGCGATATTCACCATCAGCGAAAGAGTTTTTGGCTTTTTTAACCACTTCAGCTTCGCCACCCATGTACTGCATATACTTTTTAGCAACCACTTCTGGCGGCAGATTATCAAGGTTAGATGGATTACCGTTATACCAGCCCATATAACGTTGGTACACTGCGCGGCTATTATGTTTCAGCGTACCGTAATAGCCTCTGGTAGCCCAGTTCTGCTCTAATTCAGGTGGCAGTGTGATCATTTCAGAAATCTCTTCGCCTGTGTAACCTTGGTTCATCAGTCTTACTGATTGGTCATGGGTGAATTTGTAGATATCACGCTGCTTTTTGAAATAAGGAATAATGTTGTCACTGCCCCATAAAGGCCAATGATGACTTTGGAACTTAACTTTTGCTTCTTGGCCCCACAGGCTAATAGTCTCGTCAAGGAAACTGGCCCAAATCAGCGCATCTCGCACTTGCGCCCCACGAAGGGTTAAGATGTTATGCATGGTATTAGTCGTGTTTTCCGCCATCCACAAGGCTTTATATTGTGGAAACCAAGTGTTCATCTCAGCTGGTGCTTCAGTGCCGGGGGTTAACTGAAACTCCATTTCAACACCATCAATAGTTAATTTAGTCCCCGTCTGTTTGATTTCCTTATTAGGCACTAATAAACCCGCAAGCCCGGTCGATACTGTCATACCTAGACCGCCATTTACACCGCCCTGGGCATTTCTAGGCAGTAATGCGCCGTACATAAATACCGCACGGCGACCCATGGCATTACCGGCAATGACATTTTCTGACACCGCATGCTCAGTGAAATGCTCCGGCGCTATCACCTGCACTTTACCGCTGGCGACATCTTCAGCTGTGGCTAAGCCGGTTGCACCGCCATAATGGTCAATATGGCTATGACTATAAACAATCGCCACCACTGGACGCTCTCCAATATGCTTATTAATTAAGTCTAATGAGGCTTTAGCTGTTTCAGGGGAGATTAATGGGTCAAATACAATCCAGCCCTTGTCGCCTTTAATGAAAGTGATGTTACTTAAGTCAAATCCACGTACTTGGTAAATATTATCAGTCACTTCAAATAAACCATGATGAAGTACCAATTGGCTATTACGCCATAAACTGGGGTTGACCGTATCTGGGGAGGCTTTGTCATCACTAATATAAGTTTTGTATTGCTCTAAATCCCATACCACATTGCCATTGGCATCTTTAATGGTCACCACATCAGGCTTAGCAATAAAACCCCGTTTAGCATTGTCAAAATCTTGCTTGTCGTTAAAGGGAAGCGCCTTTAGCACTGCGGCATTGGCTTTTTGAGTATGTTCAGTAGCAGGTTTAGATTGAGTAGCGGCGACACTATTAAAACACACCGCGACAGAAAAAGCCGCGGCAAGCAGATAAAGCGGTTTCATATAAGCTCCTTTTAAACACGATTAAATACTTAATTCGTTATCCTAGGAGTAAAGTTAGCTGCTTATTTAACCAAGCGCTAGCGCTATTAGTTTTATATTTATTAATAATTTTTATTTTTTATCCTCAAATTTAAAGCATAAAAAAACCGCTGTAAGCATTAGCTTGCAGCGGTTTTTATTAAAGCTTAAACGCTAGAATTACTTCTTAGCAGCAGCTTCACGTTCTTTAACGTCAGCAATTACTTTTTCAGCAACACTGTTAGGACATGGGTTGTAGTGAGCGAATTCCATAGAGAATTGGCCACGACCTGATGTCATAGTACGTAGTGAACCGATGTAACCGAACATTTCTGATAACGGTACGTCAGCTTTAATACGAACGCCAGTAACACCAGCCATTTGGTCTTTAATCATGCCACGACGACGGTTAAGGTCACCAATAACATCACCAACGTTGTCATCTGGGCTGAATACGTCAACGTTCATGATAGGCTCAAGAAGTTGTGCGCCAGCTTTAGGCATAGATTGACGGAATGCGCCTTTAGCAGCGATTTCGAACGCGATAGCTGACGAATCAACTGCGTGGAAAGCACCATCTGTAAGTTCTAGTTCAACGTCTAACACAGGGAAACCAGCAACAGTACCGGTATTCATCATGCTAGCAAAGCCCTTCTCAACTGCAGGCCAGAATTCCTTAGGAACGTTACCACCAACAACTGAAGACTTGAAAGTAAAGCCAGTATTTTGCTCGCCAGGACGGATAACATAGTCAATTTTACCAAACTGACCAGAACCACCAGACTGTTTCTTATGCGTGTAGCTATCTTCTGTAACCTTAGTGATAGTTTCACGGTAAGCAACTTGAGGTTCACCAACGATTAAGTCAACACCGTAAGTACGCTTAAGGATGTCTACTTTAATGTCTAAGTGAAGCTCACCCATACCTTTAAGGATGGTTTCGCCTGAGTCTTCGTCAGTTTCTACGCGGAAAGATGGATCTTCTGCAATCATTTTACCGATAGCGATACCCATTTTCTCACTGCCGCCTTTATCTTTTGGCGCTACAGCGATAGAGATAACTGGCTCTGGGAATACCATTGCTTCAAGAGTACAAGGATGTTTAACATCACATAAAGTGTGACCAGTTTGAACATTCTTCATACCAACGATAGCGATAATGTCACCAGCTTGCGCTGAATCTAATTCGTTACGCTCATCAGCTTGCATTTCAACCATACGACCAACACGCTCAGTTTTACCTGTAAACGAGTTAAGGATGGTGTCACCTTTGTTGATCTTACCAGAGTAGATACGTACGAAGGTTAGTGCACCAAAACGGTCATCCATGATTTTGAATGCTAACGCTTTGAATGGCTCGTCAACTGAAACTAAAGCGTGTTCGCCAGTTTCGTTACCTTCTTCATCAGTAAGAGGTTGTGGGTCAACTTCAACTGGGTTAGGTAGGTAGTCAACAACAGCATCAAGAAGAAGCTGCATACCTTTGTTCTTGAACGCAGAACCACAGTATGTAGGGAAGAATGACATATCACGGGTACCCTGACGGATACAACGCTTGATTTCTTCCATAGATGGCTCTTCGCCTTCCATGTAAGCTTCCATTAGGTCATCGTCTTGCTCTACAGCAGTTTCGATTAGCATTTCACGGTATTCTTCTACCATGTCTACCATGTCAGCTGGAACGTCTTCGATTTTGTAGTTCTCAGCTTCGCCAGTTTCGTCCCATACCCAAGCTTTACGAGTTAGTAGGTCAACAACACCACTAAACTCATCTTCGATACCAATAGGAAGAACCATAACTAGTGGGTTAGCAGCTAGAACATCTTTAGTTTGCTTAACAACACGTAAGAAATCAGCACCCATACGGTCTAATTTGTTTACGAAGATGATACGAGCAACTTCTGATTCGTTAGCATAACGCCAGTTAGTTTCTGACTGAGGCTCAACACCACCAGATCCACAGAATACACCAACACCGCCATCAAGCACTTTTAGTGAACGATAAACTTCAACAGTGAAGTCAACGTGACCAGGAGTGTCAATAACGTTAAAACGGTGGTCATTCCAGAAACAGCTTACTGCTGCTGACTGAATAGTAATACCGCGCTCAGCTTCCTGTTCCATGAAGTCAGTAGTAGATTCACCATCATGAACTTCACCGATCTTATGGATCTTACCGGTTAGCTTTAGGATACGCTCGGTGGTCGTGGTTTTACCCGCGTCAACGTGAGCGAAGATACCAATGTTTCTGTATTTGGATAATTCGGTCATGATTCAACTTTAATGATTAGTTAAGAGGTAGACGGAGCGTGTAAAAACTTAGACACACCGCACATCAGGTTATTTAAGGCGCATATTGTAAGTTGGAACCTGCAATAGCGCAAATAGGACTTGCAATTTTTATCGCATTTTACGTAAATAAATTCGATAAAAATACACATTTCTTATATAAAACAGAGAAATAAAACTTATCGTTTATTTTTCGAACAATAGTGTTTTTTTACTTCTAAGCTGTTTAAATTGACCTTAGGTTACTACAACAAGGTTAATATTGACTTAATAGCCTTCATTTAGGTGAATTTAAGTTGTTCTTCGTCGACTGATGCAAAAGTATTTAATTCGCTGTCGGACATAAAAAAATCCCTAAAAAAGCTTTAGGGATTTTTGTGTCATCAAGCAATCAAGCGTTAAGCTTATTCGCCATCAAGGGGCAAAATCACAAACAGTAAGTCACCTTGAGAAACTTGCTGACCATTACCGTTTAGAATGCGCTCAATGCGATACTTTTTATCTTCAGGGTACAGCACTGCATTTTGACGGTTAAAGCCGGCTAAGCTTACTTGAGAGAACATCTTCATCGCTTCAGTTAGCGCTAATGTTTGCTCTACTGTGACTATGTCACCTTCTTTAACAAAGTCAGGCTCACCCGGTGCTGGTGAGGTATAGAAAATACCAGCGCCTTGGGCTAACACTTTAAGCTCGTTACTTTCAGCAACCCGTAAAGACTCGGTATCTAAACCAACAGTTTCGGCCGCCGCTTCCATTTCAGCAATCAAGGCAGGTACATCTAACTCAGCCATCAAGCGTGGTAGATAGTTAGTATCGTAAACACCTTGATTGAAGGTCGCATCCTTAAGGATAAGCTTCAATAATGGAATGTTAGTGGCAATACCTTTGATGTAAGCTTCATCTAAGTAAGCAGACATCTTAGTGATCACATCTTCACGAGACTCACCGCGAATAATAATTTGCGCGATTAAGCTGTCGTAATATGGCGATACTTCTTTACCCGTTTCAGCAATTGAGATGATTTCAACATCGTCTCTTTCAGGCATGAAGCACTCACTGATCTTGCCAGGGTTTGGCAACAACTGCAGCACACCATCACTATCAAGGGCTGCTTTTTCAGCAGTAATACGCACTTCCATGGCGTAACCTTGTTCAACTGGCTCTAGATCTTCAATTGAGCGACCCGCAGCAATATCAAACTGGGCACTAACAATATCGATTCCTGAGGTTGCTTCAGTCACTGGATGCTCAACTTGCAGACGGGTATTCATTTCCATGAAGTACACTTCGTTAGCATCAAGGTTGTAGATAAACTCAACCGTACCCGCACCCATGTAATCAGTGGCGTCACCTAATGCACGAGTGTATTCAAGTACCCGTTGCTTAAGCTCTTCAGGCAACATGGTTGAACCCGATTCTTCAATCACTTTTTGGTTATTACGTTGCACTGAACAGTCACGAATACCCAACACTTTGGTGTTACCAAACTTATCACGCAGTAACTGCACTTCGATATGACGCAATGAGGTGACGTATTTCTCAAGGTAAAGGTCACCGTTACCAAATGCTGCAGCCGCTTCAGTTGAAGTCTTTTGGAACAAACCAATCATGTCCTCAGCTTTAGTTACCACTTGGATGCCTTTACCACCACCACCTTGTACCGCTTTAAGCAATACAGGGTAACCAATTTCAAGCGCTACGTTTACCGCTTGCTCGGCGTTGGTCAAAATACCGTGGCTACCCGGCACAACAGGCACGTTTTGGCCTTGTGAGGTTTTAATCGCGTTTGATTTGTTACCCATAGTCGTCATCGAATGCACGCTTGGGCCAACAAAGTTTACGCCATTGTTAACACATAAAGCAGCAAATTGCGGGCTTTCTGACAAGAAGCCAATACCAGGGTGAAGCGCATCAACGTTTTCGTAATCTGCCACTTTCAGGACAGAGTAGGCATTTAAGTAACTCTCATCAGAGGTGTTACCACCAATACAAACCAGCTTATCGTTCACTTTAAGCATGTCTGCAGGCACTGAGGTCATATCAGGATCTGATGCCACCAAAACAACATTAATTTTGTTGTCATGGGCTTTACGGATCAACTTAACCGCAGTACAACCACGTGCATGGATAAGCACTTTATCAATCGGCTTCATTAACGCACGAGGATCGTCTTGAACAATCTTCTCTTCAATGGCTTTAACTTCAGGCACTAAGGTTGATACAGCTTTAGCAATGATCTCTTGAGCATGCAATGTTGGCAGTGGCATTAACGGATCAATACTTGATAATTGGCTATCTAAAGTATCAGTGAATGGGTTATGCACTAAGCCTGTCATCGCACCCGGTACTTTAGACAAGTAGTTAGATAGCGTTGCTGTTGATGGCAAGTATGCAGGCACCACCATTTGACCAGCAAATGGCATGTTAGTACCTGATAGATAATAAGTTTGCACTAACGGATGGGTCACAAAGCTTGCCTGTGCGCCACCAGTACAATCACCAAAACCAAACATCAGTACTGGTAATTCATTATCACGAACAAAGCGCGTAATACGGTCATTCACTACAGCCATTGAGAATAGTGCAGCTGCACCTTCTTTCGTTTGCATACCGCCAGAACTGATAAAACAAACAACCGGTAACTTACGTTTGGCACATTCAATCAGTAGTGCACTGAATTTCTCAGCACTTGCCATATCAAAAGCACCTGCTTGGAAGGCAATGTTTGATACCGCAACACCGACACGCAGTTTTTGGCCGTCATTATCAAAGTCAGCTAAACCGGTAATTAAACCACAAGGGCGAATACCTTTGTCTAAAGCATCTTCAATGGATAAACGGAACCCAGGGAAGTTAAGCAAGTTGGCAGACATCTTATCGCCATTAAGCTCTTCAAACTCAGTGAAGAACTTACCAATAATATTTTCCCAACCCATTTTCCCTTGGCGTTTTTCATCACGAAGGACTTTTTGGATCAGTAGATCTTGGTAGCCCATGGTGAGGCGGTTCCAGAAATCTTTACGACGTCCAATGCGCACTGGGTTGATGGCACCTGTGTACTTAGACTGGTCTTCTTCACTGTCAAAATACTCTGGCAATAAACGCTCAAAGAAGTAGGTTAAGATTACAAATAAACTGTCGTTTAATTGTGGGAAACCGACACTTTTCCATTGTTCTACACGGGTTAACAGTTCTGCACGGTTAGATTGCGCCATGAAGAATTTAAGCCATTTATAGAACTTGCTCTTATCGTTGGCTTCATCATTATTTGATAACGCAGTATCGATGGCGTTATGCAATAACTTATCAACTGATTCACGTGACAAGCTCTTAGACATCATCGCTTCTTTGGAAATCGACGCTAAGTTAACCACCACATTGTCATATAGTGCATTAAAGATTAATACGTTATGACATTGCCAAATGAAGTCTTCACGCAACTCATCATTGACCACAATATCAAGTACAGTCAGTTGATTCAGCTCAGGCCAAGGCGCTTGAGTAGTAGATGATGGCAATGATTCAAGGTGCTTAATTAAGCCTTTGAAGTTGTTAGCTGAGTTACCTTTCCAGCGATGATACAAAGACCAGCCGATGTTAAAGAGCAATGCCTTACGGGCTTTCTTATAGTTCTCTTTCGGCTCACCTAAGATGAAACGAGTGATCACGTTACGTTCAGCTGAAATCTCGCTACGTTTGGCATCAAAAGTGCCCCAAAGCTTATTCAACTCTTCGTCGTAAACTAATTTATCAGGCGTCGCTAACCAAGATTGAAATACACTGTCTTGCTCTTGCTGAATACGCGCCAGTAAATCACCTTCAGGTACACTCACTTTCGACAAACGGCCATACTGTTCAACCGAAATTGAATGAATACGACTGCGCACAGTGAGATAACGCAAATAACGATAGGCACTACCAAACACATTGTGGTGCATGGTTGGACTGTTCGCCACAGCTAAGCCTTGGTTATTTTCTAAGGCTGAAAGGTTTTTAGAGGGGTCTAAATAGCGCGCTAAACTACGATCATAATGCTCTCGTAAATCGTCAGATTCACGTACAAAAGTGATGGCTGCATTTTCTACCGCTTCAATACCACTGATAATCGCGCGGCGCAGGTTATGCTGACGCTCGTCTTTATCATAAGGAGAAAAATCAACTATACCGTCAATACAACCAGCAGAAAGCAACTCTTCTGGTGATACCCCCACAGACTTAGCACATTCTTGCCATGACAAGTTGTACTTGCGGGCAATGCTTTGTAAGCCTTGCGGTTGAATAGTGTTAAAAATACCGTCACGTAATGACAATAAGATGTTTGCCGCCGCTAATGGAATCGCGCCACCAGAGTAACCTGCGCCGATCACGATACCGACAGTTGGGACGTCAACATTGGCACTTTCTGCAATGGCTTTTGAAATGGTATGGGCTTGGTTTTGGCTGTTAGCCACTTCCCCCGCATCGGCGCCAGGAGTATCAATTAAGTAAACGATTGGCATTGATAACTCAGCAAAGTGACGGATCGCTTTACATGCAGCTAAATGATGCTCAGGCATCCACGCACCGTTTGCCGAGGTTCTTTCTTGGGCGATAAAACCAATGCGGCGAGTACGTGAACCGAAATTTAATTCAATTTCAGCACTGTAAAAAGAACCTAAGTGAAACTCAGTGATCAACTTACCTTTTAGATCAGCGATAACACGTTTTGCACTTGGGCGGTTTTTATCTAAAGTCGGTTGAATAACTTTAGCCACATAACTATCGACATCTAAGGTCGACAGTTCTTTTAAATTTGCTTGGATCGCATCTTCAGATAACAATCCTTTGATTTCTTCAGCTAAAGTTTGCTTACTGTGAGCTGGAAATAATGAAAAATCTTTAGCTAAATGCTCCGCTTTAAGAAAGAGCGGGTCAGCCGATTGTGCCGATGTCTTGTGTACGGGCTGCTTTTTGCTAGTCATCCTTAGATCCTCTGCTTATATAGCCTCTAAAATTTTTAGTCGGTAAATATAACTTTGTTCCCTGTACAATTACCATTAAACTATTGGGGACGCTTTGTTCCATTTTTGAGACAGTGAGGCTAAGGTGCCTGATTTAAACGGTATGATGCTGTTTGCAGCAGTAGTTAGAGCAAAAGGTTTCTCCCAGGCGGCCAGAGATATTGGCCAGCCAAAATCAACCATAAGTCGTAAAGTCGCTCAGCTAGAAGAGCAACTTGGTGTACGCTTGCTGCAACGTGATACCCGTAATTTAAGTCTGACTCAAATTGGTGCTTTGTTTTATCAACATTGTGATTCTATCCGCCAAGAAATTGAAGCCGCCAAAGCCATTATCGAAAATACCCATAGCGATATCTCCGGTTCATTGCGGATTGCCATTCCGGTGTCATTCTCTCAAGACGTCATTGCCACCCTTTGCAGTAGCTTCATGCGCCTTTATCCCAACATCGAGCTCGACGTTCAATTCACCGACAGTAATGTTGGCTTAGTCGGCGAAGGTTATGATATTGCCATAAAATATGGCCCATTAGAATCTTCTGACTTAGTGGCGCGGTTATTGTTTGAACGCCAACCTATATTAGTTGCAAGCCCTGGATATCTCAAAAAATCAGGCACACCAGCAACCCCTCAAGAGCTGGCCCAGCACAGTGGCATATTATTAGGCACCAGCATGTCGGCGCCTATTTGGCCGGTAGGTAAAGGCAATCGCAAAACCATGGCCACCTTTAAACGCAAGGTCAGGGTCAATAGTGCCAGTATGGTCAAACGCCTCGCTCAAGATGATTTTGGTATCGCCATGCTATCCAATAATAGCTGTAAGCAAGAACTGGCAGCAGGCAGTTTAGTGCCATTACTGCAAGAGTGGCCTATGGAACCCTTCAAAGTGTACGGGGTGTATTCAAGTAGACGGCAATTAGCCAGTAATATTAGCGCCTTTTTAGATTTTTTCGCGAAACGATATGGTAGCCAAGAGTCATTACAATCAATAATGAATTAGTGCTAAAGCCGTGTTAAATTAAACTCATAAAAATAAAACATCCTAAAGGAATAGTCATGTTCAAGCCCTTGTTTGCCCCCTTATTTAACCGTACTGCTTTGGCAGCTTTTACTGCCTTATTGCTAACTTCAGCCCCTACTGTTGCCCAAGGCTTCAGCATACAACGAGACGTTGAAGAGTTACGTTTACCCATAGCGCTGAGCTCAATGCCTGCCGTGGTTAATCAATATGAACACTTTAATAGCAGCTTAGGTAACAAGCTGGTTAACTCAACTGATGAGCTAGTCATTACCCAAATGGTCGCAGCCCAAGGCACCCAACTATGGCAGCAAGCGGTAGCCGATGTTCAGTCAGGCAAACACGATGATCGCGGCCTATATTGGAGTCGCCTTGCTATGCGAGAGACCTTAAAAACCGCCCATGCGGGTTATAATATTGTCCCTTGGCAGCGTGACATCTTGATTAAAGCGTTTGAGAAGTCTTCAAGAGGCTTAAGCGACATTCAGTTTTTACCCGAAAGCCAAATTAAAATTCTCGTCACAGGTTTTGACCCATTCTTTTTAGATAAGCATATTGATCAAAGTAACCCATCAGGATTAACAGCCTTGGCTTTAGATGGCGTCACTTTTAATGTTAATGGCAAACAAGCTCAAATCGAAACGGTGATGATCCCGGTGCGTTTTGCCGACTTTGATAACGGCATGATCGAATCACTATTAACGCCTATGTATCGTGATAATAGTGTTGATATGATTTTTACTGTCAGTATGGGGCGTGATAATTTTGATTTAGAGCGCTTCCCCGCAAGAGGTCGCAGCGCAGCAGCACCTGACAATTTGAACGTTTATACTGGTGCAAATAAAACCACCCCAATGGCTCCACTTTTTAATGGCGGTAACTTAAACGGTCCCGAGTTTGTGGAGTTTTCACTGCCTGTCTCTGCCATGAAGCAAGCCCAAGGTGACTGGAGCATCAATGACAATCATCAAGTGACCAGCATTAGCAGAGGTCAATTTGATGCTAAGTCCATTTACGAACTGGCTAACGAGCAATCGGTAGAAGGCTCTGGCGGCGGTTATTTATCTAATGAGATTTCATATCGCAGCATTTTATTAAAGCAACAATTTAACCGTACTTTACCGGTTGGCCATATTCATACTCCCAGAGTCGCAGGTTTTGATGCAGAAATGGAATGGAAAATGGTGCAGCAAATCCGCGAAATGGTAAAACTTGCTGCGGGTTCGCTTTAGCATTAGTTTTATGCCCTGCTGATAATGCTATTATAGCCTTATCAGCAGGCGATTTCGCCTACAGCAACTTACAACTCTTTACGATTAGCTTATTATGTTCAAATCTATTTTCGCACGCCGAACATCAACCCCCATAGCAAATACCTGTACTAAACATCTTGCTTCAGAGGCTCGTATTCCATTACCGAAAACCGAAGCCCAACAGCAAGTATTATTGAAAATAGAATCCGACTATCAATTGGCCGAGCAGCAACTGCAGCGAAAATTTCCCCGTCCGAGCATTCTATTTAGCTTAAGAGGCAAAAGCGCTGGCACTGCGCATCTACAATTGAATAAACTGCGCTTTAACCCAGTGTTACTAGAAGAGAATGTCGATGCATTTGTAACCCAAGTGGTGCCCCATGAAGTTAGTCATTTATTGTGCTTTCAACTGTTTGGCAAAGTGAAGCCCCACGGTAAAGAGTGGCAACAGTTAATGAACGGCATTTATCAAATACCTGCAGACACCACCCATCAATTGGACACTAAATCCGTTGCAGGTAAACAGTTTCAGTATCATTGTCAGTGCGGCCCGGTCATGCTCAGTATTCGCCGCCACAACAAAGTCACTCGCAATCAAACTCAATACCGTTGTATCCGCTGTTCACAGGTACTAACAGCCAAAACATAGCCGTAAATAATTTTACTTTATCCTAATATTTATCATTCACTTATAGTGATATTTGCCATTGTTAGCATTGAAATAACACAATTGATTGCATCCCCAGTTTCAATCCCTTACCATCCTTCGCAAATATCAGGCTATACCACCCGTATAACGCCTGTGCCGTATATAAAAATCAGGGTCTTTTGTGCAACAGTATTTAAAACATATTTTACAGCCTCTGTGGCTGTTAGTGCTTTTCACCGCTATCATTTTAACGTCATCAAATTTACACGCAGCTGAACACCCGAAAAGTTTTCGAAGTGCTAAAAAAATTGCTCAGCAGATTTATAGTAGCTCGCTCCCCATGAGCAGTTTTTATTGTGGCTGCGACATTAAGGTGGTCGGTAAGCAGTGGAAACCCGATTTAGAAAGCTGTGGTTATCAGGTTAGGAAACAAATCCCTAGAGCTAACAGAATTGAATGGGAACATGTAGTTTCTGCTTGGGAGTTTGGCCATCAGGAACAATGCTGGCAAGATGGTGGCAGAAAAAATTGCGGCAGAGTTAGCCCAGAATTTAAGAAAATGGAAGCCGACTTACACAACCTCACTCCAACCGTGGGTGAAGTCAACGGCGACAGAAGCAATTACCGTTTTAGTCAGTGGAATGCAAAGTCTACCCTATATGGCCAATGTGATATGGTAGTCGACTTTAAGGGCCGAAAGGTGCAACCACCTGAGCAAAGCCGCGGCGCTATTGCCAGAACCTATTTTTACATGCAAGACACTTATGGGTTGTCGATTTCATCTAGCCAACAACGCTTGTTTGAAGTTTGGAACAGCTATTACCCTGTCAACGAAACAGAATGCCTGCGGGATCGTTTAATTGCAGAAAAACAGGGTAACCATAATAAAATTGTCTTAAAACAATGCCAAACCCTCAGCCTCATTGATTAAGGATTGTTATTTATGCGAGTTCCAAGAATTTATCAGCCCGTCAATGAGCTAGCGCTCAACCAACAAGTAAAGCTTGATGAAGACGGTGCAGCCCACATTGGCCGAGTGCTGCGTATGACACAAGGTGAGCAAATCAGTTTATTCAGCGGTGATGGTTATGACTATTTAGCCAATATCATCAGCGCCAATAAAAAGAATGTCACTGTGGAAATCATTACAAAAACGGCAAATGATTCAGAGTCACCGTTAGATTTACATTTAGGCCAGGTTATTTCTCGTGGTGACCGCATGGACTTTACTATTCAAAAGTCTGTTGAATTGGGTGTCAGCACCATAACCCCGCTATTTTCAGATCGCTGTGGAGTCAAACTTAATGGCGAACGGCTCGATAAAAAAATCGCTCAATGGCAAAAAATTGTCATTAGTGCTTGCGAGCAATCAGGGCGAAGTGTGGTCCCTGTTGTGCGCCCAGCCATGACCTTAAGTCAGTGGTGCGCTGAGCAAACCGATGCGCTAAAGTTGAACCTACACCCAAGAGCGGCACATGGTATTAATGGTCTGTCATTGGATGAGAGTAAAGATAGCCATAAAGTTCGTTTGCTAATTGGTCCTGAAGGCGGTTTATCAGAAGAAGAGATCGCCATGACAGAAACCCAACAATTTACCGATGTATTGCTCGGTCCAAGAGTATTACGAACAGAAACCGCTTCGCTAACGGCTATCACCGCCTTGCAACTTAGGTTTGGTGATATTGGTTAATCAATGATGCATGCATTGAGAATATAAGGATAAAAGTATGATTAAGCTCGGCATAGTAATGGATCCAATTAGTGAGATTAACATTAAAAAAGATTCTAGTTTCGCCATGTTAATGGCAGCGCAAGCTCGCGGTTATCAGTTGTTTTATATGGAAATGAATGATCTTGCTATGGTTAATGGCGAGGCTACTGCCACCATGCGTTCATTGACTGTTGCAGCAAATTCTGAAAAATGGTTTGAATTAGGCGACAGTATTGATACGCCACTGGCTGACCTTGATGTCATCTTAATGCGTAAAGACCCACCATTTGATACTGAGTTTATCTATGCAACTTATATGCTTGAGCGCGCTGAAGAGCAAGGTACACTGATCGTTAATAAGCCACAAAGTTTACGTGATGCCAATGAAAAGCTGTTTACTGCGTGGTTCTCAGAATTCACCCCAGAAACCATAGTCACCAGAGATGAGCAACGCATCCGCGCTTTCCATAAAGCCAAAGGCGATATCATTTTAAAACCACTTGATGGTATGGGTGGCAGTTCAATTTTCCGCGTTAAGAAAGATGATCCTAACTTAGGCGTTATTATTGAAACCTTAACCAATGAAGGTCAGCAATACGCCATGGCACAAGCCTTTATTCCAGATATTACTTCTGGTGATAAGCGCATTTTAGTGGTCGATGGCCAGCCAGTGCCCTTCTCACTGGCACGCATTCCACAAAAAGGCGAAACCCGTGGCAATTTAGCCGCTGGCGGCCGTGGTGTGGCGCAGCCGTTATCGGAATCTGATTGGCATATTGCTAACACTATCGGACCTGAGCTTAAAAAGCGTGGGCTTATCTTTGTTGGTCTTGACGTGATTGGCGACAAGCTAACTGAAATTAACGTCACCAGCCCAACTTGTATCAAAGAAATTGAAGCCGCATTTGATGTGGATATTACTGGGATGTTGATGGACTCAATTGAAGCGCGTATCAATAAAAAAGCATAAATCAAAAGGATAGCAGCAGTGGAGATCATTGCTGCTGATATTGTCGAACACATTTGGGACTACACATGCATTTAAGACGTACGCTAGGCTTACTGCTTAGCTTAACCCTGTGGTTTTCTAATACCACTGTTGCCAATGAACTTATCGCTGAAGCCGCCATTAATACTGATACTGCTAGCCAAACTCAAGCTGAAGCTGCTGTTACTTCCGAAGCCATTTCGGAAAAAGCAGCAATTGAACAGGTTGTAATTGATGACCCCGTAATCGTCGCGCCAATTACAGCACTAAAAAGCACTAACAAAGCTTCAACTACAGCAGCTAAACCTAAAAACATGGTCATCATGGTGGGAGATGGCATGGGCCCAGCTTACACCAGCGCCTACCGCTACTTTAAAGACAACCCCAATACCCAAGAAATCGAGCAAACCGTATTCGATCGGCTGTTAGTGGGCATGGCAAGTACCTACCCTGCTCGCAGTAGCGGTTATGTGACTGACTCTGCCGCCTCGGCAACCGCGTTAGCCACAGGATTTAAAACCTATAATGGCGCGATTTCAGTCGATGAAAATAAACGCCCACTGACCACCATTATGGAACTTGCCAAAGCGGCAGGCTTATCCACGGGTGTCGCGGTATCAAGTCAGGTGAACCACGCTACTCCTGCGGCGTTTTTAACGCACAATGAGCACCGCAAAAACTATAAAGCCATCGCACAATCATATTTAAACACCGATGCTGATGTCATTTTAGGCGGCGGCCAACAGTATTTTTCAGCTGAACTGTTGCTGCAATTTAAAGACAAAGGCTATCAACACATTACCGAGTTTGAGCAACTTGATAGTATCACTGAGCCAAAAGTACTGGGTTTATTTGCCCCAGTGCAACTGCCATGGGTCATTGATGATAAGCAAGGCCATAAACTTAGCAGCTTAACGAAAAAGGCCTTAGAGCTATTAGCTCAAAACGACCAAGGCTTTGTGTTACTGGTTGAAGGCAGCCTGATAGATTGGGCTGGACATGATAATGATATCGCCTCAGTGATGGGCGAAATGGATGAATTTGCCAATGCCATTGAAGTGGTTGAGCAATTTGTTCGTCAACGTAAAGACACCTTGATGGTGGTTACCGCCGATCACAACACCGGCGGACTTTCTATTGGTACTAATGGAGAGTATGAGTGGCAGCCACAACTCATTCACGCCATCAATGCCTCACCAACGAATATTGCTCAGCAGTTAATTGCTACTGATGACTGGCAAACTAAGTTTAATCAACTGATTGGCTTTGACGCCAGCCAAGAAGAATTGACTCAATTAAGTAACGCCCGTATGCAGGGTGAAAAGCAGCTTACTGCCACTATATTAACAATCATTGATGCCCGCACTAATACCGGCTGGACCACACTGGGTCACACTGGATTAGACGTGCAGGTTTTTGCCGCAGGTCCAGGAGAAAGACTGTTCAGTGGCCATCAAAACAACACTGATATTGCCACTAAGATGATGAGTTTATTACCCCAAAGCCAAACTGTTATTATCAGTAATTAATTACTGATGAAGAAAGCTTAAAGGGTGACAATTTTGTCACCCTTTTTATTGCCGGTATTTGCTATAATCGACAGATTATTTTTTCAAAGGTTAATCTCGTGCTTACTAACGCTTCTCAAGTCATTTTAAGAAATGCTGAATTCATTGAAAACCAAGATGTTTTAATTCTAAATCATGAAGCTGATACCTTGGCGGCTGAGTTGCTTAACAGCGCTGCATCTGTGACGAGCTTAGCATTAGACTTTAACCATTATTTATTATTGCCGCAAAAACAACAAAAAGGCTTAAGCAGTCACTTTGGTCATCAGCTGCCAACTACCGATGCAGAAAAACGCTTTGATGTCGCTATTATCTATTTCCCAAAAGCTAAGCCCCTAGCGCCTTATTTATTTAACCTCGCCGCCAAGCATTTAAAGCAGGGCGGACACCTAATTGTCGTAGGAGAAAATAAAGGTGGGGTTAAATCGTTAGCAAAGTTACTACCTGAGTATTTCTCAACCCCAAGTAAGCGCGATAATGCCCGCCATTGTTTATTATTTGTCAGTGAGTTAATCGCCCAAGCACCTGTATTTGACCTTAATAATTGGGTCAGCCAATACTCATTATCAACCCCTCAAGGGGAGATCACCATTTGTAATCTTGTGGGCGTGTTTAGCGAAAAGCGTCTCGATCAAGGTACAGAATTATTGCTATCGCATTTGCCGACATTAGAAAAACGCGTATTGGACTTTGGCTGTGGTGCTGGGGTTATTAGCGCGGCCTTACTAAAAGCAAACCCAAGTTTATCCGTTGAGTGTATTGATATTAATGCCATGGCTTTAAAAGCCTGTGAACTCACCCTTGCCGCAAATGGTATGCAAGCAAAAGTGTATCCCTCTGATGGCTTTAACCAAATTAGCGGTCAATTTAATGGCATCATTGCTAACCCACCATTTCATGATGGCTTAGCCGCAACCACCCAAATTGCCAAAGACTTTGTTAAATCAAGTGCATCAAGCCTTGCCAAAGGCGGCGTCTGGCAAATTGTCGCTAACCGAAACTTGCCGTATGCCGACACCATAGCCGCTGAATTTGGCCAAGTAAATGTGCCAGCAGAAAACAATAAATATAAATTATATCAATTTAATAAATAACAAAAATGGCTCCACGGCTATGGAGTTCACAAATTATTTGATTTAGTTATAAAACAACCAATTACTGACTAGTTTTTATCCCTAAAAAACGCTACATTTTGTTAGCTAATAATAAACGTCATCTAAGGCGTATCGTTCTACCCATTGGGCAGCCTAATAAGCTCAAATGTAGAACGTAAAAATAAGGGATTTTATGCTAGCATCAGATTTAGCGGTTTTTAATGTTGATCAAACTCAAGTTGAGCTTCGCGTTACGCCTAGCCGTCACGGCCCCATCACTGAAGATGATATAACCCAGTTACTTAATCAGCCTGAATTTGCCATGCTGCGGCCCTTAGAGCAAAACATTGCTAAGGCGACCGCTGAAGTAAATAGTCACTGCAGTGTCGATAGCGGTAAACACGAATTATTTTTTATTATTGCTGAGCGCCTTGATGGTAAAGTCATCATCGAGATCAGCGAAGATAAAATGTCAGCCTCAATGAGCTTGGTGTCTGCCTATGGCGGCCAAGACCCAACACTGCCAACCATTTTAAATGCGCTTAAATTCCATAAGGTTAAAATGGGCTTAAGCAAACCCAACATCCTATCGCTACTACAACAATTAGACACCTTACCGCCAGGTGAGCAATGTCGCTCGCTGATCGCCCACGGTAAACAGCCCCAAAATGGCACCAATGCCAGCCTAGCAAGGCAAGTGCCATTAGCCCGCGAGCGCTTATTGCAACCCCAAGAGCGAGAAGATGGATCGGTGGATATGCGCGATTTGGGCGCCATGATCATGGTAAAACCAAACGATGTATTAATGATTAAAACCCCTGCTACAGATGGTGTTGCAGGTTATAACGTCAATGGTGATGTTTTGCCGCAAATCCCCGGCAAAGACATGATTATGCAGCCAGGTAATGGCACTCAACTGGCCGTCAATGATCCTAACTTATTAATTGCGACAGTTTCAGGTCAGCCAGTTGAAACCCGCCTTGGCATGCAAGTGGATGATGTACTACAAATTAAAGACGTTGATGTCAATTTTGGCCATGTGAACTTTGAAGGCAGCGTGTTAATTAGCGGTGATGTCCATGAAGGCATGCAAGTGAAAAGTAGCGGCGATATTACCGTCATGGGGTTTGTGGACTCAGCAACACTGGATGCCAAAGGCGATATCATTGTCAGTAAAGGCATCATTGGTCGCCAAATTAAAGAGCATCAACTTAGCACCACAATTAATGCCCAAGGACAAATTTGCGCACAATTCGTGCAATACTCAAGCCTTAATGCTGACAATGATATCTTAGTGACCAAGCAATTACTTCATAGTCACGCATGTTCAAACGGTGTCATCACAGTGAGTGATCCTAGCGGCAGACGAGGCGATCTGGTTGGTGGCAAGGCGAGCGCTAGCAAAGGCATTCATGCGGTGGCAATTGGCGCTACAGCAGGCACTAAAACCGCATTATTTTGCGCCATGGATCAAGCTCAAATTCGCGCAGAAGTCAAAACTACCCATGATAAAATCAAACAGCTTGTCATTGCAGGCCTTGATATTGAAGCTAGATTACGCAAGCTGCCACCTAAAAGCGAATGGCAAACCGATGCAGGCATGATAGAGCAAGTAAAAATGATGCTGGATGAAAAGAAACAACTCGCCAGCAATCGTGCGCAGTTAGAAGCGCAGTTCAAGCAATTACAGCAAGATGCCGATGGCTACTATAATAAGCATTTTATTCAGGCCAAAAAGCATATCTTTACCAACGTTAAAATTAATATTGGCCCGTCTAAAAATACAACCCAACGGGAGCACGGCCCTTGCCTCGTCATGAATAAGCAAAATGAAATTAGTTTTGATTATGGCAACCGATAGTTGCACTATGTAACGGGTACATACTTCAAGCGGCAATAGTGTGGCCTTAAATCATTGAGTTTATCAATGGTTACTCAGTGTCACCGCCTACAGGTTTTATCATGCAAAGTATTTGTTGGCCCGCAGTCATCAAGCAGCAAAGCTGTGACGAGCTTATTTATCTAGCTAGTGATAGAGACTGGCTAGAGTTTTGCTGCTTAACTCCTCATATTGCAGGTACCTGCGATAAGTTACTCGACAGTGAAGGCAATACTTTCGATATTTCCATCAACTCAGCAACAGATACCAGCCAACCTATAACCGTAGCCGCATTGCCTCAATTAGCATTAAGCACTCAGGCTATCGACTTAATGACTTTCATTCATTATGTACGCCAACATGCCCAGCTAAATGGTCATTGCTGCAGCGCAAAGCTTATTTTCAGTACTATTAGACAAGGAATTGAAACGGTTGAATTTCTTGAGTCTGAATTTTCTTGAGTCAGCCTCACGACTCAGGCAAAATGCTGTTCCACATTTTATCCCGTAATACGAGTATCAAGCATGGAACTGTTAAACATAGAATGCCTAGGAAAACGCCTACGATTAGAGGGCTCCATGGCTGGCTGGCAACAGCTCTATTGGGATAATCAACTGGTTTCGCAAAAGTCGGCTTCTGCTGATAATCAAAGCTTTACTATCCACGAATTTGAGTTGTCTAGACCGAGTTCACTAGCAGAACCCAGTCATGATGATGTCATCACCCAAACCAACCGCCAAGTCATGAAAGTGCGCTTAGAGTCTGATGTGCAGTGGCAACCATTTATCATCAACTATACGGTTTTGGTGGACAATAACACCATTGCCGATGGCCAGCGTAACAGCAAGGACATAGAACGACAAACCCCTGAAGTGGCCCCAGTTAAACAACAAAAATTCAGTTTTGTTGGCTTAGCCTCTCTAGGTTTTAAGTTACTTAAAAGCGCCAAAGTGATTAAAGCCATGCTCGCTGCAGCCAGTGTGGCGGCCTACTCTTGGCTATTTTCAATTGAGTTTGCATTAGCCTTGATTGCCTGTTTGGTTATCCATGAATATGGTCATATCAAAGCAATGAAACACTTTGGCATGAAAACCAAAGGGATTTATTTGATCCCATTTATGGGCGGCCTTGCTGTTAGTGACGAGCGTATTAATACCCGTTGGCAGAACGTGGTGATCTCTATTATGGGGCCGACTTTTGGCCTGTTTATGTCCATCGGCTGTATGCTGGCTTATTGGCTGACGGGTAATATCTTTTTTGCCGGACTGGCCAGCTTTAACGCCCTATTAAACCTCTTTAATTTATTGCCGATACTGCCTTTAGATGGTGGTCATATTTTAAAAAGTATCACCTTTTCGATGAATAGCATGGTGGGTCTAATCGCCTGTATCGCAGGCGCAGCCGCTGGGGTATTCATTAGCTACAGCCTTGGACTGGCATTACTGGGCTTCTTATTATTAATTGGCAGTCTTGAGATTGTATTTGAATGGAAAAGCCGTCATCAAAGTCATTTATTGCCCCTTGACCGTTATGGGCAAATCTTCTCGACCTTGTGGTACTTCATTACGGTTGGCTTACTGATTGCTATTATTTGGTATTTTGCTGCATCTGGCGATGAAATGCTGTCGATGCCATTAGAAATATTAAGAAGCTAGTCAAATAAATAGCAGTGCTTAACATCAACTAAGCTAGCAAGAACTAAGCCTGAGAGAACTAAGTCCGTAAAAACTAAGCCCGTAAGAACTAGCTACGGGCTTAACTTGCTGAAAAAACGAAATTAACTTATCTATTTAGCTTATGGAATTTCAAATACCTTAGTCATGACTTTATACAGCTCAGTGCCTTGATGGACTGAAGCTGAAGCAAAATGCAGCACTGGCACGCAATCTATCGGCAAACTCACCGAAGTGACGGCATTATCACTGCCGTACTGATCTAACCTTAATAAGGTCACTAAAGGCTCGCCAGCAGCTAACGGCTCACCAACCGCTGCGCAGTATTCCACTAAACCCGCTTTAGGGGCATGAAACTTTTTATAATCCTTTAAGTAACAGCCCCAGCGTTTCATGCTGGCAGGAGCAACATGCTCTTTGATCACTCCCCGATGGCTCAAATAGGCCAAAATACCTAGGGCATCATTTTTAGCATCTGCCATATCAATACGTTCTTGGCTTGCTAGCTCTAAGGTAAAAGCCGCCACAGGCACATCGAATATGCGCCCTTTTAACGCTGCATATTCAGTTAATTGCCACCATGGACAAAAAACCGCTTCATCCATGGCGCCGCCAAATTCATTGGGGATAATTAACGATAAGGGGATCGAGAAAAACGCGGCTGCGGCTGCATCATACTCAGGGCAATAAAGGTGCTTTGCAGATTTAGGCCCGGTATGTAAATCAAGCACGATATCAGCGCCATGGGCCATATGTTGTAATGTCACCGCTAAGCGATGCCCGGTACTAATACCCCAAAGGTTGGCTAAACGTTGCTGGCAATTATTGACTAAGGTTTGCCTAAAAGCACTAAACAAGTCCTTGTCGGCAAAGTGTTGATGCTCAGTGAACCAGCTCGCAATATCAAGTGACTGATCATAATACTCTCGGTTCCAATTCACCCCAGTGATAGGATCAAATCGCCCTAAGGTAAACTCGCCACTTTTTTGATTAATGCCTAAAGGGTTGGCTAATGGCACGCAGTGAATATCGCCTAATACAGTGTAGTCTTGCAGTAAAGTCATCAGCTGATGTATCACCGCATTACCCTGCACTTCAGCCCCATGAACATTGGCCTGAATATAAACACTGGGCGCGGCGTCATCTGAGCCTTTAAAGCTAAACAGTGGCGCCGTTAACGCTTGGCCTGTGGCAAGCTCTCCCACTTCAACCCGAGACATGGTGGCTGAATAATCGTTAGCCTGTTCTGTAATTGAATTCACTGATGTCATACCTGCCACGTTAGCAATTATTCAAATAAGTTTTGGTGCAGAGAGTTAACCACATCTGCGGCTTCAGATTCAGCGACGAGAACACATAAGTTATGTGGGCTAGCCCCTTGGCAAATCATGCGCACATTATGCTGTTCAAGTACCCCAAAAACTCGGCTGCAAATACCTGCTGTTGACGCTATTTGATTACCAATAATCGCCACTAAAGCTAATTTATCTTCCACTCTTACACGGCAATTTTGTGATAGTTCTTGCAGTAATGACTCGCTTAATAACCCCTGCCCGCTGGAGTCAGAACCGGTTTTATCAAGCGTTAGTGACACATTAACTTCTGAGGTGGTAATCAAATCAACTGAAATTTTATGCTTAGCAAGCGTGGCAAAGGTGTGCGCTAAAAAGCCCTGAGCATGGAGCATTTGTAAGCTATGCAGGTTTAATAAAGTTTGATCGCGTCTTAGAGCCACAGCTCGATAAACCGGGGCATCTTCTACTTGATGACGGATCCAAGTTCCACCTTGTTCAGGTGCTTTACTGGAACCAACAAACACCTGAATTTGTTGACGCACGGCCGGTAAAATCGTCGCAGGGTGTAATACTTTAGCGCCAAAGGTAGCCATCTCAGCCGCTTCATTAAAGCTAATTTCAGCGATAGGTCTCGCATTAGGCGCTAAACGTGGGTCAGTGGTATAAATTCCGGCCACATCAGTCCAAATCTCTACCGCATCTGCTTTTAAGGCTTCAGCTAATAACGCAGCTGAATAATCACTGCCGCCACGGCCTAAGGTGGTGGTGTTGCCTGCTTCATCAGCGCCAATAAAACCTTGAGTCACGATCACTTGCTGAGCCAATAACGGCTGTAAATGCTCCGCGCCTAGGAGCGCAATTTGCTCAATTTGCGGCTCTGCTTTACCAAAATGGCTATCGGTTCTTAATACTTGGCGCACATCAAATGAACTTGATGGCGTGCCTTTTTGGCGAATAACCGCAGAGAACAACAATGATGAACATTGCTCACCCATGGATAACAGCTCATCAATGATGGCTTTGCTTCTATCGAGCACTAACTTATCACTAAGCACTGCCATTCTGCTTAATAGCTTATCAATCGTAGCAGCTACATCTTGTGGACGCGCCAGCTTATCAACAATGTCATATTGAATTTTAGCAATTTGAGTGACTAAACTTAAGCGGCGTTGGTCGTTCACATTGGCTTGAGTTAACTCAACCAGTAAATTAGTGACACCGCTAGAAGCACTAACAACAACGACGCGGGTATTGGCATTGGCTAAAATAATGTCCGCACAGCGGTTCATGGCGTCAAAATCAGCAACTGAGGTGCCACCGAACTTAGCAACAACTAAACTCATGCTGATACCTCCACGACATTCGCAGACGAACTTTTACTAGACAAAGTTTTAGTAGACAAAGTTTTAGCAGACAAACTTTGACTAAACATACTTTCAGTAGACATGGACTGAGTAGACATAAACTGAGTACACAGTATTGGAACAACTTGAAATTTAATACGTAAAAACATGATTACACTCCGAACTTACTTCGTTCGAAGAGCCTGGTGCAGTGATAACGCACCCTTAAAGAAGGGAAACAGCAATCTTTCACCAGAAGCTCTCCACCAAAAAATAGGTGACAATCGCTAGGATTCAACCTAAACGACCGATACCGAATGCCAACCAAACATACCAGTACCTCGGCGCTAATCTCCCTCATAAGCTGTCATAGGAATTGGTTTTCCTCGAACTTACTACCTAGCTAACGCTCCTCTTCTGTTTCTTCCCACAGGAAGAGCATGAAAATACCAATAAATAACAACTCAAGTCAATTGGGATATGCCATAAAGTCGTCAAATAACACAATACGTAAATAGAGACACTGAGCTCAAAATAGTATCATGTAAGCTGTTATTTATAATTTGAAACAAAAAAGTGATATAAAACAATAGTGATTAAAAAATAAAAAGTAATAACCTCAATGTAAACTCGAGGTTATTGAGTTAAAACCTTCAACTAAACTGCACAATTAAGCTTCAATATTAACAATCAAGTTTCAACAGTATATAAATAGCCATTGCCCTAATAAAAATATAAAAATAACAATAAAAAAAGGCACTTAACTAAGTACCTATAGAAGGAGTTACTGATATTAAACATCCTCGATAACTGATACAAATGTCACTTAATCGCCGATCATGTTATTCATCGTGCAAATCAGGTAATTCATTAACTAAAACCGTTCGTGGGCCAAACTCGCCAATTAACACTTCCTTGTCAGGTGCTTCACCACAGGCAAGTAATGACAACACCCCATTATCAACATAGTAAATAGCGAGCTGTTTAAACTCTCGGCCTAACGCTAACGCTTGGTCTTTTTCTATAAAGACTGCCCAACTTTTTTCCATATGAGATAAGTCTGGCGCCGCGCCAATTAAGCAACGATAGGGGCTATTAAATTGCTGAATTTTCCGTTGAAGTCGCCTATCTAACAAACGGTTTTGACACGGATTCAATTGGCTGCCTAAGGGATTATGGGCGGTGACAATGGCGAAGGGGACAGCGTAAGAAAGGCGCTGAGTAAGTAGAAATTGGGTCCCTTGATACTTAAACCAAAGGTTATCTATTGAATTATTCATCATTTATTTTTCTCAATTAAGACCAATTCAGTGTAGCAAACCAAGACTTGGACCAACACCCTGTGTGATGTAAGTCACAAGAACAATAATTATATTTGACTTAAAAATCATAAGCTTACACCAAAAAGCATTTTTGTAACAAATCTTCCCCGTAAATTTGTTAACATTTCATTTGTTAACAAATGCCTAAAACGAGTACAATATCTCACACTAGCTAGATTTTGCTACATAACGCTAAGTTGTGACACAAGCGACTACATTTACTGAAATTAAATCTTGGTAAAGTGTTCAAGCTTTTAAAATGTGTTCTACATTTTAAAAGACTGAATATAAATGTAGGACAAAATTAGGTTGCGAAGGAACTTTAATCAGCAATTTAATCTCTTAGTTTATATGAATCATCGGTTTTACAGATATTTTGACAGGTTGTGAGCTTACTCAAGCTCAGCATACGATCTGAATATTGATTTTTTATGATCAAAATTTACGTCACGTATAACTCTTTTATAGATGTGCGATAAATATTAGTGCCTTAAACTGGTTTATATAATGTAGTTAGTCATGAAGCGTGTTTTGTTCAGGGCAGACATAGATAAACACCTATCGTGAATTTATAAATTATCGGCGTTTTCTTAGCTATATAACGCCACAGCCCTAGTGCAACATGACTAGAATCGAATTGTTTTTAATTTAGGTAAATGACATGCAAAACCCACACATTCTTATTGTTGAAGATGAAGCTGTAACCCGTAATACTCTACGTAGTATTTTTGAAGCCGAAGGGTATGTAGTAACTGAAGCAAACGATGGCGCAGAAATGCATAAAGCCATGCAGGATAATAAGATTAATCTTGTTGTTATGGATATCAACCTTCCTGGTAAAAACGGTTTATTATTAGCCCGTGAACTTCGTGAAATTAATAACATTGGCCTTATTTTCCTTACTGGCCGTGATAACGAAGTTGATAAGATCCTTGGTTTAGAAATTGGCGCTGATGACTACATCACTAAGCCATTTAACCCACGTGAATTAACTATCCGTGCTCGTAACCTATTAACTCGTGTAAACAGCGCTGGCGCTGAAACCGAAGAAAAAGGTTCAGTTGAGTTTTACCGTTTCAACGGTTGGAGCTTAGAAATCAACAGCCGTTCTTTAGTTAGCCCACAAGGTGAGTCTTACAAATTACCTCGCAGTGAATTCCGTGCGATGCTTCACTTTGTAGAAAACCCAGGCAAAATCTTAACTCGTGCAGACTTGTTAATGAAAATGACTGGCCGTGAGCTTAAGCCACATGACCGTACTGTTGACGTGACTATCCGTCGTATCCGTAAGCACTTCGAAAGTTTACCAGACACGCCAGAAATCATCGCAACTATCCACGGTGAAGGTTACCGTTTTTGTGGTAACTTAGAAGATTAATTTCGTCTGCAATTAATGTGCTTATTTGATTAAGCTCATTGGGTAGCAAATGAAAATAAAAGCCAAGTCAGTGACTTGGCTTTTTTATGGGCTATTAAAAATGAACTATCCCTCATGGACGATAACAAGTGATCTATAACTAATGGGCTATTATTGCCAACCCATTACCTATTACCCATTTGCTATAAACAGCGCTACTTAAGCTCGCGTTCTAAAAAGGCAGCTAAGGATTTATACAAATGATTCCTCACCTTTTCACCGCGCATAGAATGCTTTGAGCCAGGGTAGTCTATCATTTGAAATAACTTGCCTTCATCTTGCAGCGCTTTATATACGCGGGTGCTATTTTCAAACAACACATTATCGTCAGCCATACCGTGATACATCAGCAAACCAGACTGATAATTTTCCACATAAGGGGTAATGCTGCTGGCATCGTAACCTTGTTTATTCTTAGCAGGGTGACCCATATAGCGCTCGGTATAATGGGTGTCATACAAACGCCAATCGGTCACGGGCGCACCTGAAATTGCCGCTTTGAAATAATCAGGGGCTTTAAACTGGCTCATTAACGCCATATAGCCGCCATAACTATGACCATAAATAGCGATATTATCGCCATCAATAAATGGCAGACTTCTTAAGTAATCTACGCCCACTTTTTGATCGTTAACTTCTGCATCACCCATATTCTGGTAAATAACGTATTCAAACTTAGTACCACGATGGGCTGAGCCGCGGTTGTCTAATTGAAATACAGCAAAGCCTTGTTGTAATAGATATTGGGTAAAGTAATCCGCTTCACTCCAGCTATTAACCACTAATTGCGCATGTGGCCCACCGTATACTCGAACAACTACTGGGTATTTTTTGCTGGCATCAAAATCAGTGGGTTTAAATAATCGGTACTGCAGATTTTGGCCATCTTCAGCCTTTAATTGGCCAAAATCTGGTATTTGCCATAAACCCGCAACGTCATACAAAGGATGGGTTTGGTTAATTTCATTTTGTTCTACCCACATTAAATGCTCGCCAGTGTCATTGTGCAAACTCACCTGTGGCGGCTGAATTAAACTATTGAAGTAATCTAAATAAATTGGTTTTTTATCAGCAAAGACTGCTGAGTGCATCCCGGCTTTAGTTGATAGTTTTTCAATCTTGTCACTGGTTAATGACACTCTATATAAATGGCGTTCAACAACTGTGTCTTTTCGGCCTGAAAAATACACCCAGCCCGCCTGCTCATCCACAAACTCAAGATCATCAACCGCCCACAGCCCTGTGGTTAATTGCTTTATTTGTTTACCCGACAGGTCAAATAAATAAAGGTGCTTAAAACCATCACGCTCTGAGGCCCAAATAAACGCTTGTTGTTGCTTTAAGAAATGTAAGTCATCGTTAAGGTTTACCCATGCTTGGCTGCGCTCTTTGACAACCGTGTTAGCTTTAAAGTCTGAACCAGGTTTTGAACCAAGGTTAATGATGCGTAAGTCCAATGCCTGCTGATCGCGGCTTTGCCATTGAAATGATAACTGCTTGCTATCTGGCAGCCATTTTACTCGCGGTAAATACATATCCTTCTCTTTACCTAAATCAATCCACTGCACTGCTTTACTCGCCAGCTCAATCACGCCAAGTTCAATCTCAACATTGGCTTTACCCGCATAAGGATAACGCTGCTCAGTCAGTTTTATACCGTCAGCATAAATCTCATTACGGGTGACTAATTCAACACCTGACTCATCAATACGAGTAAAGGCGATAGCTGATTCATCTGGCGACCACCAGTAACCTGTCATTCGGCCCATTTCTTCTTGGGCGACAAACTCTGCCATGCCGTTTTTAATCGGCCCTTTACCATCAAACGTCAGCTGAGTTAGCTTTTCTGTTGCCAGCTCCAGTACAAAAATATTTTGCTCGCGCACAAATGACACATAACGGCCTTTAGGGGACAAACGCGCATCAGTGACAAAGCCTTCACCGGTATTTAATGCCTGCGCCTTTTGATCCGCCAAGGTATAAAAATACAGCTTGCCTGCAGCTGGAATTAATAACGCTTGGCCATCATCAGCCCAAAAGTACTCCATGATCCCTTGACCATAAATACGTTGACGTTCGCGGCGGGCTTTTTCTTCATCAGATAATTCGCCCCCAGCCAGCTTATCGGCATTAAGCAACATACTGCGCTTTGCAGTGCTGATATCCATTTGCCATAAGTCATAAAAATGCTGGTTATCTTCACGGCTAGCAAGATACGTCACTCGGCTACCATCGGGAGACAGTTTTAATCCCCGAGGGCTAGCGCCGGCCAAGGCTGGTGATGCATGAATTCTTTCTATGGTCAGTGGAGTGGTATTGCCGGATATTTTCATGGTAGAGGCCATTGCATGATCTGAAATAAGAGCGCCAGTAAACACTAGCGGAATTGCCGACAGCATCAACGCCGCGGTCGATTTCCATTTTTTAGTCATTATCAATCCTTGGGAAGCCATAAATTTATATTTATCGTTATTATTATTTTCGCTGCCAATATTAATTTAACCAAAAATCAACTGAAAGCATTATTTACCAGCGAGTTTATAACAAATCTACTGCAAGTCATATATTGCTCATCTTTTTCACGCTGTAATATGGACAAATCTGAGGTATTATCCTTGATAATAAAATAAAACATTAACCACTGGTTACCGACCTTAACCTCTACTGTCTTAGGAACAAGCATGCAAACTTTGACACAAACCCTGACCAACCAAGCAGTATCAGCTTCGCTTTCACAATTAGTACTTAGCCTTGCCGATTGCTCAAAAGCAATTAGTAAAGCAGTGCAACATGGTGCATTAGCTGGTGTTTTGGGCGCTACTGAACAAGAAAATGTTCAAGGCGAAACCCAAAAGAAACTCGACGTGATTACCAATGACATGCTCAAAGATGCACTTAAAGCTGAAGGCAATGTTCGCGGTCTTGCATCTGAAGAAGAAGATTATGTTGTTGAAGTCAATCAAGACGGCGAATACTTAGTTTGTTTTGATCCTCTAGACGGTTCATCAAATATCGATATCAACTCACTGGTAGGGACGATTTTCTCAGTGCTACCTGCTGGCGAAGGCGAGTTTAACGAGCAAAGCTTTTTACAAAGTGGCCGCAAACAAGTTGCCGCAGGTTATGTGCTTTACGGCCCATCAACCATGATGGCGCTCACCACAGGTCAAGGTACTCAACTTTATACCTTAGATCCTGACACTAACGAGTTCCTGCTCACCACAGCAGAAGTGAGTATCAGTAAAGATACCGCTGAATTTGCGATCAATATGTCCAATCAGCGCTTTTGGGAAGCACCAATGCAAACTTACATTGCTGACTTAGTATTAGGCACTATTGGGCCCCGTGAAAAGTCATTCAATATGCGCTGGATTGCTGCAATGGTGGGTGATGTTCACCGCGTATTATGTCGTGGCGGTATCTTTGCTTACCCAACCGATAATAAGAACCCTGAAAAGCCGTACAAGCTGCGTTTAATGTATGAAGCCAACCCTATGGCTTTATTGGTTGAACAAGCCGGTGGTAAAGCATCTACAGGCTATGGTGATATCCTAGATATCGAACCAACAGCTATCCATCAACGTGTTGCTGTTATTCTTGGTAGCGCCAACGAAGTGGATACTTGCTTAAGCTACCATGATGTTGATTACAGCCAAGAGCCGACAATTGATTAATTGCGCTTTTAGCTACTATTAAAAAACCGCCTGCTGGCGGTTTTTTTGATCTTGCTAGCTATTAGTGATTAGTAATGATTGAGCTAATAGATAACTAAGTTTTAAAAACAACATGGCCTGCAATTGCAGGCTATGTAATGTTAGCGCTTTAGCTACGATTAAATAGCGAGCTTATGCCTCAGCATTAAGCTGATGTGGTTTTTCCGTTTCATCCACTATAGTTAATACCGCAGTATCACCCACTACGTTACAAGATGTCAGTACCATATCAATAATACGATCAAGTGCTGCCACAATGGCAAAGGCTTCGACTGGTAAACCTAATTGGTAGATAAGCACACCAATCATCACCATGCCGCCGCCGGGTACGCCACCAGCGCCCACTGACAATAAAAACACACTAAATAACAATGCTGGAATTTGCTCTGCTGTAATTGGCATACCAAAAGCATTGGCCACAAAGAAAATCGCGATAGTAATGTAAATTGACACTCCGCCCATGTTCATCGTTGCCCCGAGTGGCACCCCGAATCCAGCGACAGCGCGGCTAACAGCTAACTTATCGGTTAAGGTACGCATGGTCACAGGGATGGTCGCATTTGAACTGGCGGTAGAAAGCGAGAATAAAATCTGCTCTTTGGTTTTTTCACGAAAGCTCGAGGCTGATACCGGGGTGAAAATCGACACTGCTGTAGGGTAAACCACAAAAATCCATAACAACAGCAATGCTAAGATGATAACCAGGTATTCAACCACGCTGACAAAAATAGCCGGCTCAAGGGTTGCCGCTAATTTAAACATCAAGGCAAACACACCAATTGGCGCAAGGCTCATTACCACAGTGATTAAGCGCATCATGATTTTATTGGCTGTTTGAAAACCTTGCACTGCGCCGCTAACGCTCTCACCCATTGATTTAATCACGCCGCCTAACAGCAAGGCCATGAAAATAACTTGCAGCATATTACCTGAAGTAAATGCGGCAAATGGGTTATTAGGCACTATGCTAACAATCAGCTGCATTAAGTTAGGTAACTCAGTTGCAGTAATGCTCACGCCGCCATCGCTAGACATATCAACGCCTTTACCTGGCTCCAGTAACATGGCGACTAAAAATGCCGCTGTGATAGCCACCAAGGTATTAATAATATAAAAGCTAAAGGTTTTACCGCCCAAACGGCCAAAGCTCTTTAAATCTTGCAGTTCACACACGCCGCAAACAATACTGACAAATACCAGTGGCACCACTAGCATCATGATCATATTAACGAACATGGTACCAATACCGCTGGCAGCATTGACTAAGGTGCCTGAGAAGAAGCTGACATCATTGAGGGCAAATTGGACAATACTGCCCAATATTAGTCCAAAGAATAATCCGATAAAAATGCGGCTTGATAATGATTTGGTCATATCGCGAACGTTCCTAATAAAAGTCAAATTAACGCTGATTTCGCTGTTGTAACGACTTACACAGGCTCAATACTGAGGTTAATTCGACTGAAAATTTGTTTTAATTATTTTTAACGACAAGGATACTGGGACAAGAAGCAATTTAATTCAATGCTATCGATCAATTAGTTTGAGCGGCCACTGAGCAGCAGCATTTACAACTACCACCAAACTGTTGAATTAAAACAACTTAAACTAAAACAGTTGAATTATAAATATTTTTAGCAGGATTCAAGACTAAAAAACACAACGCTAACAGTATTATACACTACCGTAAGAGTACTAATGAGTTGAGAACACTACAACTCTGACGACAATTTAAGCTAATAACTAGCGTTTTATAAAAGCGCAACATTTGCTTCTATTTATCCCATGCTGGCAGCATTAACCAGTGCCCAACAAAGACAACATTAATGCAAACAAGACGCTTAATTACCACAACATTACAGCTTATTCTATTATCGGTTAATGCAGCTTTGAAGCTCGGGCTGTAGCGCTAATGAAATGACATAAAAAAGCTGCTTGGTTGGCACCAAACAGCTTTTTTGTAAATCAGTTCTGGGATGATTCACTTATCAAGTTTAAGCCAGCCATAACTCCACATCATGGATCATAAAGTTACCGTTATAAACAGGATCAGGATGGCCTATGGGCTCAAGTTCAAAATAAGCTTTGTGCTCATCGGGCAAACCTTCGTAGCCGCCAATCACTTGATAAAGCCAATTCTCAGATGCCCAGTGCAACTTATGCTCTTCTAAGTATTCCAGTGCTGATTGACGAACTCCTGAATCAATCACGGCGCAGAAGTATTCATCTACCGCTAGCTTTAGTGGATTATCAGGAATATCAAAATCCTCCACCGCAGTCATGGTCATGGACACATCGTGCTCACGCACTTTTGCCGGCAATAAGTCGCGGCTAATGGTTTTAATTCTCGCCACCGTATCGAGCAAGATAAGCTCATGGCTGGCGTTATTAACGTCGACACTGGCAGGCTTAATGATGGCTTCAGCGCAGTTAAACAATTTCGGCACAAACTTATGCGCCACATGATCATCAGGTTGATAATCAGGATGCAAATCTGTGTGCAGTAAAAAGCCTTTTAATAATCGAGTACGCCCCTGAATTTGACGAAAACGCCCCAGTAGCTCTAGCAAGCGCCCTTGCACTGCACTAATTTCTTGAATGCACTGACTTAAGGTTTCTTGCAGATTGGTCACCAGTAAGCGTCTTAGCTCGCGAATATCACCGGCGGTATCACTAAGCTCACTAAACTGGAACATTTCTAAGCCGTTGAGTAATTCAGACACCTGACTTTGGGCTAATTCATTTTCACGAATTTTGGCACTAATACTACCAACATAACCAAACTCATTATTAATACGGCCCCACAATACCCGAATGGAGTAGCGCAGGCTGTCGGTAAAGCTGTAAACGTGCTCGTTTAAGTCAGCTAAATACGCCTCTGCTGCGCCATAATCAATATTGTGCCTTGCTTCTTTGTAATGATCAGCCAGTGTTTTAATGGTGCTAAACGCCGAGCCGACATTGGCATCAATTTGCCGATTACGCTCATCACTTAAAGCTTCTTCAAGTAACGCCCGTACCGAGCGTTTTAAGCGCAGTTCTTCATCCGGCTCTGGGCGCCATAAAATGCCACTTTTTCTGAGTTTCTCAATCACTGCTGCGTCATGGGTTTGCTCATTCACTGAGCCAGCAAGATAGGCATCCATAACCACATCAGAATGGCGACTCAGCTGTTTTAGTAGCTTAACCCCCGCTTGATGTAAATTATTGCTCATAATAAATCCTTTTGGGTAGCCGTTTCAGCTTGCGCTTCAAGGCTTAACCCTTCAGTTTCATCAATAAAGCGAATCACTTCGTACAAATAATCAAGCTTGCCGGTGGCAATATAAATTTGTTTCTCGCTATTAGGTTTTACCAAATACCCCAACTCCACTAAGCGCTTAAACACCAATTTAATTTGGTTGTCGGCATTGCTACTGGTTGAGCCAAATAAGCGATATTGGCTCAACTTAGCGAGCTGCTCCATAAACGCTGGCGTATCTTCAATACGCGCTTGCAGCTCAGTTAAGCGTATTGGCGCACCTTCACTTAAAGGCGCATCTTGGCCGCTACTTTCTTGTACTAGCACCAACCATTCCACCAGCGGAATAAGCGCCGAGCAAATATCTTTAAACTGGCTAGAAATCACTTTACGTTCTTGCTCGCCAAGTTGCTGGTAGCCGCAAAAGAACACATCACCTTCTGCTGCAGAAGAAATCGTGCGGTTGATTTGATTTAAATACTGCTCCACTTTATCAAAGGTGGCACTGCTTTTCAGGGCGCGCCAGCCATCTTCATTGGTGGTGCGACAAATAAACTCACCACGAAGCAGTTGCTCAATCAGCATGCCAGTGCCAACCAGTGTTGTTTCGGTACTTACCGTAACCTCAGACATTAAATAGCCTCCTTATTGGCATGTTGACTTAAGCGTGCAGCCAATGGGTTGGCTTTAGGTTTCACCACTTGTAATTTACGGGTTTGCTTATTGATAATGTAGCGATTAGCAAACAAGTTCAGCACTTCAGATTCTGGGTTAGGAAACGCCCCTAATACGCTGATATTGTTATTAACGCAGGCATCAAATATCTTCTTCACGTTGGTGTGGTGCAAGGTGCCCAACTCATCAATAGGCCAATGAATAGTGACATCGGCTTTACCCCGTAATAGGCGAGTAAAGGCCAGTAAGAACTTACATAAAATCAGATAAGCCATACCATGACTTGAAGATTCATTAAGCTGTCTATCGGTGCGAATAATTAAGTCGCTGTTGCCTTCTTTTAAGCGCAGCTCAATTTCCAGCAGTTTAGCAATGCCGCCACTTAACGCCGAGCGACCAATAATATCTAAGGCGCGGCGCATACTTGAGGTGTAATGCTCATCAGGCAGCTCACTAAAGCCATCTGCTTTCCACTGTTTAAAGGCTTTAACAAACACTTCAAGCTCAGGCCAAAACTCAAGTTCGCTAATGCGAGAACGAATCTTAACCGCGGATTCAGATACCCCATCAAGAAACAACTCTTCACCCACTTCGCGAGTAATACGCGCGCTTTGGGAGGCGATACGTCTGTCGATGTCTGCTAATACATCGTAATAAGCGGTTAAGTCGATACCAAAAATACGCCCTTGCTCGCGAATGGCCATCAAGGATTGCGGCACCATCACATTCAATAACTGTTCAAGTTGTGGAACCAACTTGCGATAATCCAGTAGGCGGATACCTTTATCATTGCTAAAGCTTGATTCATCTCGGGCACGTTCCCAAAACTCAGCTAAGCTCGAGCCTGACTTACTGGCAATAACCGAATCAAAATGCTCAACGTATTGTTTTACTGAGCCCAGTAAATAATCACGCTGTAGTAATAATTCTTCACCTTGTCTTAAGCGCTCACCAATGCCACCAGCGGCTTCATCTTTAGTTGGCGGCAATTTAAGCTCAGCCAGTTTTCGCATCACAGCCCGCAGCTTGGTGAGGTTTTCAGAAGCCTCAACTTGCGCAGCATCCGAGGCTTTTTTCAAGCTTTCAAAGTGTTGTTTACGCTGCTTAACGTCAGTGGTTTTATTGGCAAGCTGCTGTTCTAACTCAAGGGCTGCTTGCTTAACTTTGGATAAATCGGTTTGCAATTTCGGCTTGGCAATTAGCCAGGCATTTTGATACCAATGTTCATAACGCAATACATCACTGCGACGCTTTTCCGCATTACTGATTTGGGTTTCAAGATCCCGAATTTGCCCTTTTAATGCCACGATAGCCGCTTCATCAACCCCGCGAGATTTAAGCTCGTTTTTGTACCATGATTCACAGGCTTTTTGCTCTTGCTTAGCATTACTACGGCGAGTGTCGATATTGGCTTTAATTTGCCCTAGCTGATTATCTAGCGCACCGACCACATCTTGCCAATAGGCATTTTTTTCCATGCGGGCTTCAAGGGCTTGCTCTTTTTGCTCACTAAGCCACTCTAGGTGCTTATTGTGCTGCTGCTTGAGCTCGTTTTCTAATTGAATCAGACGCTTGCTGGCATGGGCTTTACGCTCGGATAACGCTTGATTGATTTGCTCTTGTGAGCTGCGCTTTTCATCAAATAAACGCCGCACATCTTCACGGCTATTTTTATAAGCAGTGCGAGCAAAAGTCAGCTCTTTATTAAGCGTGTCTAATTGATCGTTAATGGCTACCAGTTGATCTTCGTTTTCCGACTTTAACTCTTCAGCTTGAGCTAAGGCTTCTTCAGCTTTAGCTAAGCGCAGGCGTAAATCTTGCTCTGAGGCAGCATAATCAGGCACATCAATGGCTTTAAGATCTAAGCCAATACCAAATAATACCTCGCCATTACTGTCTGCAACATGGGGATGGAGATCGGTGCGGTGTAATAGTTCAGGGGCAATAACCTTACCAAAGCTTTGCTCCCAACCTGAGGACTCTTTACGCAAAAACTCTAATAGAGTGTGTGATTGTGGAAATAACACCCCTTTGACATCATCAACATCAGCTAAGCGCTCATTCACTCTCACACTGGCGATTCGAAGTGCCTCAGAGACTTGATCGCGTTTGGCGCGCAGTTTTCTTTCTTCTATTGATAAGCGATCGACTTTTTGATTACAGCTTTCTTGTTCTTCATCAGCGCGGCTAATGCGCTCATCAAACACTGCTAAGCTCATTTTCTCTTCTTCGGTGTAGCTGACACCGTCGATTTGATGTTTCAGCTCACCTTGGCTGAGCTTGAGTTTAAATTCTTGTTCAGCAAACTGCGCTTTACCGGCATCGGTTTTTTCACGCCATAAGCTGTCGAGTTGAGTTAAATCATCGTTAGCAGATTCACGCTGGGCATCACGGGTTTCACGAATGCTATCTTGCTCTTGATGCAGTGACTCAAGCTCTCGGTGTAACTGCTCAGCAATTTTACTACGGCGGGTACTGTAAGCCGCTTCAATGTCTTGGTGCTTTTCAGTTTGTAACTTATGACGCTCTGATAAGTTTTCTAAATCACTGCGCCAATTATCTAAACTGTCTAAGTCGGCTTTAGCTTGTTCAATATTGGCATTTAAAAAGCCTTCATATTGATCTTCAATGCCATCAAGCTCAGCTTCATATTTGCGGATATCACCTTGGGCGAATGACAATTCTTGGCTGATCTCATCGCGGGCTTCTTTCCATTCTTCGTCCAGAATGCGCAGTTGTAAACTGGTCTCTTTAGACTGATTTTCACTGCGCTCTTGGCGCTGTGCTTCAAAGGTTTCATCGGCGCGATAGCCTTTAGCTAAACTGCCTAGTCGAAGCTCGGCGCTCAGTAACTGATTAAACTCTTGTTCTAGCTTTTCAAATTCAGGGCGAATTTGCTCAAAACCTTGAACTAACTGACTTTCACGGATCCAGCTTTCTACTCGCTGTGGATTTAAGCGTGAGGTTGGCGGGTTAACACCATCCTCTTCTAAAATAGCGGCCACCATTGACTTAACGGTTTCCATTTTGCCTTCTTTAGAATGCACCGCTTTGGCCAATTTTTCGATATGACGTAGCGAGTATTCGCTATCACACAATGAGAACTGATGGGCGTAATTACGTAGCTCGCTTTTATTGCCGCCGGTGGACAATAAACTGCGATCATGTTGAATAATCGCGCGGTATTCTCGGGTATTCAGCAAGTTAGTATGCGGCACCGACTGGCGCTTCATTTCACGGCCTAACTCCGCCATGGTATGACAAATGATGGTATCGCCATTACGGTTTTTAACGTAATCATCAAGCTCGAAACCTTTGGCAATAAAGCGGTAATTCACCCCTTTACCGTCACCGGCGGATGCCATTAGCGCTTGATAAAGCTGGCCGTCACTCTTTTGATATTCATAGATGATGTAACTTGAATCATGGGGAAGATACCAACGCTCAAAACTATCACGGGTTGAAGGCACGACTCGGCTAGGGTACTCACCATAAAACACTGGGACTAATCGCTGCAGTGTGGTTTTACCTGAAGCATTGGTACCACAAATGTTGGTGTGTCCATCTAGCTGCAGTTCCACCACACCAGGAAGGTGAGTATTAATTAACACTATTCTGATCAAGCTTGGCATTGGCATCCTTTTGCGTACTTTCCGCAACGGCTAAAAACAAGATTTTAGGGAATTTATTTTAATGAGCTATAAGTTAAATCAAAGCGCTGAATGAAGCAATTTAGCTGATAACAAAGCGTGAAATAATAACCGATAAAGGCTGCTTTACTCGCCTAACAAAGCAGCAAACGGCCAGTATATTGTTTTTACCAGCATGAAGTTGTGGGATATCACTTAGGTTTTATGCGAGGCTAAGGCGGATAAGCTGATTCAGAGATAAAAAAACCACCTTTGCGATGGCGTTAAAAATGAATATAACCAAATAAAATTTCACTATTAGTCAGCAGCTCCCCCCCCTTTTCACTGATTCAGGAGCCCCCTTTAATAACCATTCCAGTGCGTTATTTTTAACAGCGCTAAACACAAAAAAAGCCAGCTTATTTAAATAAGCTGGCTTTTTGTCAAAATTCAATAATGCGTTAAGCACTTTATAAACGCTTTTCTATCAGCGCTTTTCGATTAAGAGCACGAACAAAGTGATTGGTTTTCGTTACAACACTGTCATTGCGACTAATTAAGCCGCTTCTGTCTCAGTTTTTTCAGACTCAAGCTCAACTTGCTCAGCCGCTGACATGTCAGCTTCACTGTGTCTAATCAGATAATCAAAGGCACCGAGTGAGGCAGTCGCGCCGCTACCCATGGCAATAATGATTTGTTTATAGGCTGAGTTAGTGACATCACCTGCGGCAAATACCCCTGGTATGGAAGTTTGGCCTTTGCCATCAACAATAATTTCACCACGATTAGTTAACTCTACAGTGTCTTTTAACCATTCAGTATTTGGCACTAAACCAATTTGAACGAAAATCCCTTCAAGCGCGACATTATGCGATTCGTTAGTACTGCGATCGGTATAAGTGAGCCCGGTAACGCGTTTGCCATCACCTAGCACTTCTGTGGTCATCGCTTCAGTGATGATGGTGATATTACCCATTGAGTTGGCTTTGCGCTGCAAAACTTCATCAGCGCGAAGGCTAGTATCAAACTCAAGTACAGTAACGTGCTCAACGATATTCGCTAAATCGATAGCCGCTTCAATACCAGAATTACCGCCGCCAATCACAGCGACGCGCTTACCTTTAAATAACGGCCCATCACAATGTGGGCAATAGGCTACGCCGCTGCCGCGGTATTCTTGCTCACCAGGGACGTTCATTTCACGCCAGCGCGCGCCGGTTGCTAACAATATGGTCTTACTTGATAAAATCGCGCCGCTTTCAAGTTCGATTTCAAAACGCTCATCCGATTTAAGGGATAGCGCCAGTTGGTTGTCCATGACATCAACATCGTAATCTTTCACGTGAGCTTCAAGATTGGCAACTAATTTTGGCCCTTCGGTTTTTGACACTGAGATAAAGTTTTCAATGCCGACAGTTTCTGCCACTTGACCGCCAAACTTATCAGCCACTATGCCAGTGCGCAGGCCTTTACGCGCCGCGTAAATGGCAGCAGATGCGCCTGCAGGGCCACCACCAACCACTAATACATCAAAGCTTTGTTTATTATTTAGTTGTTCTGCTTGTCGTGCTACAGCATTGACGTCTAACTTATTTAAAATTTCTACTACGCTAATGGCGCCAACAGAAAATGGCTCGCCATTCATATATACCGTCGGTACTGACATGATATTACGGTCATTAATCTCATCTTGGAATAATGCACCATCAATCATCACGTTAGTAATATTGGGGTTAATCGCTGCCATCATATTCAGTGCTTGTACCACTTCAGGACATGTCTGACAGCTTAGTGATACGTAGGTTTCAAACTTAAACTCACCGGGCAGATCTTTAATTTGCCCAATAACCTCATCGGTTAATTTAATTGGGTGGCCACCTGAGTGCAGTAGTGCCAACACTAACGAGGTAAATTCATGGCCCATAGGTAAACCAGCAAAGCTAATGTTGCTACCAAGTTCTGGGTTAATGATACTCATTGATGGGGTTCGGATCCCTTGCTGCTCTTTAAGGCTTACAAGGTTTGATAAGCCAACAATATCATTGGCTAAAGAGCTCAATTCTTTTGCTTTCGGGCTATCGTCTGCTGACACGACAAGTTCAACTGGTCGTTTAAGGTTTTGCAGATAAGTCTTCAGTTGATTTTTAATATTCGCATCTAACATACGTGTGCTCCTAGTATTGAAGTTGAGCCAAAAAAAAGCCTAATTCATAAATGCTAAACCCATTTAGCATTAACAAAGAACCAGGCAGATTGGAGTGTGATGAAACTTAGCTGAACCGTGGATGAGGCGACTCAGCTATTGGAGAGAATTAACGCCAGTGGTTTAGATTTTACCTACTAGGTCAATTGATGGTGCTAATGTGTCTTCACCTGGCAGCCATGCTGCTGGACATACTTCGCCGTCATGTGATGCAACATATTGTGCTGCTTGAATTTTACGAACTAATTCAGCTGCGCTACGGCCAATACCTAGGTCATGAATTTCAGCAACTTTGACTTCGCCTTCCGGGTTCATTACGAACGTACCACGAAGTGCTAAACCGTCTTCTTCAATCATCACACCGAAGTTGCGAGTAATTGCGCCAGTTGGGTCACCAATCATTGGGTAGTTAATTTTACCGATAGTGTCTGAACTTGAGTGCCATGCTTTATGAGTGAAGTGGGTATCTGTTGATACTGAGTAAACTTCAACACCCATTTCTTGTAACTTAGCGTAATGGTCTGCCATGTCGCCTAATTCAGTAGGACATACAAAAGTAAAATCAGCTGGATAGAAAAATACTACTGACCATTTGCCCAGTAAATCTTGTTCAGTTACTGAAACAAAGTCACCATTGTGAAAAGCAGTTGCAGAAAATGGCTTGATAGTTGAATTAATAATTGATTGAGTCATGGGTGTGCTCCGTTATATTTAAAGTAAATTCTAATTTAGTGTGTAGCTGTATCTGTTTGATGGAATAGATAATAGCGACAAGTTAGAATTAAATATAACGGGTAAAAACTATCACCCTAATCGATTTTTTAGAAAGTGAACACTAAATAAACCTTGGCAATCGAAATGCTCGATAAGCGAGCATTCGTTGGTGTAAAGGTGAGCAATGGCTATTAATTAAAGCAAAAAATAAACAATTAGCAGGATAGCCAAACTGTTGAGGCAAAAGCTGTCATTAATCGGTTGCTTGTTCGTTCGTTAGTTATTAGTACTAGCACCGCAAGTGCCACTATCATTTGCTAACAGCTATTCCCATTGAGTGAAACGTGTCAGTGAACGTCTTGTTGGATAGCCAGGCTGTTGAGGCAAAGGCTGTCATTAATCGGTTGCTTGTTAGTTAGTTATTAGTACTAGCACCGCAAGTGCCACTATCATTTGCTAACAGCTATTCCCATTGAGTGAAACGTGTCAGTGAACGCCCTACTGGGTAATCAAGCTGTTGCGATAATTGCTGCAACTGCTGTTTGTTATAAGCTGAGCTAAAAGAATGTGGCTGCTTACTGGCGTAAACCACCCAATTTCCCCCTCCTGTTAAAGTGGCATAAACATTGGCAAAGTGCGCTGATAACACTTGCTTTAGCAGCTCACTTTTACTGTGCTCTTTCCAGCAGTTAAGCACTAAAAAACCTTCCGCTTTAAGGCCTTTATGACAAGTGCCAATGAACTCGCTGGTTAATTGCTTTTCATCAACCCCTTGCTCGATATACATATCAGCAAAAATAATATCCACTTTTTTGTGTTCAGCTCTGGCTAAAAATGTGCCGCCATCATCAAGTTCAATTTTAAGCTTTTTGCCAATAGGCAATTGAAAATAGCGTTTAGCAATCTCAATCACATCAGCGCGCAACTCAACTGCAGTCAGCTTAATCCCGGCATCAAAACGTCTAAGTGCATGCACCAGCCCGCCGCCACCAAGGCCAAATATGATGGCACTTTTAGGTTTGCTAAATAGCAGTACCGCTAGCATGGCCTGAACATAGGTATGCTGAGGGATATGGGGCGCCGCTTTCAGTATTTTACTCTGCTCGTCATTGTCACCAAAAGATAACACGCGAAAATCGCCATCATCTAATACATAGATGGGGCCGATATCGTCACTGACATGGTGTAACTGCTGGTACTCTGACATGGAGTTCTCATGGTTTATAGGCAGGATATTCGGCGAAATTATACCGCATAAATAGATCTTTTAAGCAGTTTTTATTGCCCCTAAAACCCCAACATTTAGCTCACCAATCGTTAAAAACAACCAAGCAATAGCAACAGTTAGCCAACCTGCACACAGTAAACAAACTAGTTCAACATTTCAGATACTTAGCCATAAATAACCCAACACACTGACGTGACAGCCATCACATACTCCAAGGGAGAAATGCCTATAATCCGCAGCTGATAAAAAAATAAGAGATTGATGAAATGAAAAAGAAGTTTTTAGCAACTGCTGCAATGATCGTAACTTGTAGCCAACTATCTGGCTGTATGGGACAAATGGCCACAAGCCAAATGGTCACTAAGTTAAATTTAGATACTGTCGACAACCGTTATGGTCGTGCGGGTTTATTCGCATTATTGTCGCCAGTTTATGGTTTAGCAGCTACAGCTGATCTTTTTGTATTTAACAGCATTGAGTTCTGGACCGGGACTAACCCATTAACAGATAAAGAAGCGGTAGTTGATTTACCAACTGATGCTATTTTTAAAATGAATAAGCACGTTAGCGACGACTTTAAAACGGCGCCAGTTAAACTATCAAGTGCACAAATTAGTCAACAGGATGAGCGCACTCTGGTGATGACCTTGGCTTATGAAGATGGCTCTAAGCAAGAGTTGATTGGCAGTAAAGGCGAAGAGCATATCGATTTTTATCTTGATGACATGCTAGTGGCTCAAGTAAGCCTTGCTGAATTAGCGCAATATCAACAAGCGGCTTAAGCCATAATTCATTTGCGATTATGTCGTGAATTAATAAGCCCTGAGTATCACTCAGGGCTTATTTTTTTACTGTTCCTAACAAGGTTTTACTTTAAGGTGCGCTGAAAAAAGCTCACCGCTTGCAAATACATTTGCAGTGCTAATGCCGCATCATAACGCTCGCCTTCATCACGCATAAAGGCATGCTGAGCATTCACCTCTAACCAGCTAAAGTTGGTATCAAGCTGCTCTAACTTTTGATAAATGGCTTTTCGGCCTGCTTTAGATACATGAGGATCTTGCTTGCCAAAGACTAATACCAGCTCACCATTAATATCACCACAGCGAGTTAATGAATCGTTCTCTGGCTCACAGGGCAAGGTATTTGAATGGATATCTGTGGGATATAAGCAAAAAGCACCGCTGATATCGGGGTTTAACGCTGCACGAAAAGCCAAATGGCCACCTATGCACACGCCCATCGCGCCCACTTTACAGCTGCAATATGCTTGGCTACGGGCAAAGTCGATAATCGCCTGAGTATCGCTATCATGTTGCTCTAAGGGCTTAGCAAATTTATCAGCATTGCCCTTATCTTTACCCACATCGTCATACTCAAGCACAGTGCCTAGCGGATTCAGTTCATGAAACACTTCTGGCACTAACACCACAAAACCATGTCCGGCTAAGATGGCTGCACTTCTGGCAATAGGCGCAGTTTGTTGAAAAATCTCAGAGTAGAATATGATACTGGCAAATTGCCCAGGGGCATCTGGGCGATATACATAAGTCCGCATATCACCTGTTGGGGTTTCAATATCGTGGACTTCTTTGGTAATGATCATATTGCTGATTCCTTGTTAAGTAACCTAAGCTTGGGTTAAGTCGATTTTTCTCAATCCTTTACAAACTCGAGCGACAACGGCACTAGTTGGTGAGTTCATTTACGCAGCGCTGACCATCAAGCAAGTCGGTGACATTTTGCAAGGTCGTTTGGGCAATCGCATTAAGCGCTTCAACGGTTAAGAACGCCTGATGTCCGGTAAAAATAACATTATGGCAAGCAGAAAGCCTTCTAAAGACATCATCTTGAATAATTTCATTAGAGTTATCTTGGAAAAACAGCTCTTTTTCATTTTCATAAACATCTAACGCCAATGAACCAATTTTACCGGTTTTTAACGCTTCCATGGCATCAATGGCATTGAGCAAGCCACCACGACTGGTATTAACCACCATCACCCCAGGCTTCATTTTTTCAAATGTCTTAGCAGATAACAGGTGATGATTTTCAGGTGTTAATGGACAATGTAAACTAATTACATCACATTGAGGATAGAGTGCTTCTAAGTCAATATACTCAACGCCTAATGCCTCAACTGCAGGATTAGGGTACGGATCGTAAGCCACCACTTTACAGCCAAAGCCTTGCAATATTTTGATGGTAGCAAGACCAATTTTACCGGTGCCAATCACTCCAACGGTCTTACCTTGCATATTAAAGCCCACCAGGCCAGTTAAGGCAAAATTCGCGTCTCTAGTACGTTGGTAAGCTTTATGAATTTTACGGTTTAGGGTTAACATTAAGGCAATGGTATGTTCAGCCACAGACTCTGGCGAATAGGCAGGCACATTAACCACTGTGATACCTAAGCGCTTAGCGGCATCTAAATCAACATTATTAAAGCCTGCACAGCGCATGGCGATAATCTTAGTACCGCCATTGGCAAGCTCAACCAATACCTCTTCACATAGGGAGTCATTGACAAAAGCACAAACCACTTCAAAACCATCAGCCAGTTTTACTGTTTGCATACAAAGTCGATAATCGAAATATTCAATCTCTGCGTTAAAGCCTGTATTCATGGCATCAAAATGCTGAATATCGTAGTGCTTAGCACTAAAGAACCCGATTTTCATCCTTAACTCCTGTGTTGTTTATTTGGCTCATTAAAAATGGATTGCCCGACTTTACCTATGTCAGTGCAATTGAGCGTTTGGTTAAAGCATAACAATAATTGAGTTTTTGCTACAGATCGCTGAACATTTTAGATCTTCTTGTTAAGCTGAGACATTACTCACAGGAATATGTGTATAGACATGTCAAAAAAGCAGCAGCAAGCAGTTTCAGAAGTTCAGTTTTGGATTCAACGTCTAGGAAAAACCAGCCTGAGAGCATTACATATTGTTGGTGTAGTCGGCGCTGGCGGTGGTATTCTGCTTGGCTTAGAGCAACCACTTTGGCTCAATTACTGGATCTTAGCCATGGTCAGTGGACTTGCATTATTGTCATGGGAAGTCATCAGAGATTGGCGCTGGCTTATCCAGCTAAAAGGAGTACTGACTATTTTTAAAGTACTGCTATTACTGCTGTTTATCCCTATGGCCAACTGGAAACCTGAAATTACTATTTTTATCATCCTATTATCTGTCATCGTATCCCATGGCCCTGCGGGTTTAAGACATTATTCAGTGGTTCATAGAAAAGTAATACATGGCAAAAAGGAAATAAAAGGTTAACCTAGGGTTACAACACATCAAGCTTAAGGTTAACAAATGTTCCCTTACCCAGAACAATATCGATTAGCAACACCGCCTTTAACCACAAGTTTTATGGTTTTTTGGGCTTTACTCAGCCACAGTATTTTTGCTGATGCGAGCCCATTTGCACTCTACCCTTTAATGGCGTTATTTCCGCTAGTGGTGTTCAGTCATGTGTTTTTAATTTGGAATGCCCAAGGGTTATCGCGCTTAGATCAAGGTTTTTATGCCTTAGTCCATATTCCGCTAGCCTTTGTGGTGTGGACATTCACCATCATGCACGTTAACGGCAATGCATTTTCATAAAAGCTTTTTAATAAACCATTAGTTCAAGTTTTGTATAAAAGCTATAACCCTCTTAAATAGGCTCAGATGACTTGCACTCACGCCAAGGGATAGGTATCTTTGCCGCGCATTCTCTATTAAGGCTAGGCGCAACACATGGCAGACTTTATCTATACTCCCCCAACCGATCCTTGGTTAGATATTATTCATGAAGATAAAGATATTATCGTTTTGAATAAGCCATCTGGATTGCTGTCTATTCCTGGCCGCCAAGCCCAATATCATGACAGCATCTATAGCCGAGTGCTTGAACGCTTTCCTAATTCACACATTGTCCATCGACTTGATATGGCTACCTCAGGGGTCATTGTAGTGGCGTTAAGGCGTAACGCTGAGCGTGAACTGAAACGGCAATTTCGCGATCGTGAAACCGCCAAAACATACTATGCCAGAGTCGCAGGCCATGTCAGTCCGGCCGTTAAGCAAGTTGATTATCCCTTAATTTGTGACTGGCCTAATAGACCAAAACAGAAAGTCGACCACCTTGTGGGGAAACCGTCTTTAACCCATGTTGAAGTGGTAAGCTATGGGAAAAAATCAACACTGGTTAAGCTAACGCCTATTACAGGGCGGTCCCATCAACTTAGAGTACATATGATGGCAATTGGCCACCCAATTTTAGGTGATGGCTTTTATGCTGATCCTTGGGCCAAAAGTCTATCAAACAGGCTGTTATTGCACGCAGCTGAATTAACCATAAAGCATCCTTACCATCAAACGCCATTAACCTTTAATGCTGAAGTGCCGTTTATAACGCCCTTAGATACACAATAATATCAGTCACAATTGACGATAAGTGCTTAGTAAAAAACTAATCATGAGAACTTTTTGATAGCCAATTATCACATTTATCCGTAAATTAATGTCTAATTATAATTTAATTAGGCATTTTACTATGGAAACTCCATTTCAGCGTGACCAGCTAGATAACCAAATCCTAGAAGCATTAATGCAAGAGGCCAGAACCCCATTTGCAGAGCTGGCAAAGCGTTTTGCAGTAAGTGCCGGCACCATTCATGTACGAGTGGAAAAAATGAAGCAAGCCGGCATTATCACTGGCGCGCGCATTACAGTAGACCCCAAAGCTCTAGGTTATGACGTTTGCTGTTTTATTGGGATTAACTTAAAAAGTGCCGGCGATTACCCTGCCGCGATCTCCAAACTCAATGCCCTTGAAGAAGTGGTAGAAGCCTATTACACCACGGGTAATTACAGTGTTTTTGTCAAAGTGATGTGCCAATCAATCGATGGCTTACAGCACGTGTTAATTAACCGCATTCAATCAATCGATGAAATTCAATCGACAGAAACCTTGATAAGCCTGCAAAATCCTATCGTTCGCGGTGTTAAGCCTTAAGCACTGAATTGTCGATACAAAAATGCCCAGCAATTGCTGGGCATTTTTGTCAGTTAATCTGGCGATAGACTAATGGTTTATCACCACTGTTGATAGGAAGTAGCCTAATACTGTTGCGGTACTCACCCCAATAAATCCAGGCACAATAAAGCTGTGATTTAGGACGTACTTACCAATATTAGTGGTACCAGAGCGGTCAAAACTGATTGCCGCTAAATCACTTGGATAAAACGGGAAAAAGAAATAAGCATAACAGGCTGGAATAACCCCAATCAGCACAGGGGCAGGAATGCCTAATGCAAAGCCCAGCGGAAACATAATGGTTAGCACGGCTGCCTGACTTTTTAAGAATATTGATGCCATAAACATCGCAATGGCAAACGACCAAGGGTAAGCACTAACTAAATCACTCAATGAGCTCACTAAGTAACTCTTATGGTGGCCAATAATGGTGTCACTTAACCATGCGATACCAAAGATAATCACCACCGCCGTCATACCGGCTGTAAACACATTGCTGCTAACGATTTTTTGCGGCGAGACTTTTGTTGCCAGTAAAATAATGGCGCCAACGGATAGCATCATAAACTGAATGGCTACCGACATTTTTACGCCTTCAGGCAGTAATTCTTTGCTGAACATTGCCAACATGATCACAGATAAAATACCGCCTAAAAACAGCATTAAGCCTCTTTTCGCTATGGTATCGGTATGGGCTTGATCATCCGTTTCAATTTCTGGGTCAATTAAGTTGTTTTTAAACTCGTCATCTTTTAAACGCGCTTGAAAGTCTTCATCTTTATCAAGATCTTTACCGCGATTTAAGCTCCAAGCACAACCTGCTAATACGCCCACTAAAGTCGCCGGGATAGTGACAGATAAAACATTGATTAAGCTAATATCAAGATGATTATCCATTGCCGTTGCCATAACCACTGCGGCGGCTGCGGCAATTGGGCTGGCTGTAATGCCCATTTGTGATGCCACGGTAGCCATTGCTAAAGGACGCTCAGGGCGGATACCTTTTTTATAGGCCACGTCATAAATAACCGGTAATAATGGATAAACCGAATGACCCGTACCCACTAACACAGTTAATGAATAAGTACATAATGGCCCTAAAAAGGTAATTTGATTGGGGTGTTTTCTTAATAGTTTTTCAGCATACTTGACCAATAATTTCAGGCCACCAGTTGCTTCTACCGTCGCTGATGCCGCGACAACCGCTAAAATAATTAACATCACGCTGACAGGCGGTGAACCGGGGGCGACTCCGAAAGCAAACGCTAATACGGAAACCCCTAAGCCTCCTAATAACCCAAATGCGACCCCGCCATGACGGATCCCCACAAAGATCACTGCAAGCAATAACAACATGTGAACATAAAACATTAGCCAATCTCCTTAGCAAAACCCTATCGTTTTCGAATCTGACTTGTGACAACTAAGCCATTAGCTAACTCAACAACAGCGTTAATTATCGACAAAATCATATCGATACAATTTCAAAATATGTTTCAATTATCTGAATTTATGGCTTAAATTTTAGTTATCTTTCTTACTTAGCCACATACAAGGTTATACATGAAAAATCATCCTCAAAAGTGGGCTAAAAAACAATAAAGTGACAAAGCGCATACAATCCCATAACTATCTTTCATATTTGTGATCTACCAATAATTAAGTCATATGTGATATGGCACCTCGATTCAAAAATTAATTCGATTGCAGTTTCCCAGAGCCTATTTAAGCCAAAACATTGCCAGCAAAAAACCAGTGATAAAACCAGTTCTACCCAGGTAAGAAATACATAACTCTTCTAAGCGATATGAAAATAGCAACGATTTCATTCAGTAACGATTCAGCTAGCTCGCACTATGGTGACCTCAACAGCAAAAAAACACTGTGAGAAATTATTAATAGTGATTATTTACACTTGGAGTAAAAAATGAAAACGAAGCATCTTGTTCTAGCGGGTTTAATCTCATCGGTAATGTCAGTTCCTGCTATGGCATCAGATTGGTTTGTGGGTGGCGCAGCAGGTTATCAGCAAGATACCTATAAAATGAAATCTAGTGCAGAAAGTAATCAGAGAAATATAGAAGAAGATATAAGCTACCAATTTAGAGTGGGTAACTACCTCAATGATAACAACCGTATATACGCCACCTACGGCTATAACTCTGATGATATAGCAAGACAACAAACCTTTTTATTATCATATGATTACCTTGTTGGCTTAGGTGACAGTAATAAAATGAACTGGTTTGTTGGTGCAACTGCAGGTATGACGCATAACGGGATTAAAGACAGTGGCTTTGACTCTAAAAATACCTTTGTATGGGGCGGTCAAACAGGTTTGATGTATAACATTAATAACAGCTGGTCTACTGAAGTGGGTTACCGCTATTTAAAACAAGATTATGATGTAAACGCATCTAATGGGGCGAATAGTGCCAGCTACTCATTAAATGATACACAGCAAGTGTATTTGGCTATTGATTATAAGTTCTAAGCTTAACGCCAATTTAAAGTCTCTATAGCCGATGAAACAAATAAGGATGCCTTGGCATCCTTTTTCATTAGCTGAAAATAAGAACACTATTATTCAACTTTATTTACGCGATCGCATCCATTCCACATAGGTCACGATTGAAAGGATTAAAGACTCAGAGCTTGTCTGAGCAATCACCCCAATAATAACTAACCTTGCTAAGTTTCATCGCTGACCAAATCAGTTCGCCCGAGTATCAGAATAGTTTTACAACATTCCTGTTTATCTAAAAAAACTGCGATTAACTGCAGAGTAATGTCATTTTATGCCTATACTCAATACAAAGACATTAATTAAAGATGATTATGAAGGGTATTATTTTTTCTGAGTTTTTAGAACTTGTTGAAACCACATTTGGTTTAGAAGTATGCCAAAAAATACTTGATGAAAATGCAGATGAAGGAGTGTATACCTCCGCTGGCACCTACGATCATAAGGATTTAGTAAAACTGATTATCTCTTTAAGTAAAATAACAGGTATCAGTATTGAAGAATTACAGGCTGTATATGGTAAATCAGTATTCACTAATTTACTAGACAGTATGCCAGAGCTTAAAATTAACTCGAGCTCGACTTTTCAATTTATTACCCAAGTCGAAGAATATATTCATCTTGAAGTTAAAAAGCTTTACGGCGATGCAAAGCCACCCAAGTTTGACCTTATTTCAAGCAGTGAATATGACATGGTGTTAGATTATATTTCTGCCCGTTGTTTTTCTCATGTTTGTTTTGGCCTCATTGAAGGCTGCGCTGAATATTTTAATGAAAAAATTGATATCCAAATGAAACCGATTCAAGCGGACGGTTCTCAGGTTCGCTTTACATTGACCAAAGTTTAGGCTTTATAAATGGATAGTGAAAAAACAATAGAACTGCTTAAGAAAAAGATTCAACGAGAAACTAAAATTCGCAAAGCAGCTGAATCGCTATTGGAAGAAAAAAGTACCGAACTGTATTTCGCAAAATTACTTGTGGAAGACTCTTTAGTTGTTGCAAAAAAACAAGCTGAACAAGATGAACAACTGCTGATCTTCATCAATAAATTAGAATCCACCCTGTCACATTATAACTCGCAGTTATTACAAGTCCCTCCCAGTGAGCAGGTGATCCAACAATTACTTGAAGATCTGATGGATACTGCCAGTATTAAAGCAATCCGGCTGTCTTCCAGCTTGGATATATTAGAAAATGAACACTTACAATCCGGTGAAGCAACCACCTTTGATGAGTTTCCAACCCCGAAAAATAACTTCCAATGGAATCAAGATAAAACCGAGCTAGTAGTATATCTGCAATTTGGACCTAAAAAAGTGGGCCGATTACATTTTATTTTCCGTACCAGCCCTCAAGAAAGCTGGCATCGCGTGATTGAAAAACAGTACTGTTTAATTGCCGATATGATAAGTGCCTCTTTTCAGCGCCAATTATTACTTAACAAAACCATTAAGGAAAAAATAAGAGCGGAACACTCTGAAAAGTCGACCCGTGACTTTGTGGCAATGATTAACCATGAATTAAGAACCCCCTTAAATGGCTTACTTGGGGCAGCGGAGCTCATGGAGGACACCTCTATTACCAGCTACCAAAAAAAATTACTCATGAGCGTACATCAAGCGGGAGAAATGCTTCGAGTTATTATTAATGACTTACTTGATATCAGCAAAATGAACGCTGGTATGCTTGAGTTGAAATTAGCCACTTTCAGCCCGCAAACCCTAATTGATACCATAGAACAAATTTTTATTGAGAAAATCAAAGCCAAGGGACTGACATTCAGTTGCGAAAATGACCAATCAATACCTACCACCCTGCTTGGGGATGCAGACAGGATTAAACAAATCCTAATTAACCTAATCGGCAATTCAGTTAAATTTACCAATCAAGGATCGATTCATCTACACACATCATGGCAAGACACGTCATTGATTTTTATTATCTCTGACACTGGCTGCGGCATCCCCCAAAATAAGCAAGCAAGCTTATTTGAGCCCTTCACCCAAGTCGATAACTCTAGCCAAAGAAAGTTTGAAGGAACAGGTTTAGGGCTATCCATTTGTAAGCAGTTGATTGAATTGATGAATGGTGAGGTCAGCTTCGTCAGTACCCTTGATAAAGGGACAGAGTTTACCGTTAAGCTTCCCCTTGAACTTGCCGTAGAAAATAACCAAAGTGTTATTGAGGTAAACAGGAATACTCACAGTATCAATCATCTACGCATTTTAGCCGTAGAAGACATCAAGACCAATCAAGTTATTTTAGGGATGATGCTAGATAAATTTAGCATTAACTATCAGTTCGCTGATAATGGAGAACTAGCCCTTGAAGTCTTAAAAAATAATGAATTTGATATCATTTTAATGGATTGCCGTATGCCCATTTTAGATGGATTTCAAACAACAAAGTACTTACGTAAACAGGGTTATACTAAACCGATAATTGCACTAACGGCTGGCACAACATCCACTGAAGTCGCTGAGTGCGTTGAATCAGGCATGAATGACATTTTACACAAACCTTATAAACTTAAAGAGTTGGAGGCCGCGTTAAAAAAATGGAGCTATGGGCTACAACACTATGATATTTAGCTTTCGAAGCTAGCGCTTTAGCGGGTAATTGTGTCTCATACAACAAAGCAATGAACGCAATGAACGAAATGAACGAAATGAACGAAATCAACACAATTACTATTAGGAAATTAAACCTGGCTTGGTAAATTTCAAGCACAAAAAAACCGACTTACGTCGGTTTTATCCTCAAAGAGGAGATGGTACCAGCGGTCGGACTCGAACCGACACGTCTTTCGACAGGGGATTTTGAATCCCCCATGTATACCAATTTCATCACGCTGGCATCATATTGTAGTCAATCAAGCTTGGCTCAATTGAGTGACGGAATTATACCTAGGCCAATGACAATGGCAAGCCCTTTCATAAGCAAAATGATCAAATCAATCTCAATAGCTTAAATCTCATTCAAGTAGAGTAAATTTGCGCTAATCGACATTAATAAATCTTCCCCATTAAAAAGCACTGACTTTATTGATCAAGATCATAAATGTTAAGAAATGAAAATAGTATGTTAAAGCTAGTTTTACAATGAAAGGATAATGATTATGGCTTTTTGGTTAGATTTAATGTTTGGTAACGCAATCGGATTGCTGTCAATGATTGTTATCTTCTGCACCATGGGGATCATGTCTTACATGATGTGGATGTTTATTGTGAAATCTGCTCCTAAGGAATAGTTACTACCCTCCTTCTATAATTTTTGTTATTTGTTATTTGTTTCTTTAGGGGGCTTTCGCCCCCATTTTTATGTTTATTAAACCTAATTTTTAGATTACGCGGCATGCTTTCTAGATTGCACTAGACCATTTACAAACTGTGGTCGCGCTTTAATAAGGTGATTAAGCTCTTCCTTACTTGGCTCGCCTGCGGGTAATCTCAATACTTCACGATTTAAATACAAACGCGCTTTCATTGAAATTTTATACTCAGCAGTCGGTCCTTGAATCGCATAGTGACGCTCATTACCCACTAACTCTAAAATATTACTGTCCACTAGACCTTTAACTGCCAATTCGTTTTGCGGTAGCGCCAAAATTGTCGCTCCCTGTAAAAAGAACTCTCGCAGTAACGCTCGCTCAGCGGGATCGAGTAACTTAACTTTGGCTTCTATGGTTTCAACAGCGCGTTTTTCTTTTAAAATCCCAATCGTCTCGTCAACCACAAAGGTGAATAATTGGCTTAAGAAAAAAGCGGCACCAACAATGAGCCCTAAGCCAATAAAATGGCCATAATCTGACACCAGAGCCGACAAAGAAAGCGTCTCAAGCACGTGCTGAGGTGCAACTAATAATACCGCACAAGCGATCACTAACCACAGCATAGTGCTGACTAAAACGCGTTTGATATTCACTAAATTTACAGCCTTTAATTTCATTTTCATCATCATGCTATCCACAGTGTCAGATTTTTGAATCTAGACTTAGTAAAGCAATTTCAATGCCAATAAAATGAGAAATGAATAAAAGCAGTTAACGCAATGACTTATTTAGAGGGAAGAGCAAACAACGGCAGTTAGGCGCATCAAATAAGCTGTTTAATGCGCCATGAAGATCGAAACTAAGCTATAGGTTAAATGAGATTGATAAGCTAAACGTTAAGCTTAAAAATATTGGCATTCTGTATACATTATTTGGCTGCCAATTTGGCTAATACTCGACTTGCAGCAATAAAACCAAAAGTGCCAGTAACCATAGTCACTGCGCCAAAGCCTGACGCACAATCCATTCTCATACTGCCATCGGCGCTATTTTTAGTACTGCAGACGCTACCATCATTTTGAGGATATACCAGTTGTTGCGTTGAAAACACTGCGTCAACGGCAAACCTGCGGGCAACATTTTTTGAAAAGTTATATTCTCTACGCAAAATGTTTCTGACTTTCGCTAATAATGGGTCTTGATAAGTTTTAGCTAAATCGGTTAACTGAATTTGAGTGGGATCGGTTTGACCTCCCGCGCCACCTACGGTGACAATTTTCAGCTTATTTCTTTTACACCAGGCAATTAACGCCGCTTTTTGTTTGACGGCATCAATACAGTCAACCACATAATCAATCGCTAACGGACTGGCTTTACTACCCAGATGCTCCGCCAAATTATCGACAGTGATAAAGTCTTCGACTTCATTCACCACGCACTCAGGATTAATTTCAATAATTCGCTGCGCCATTACTTCAACTTTGGACTGGCCGATGGTGGATGCAATTGCGTGAGATTGACGATTGGTATTAGTGACACATATGTCATCTAAATCAATCAGTGTTATTTGCCCTATACCACTTCGAGCCAGCGATTCGGCGACCCAAGTCCCTACCCCACCAATACCGATGATCACGACATGTGCATTAGCAAAGTTTTCCAATGCCGCTTGACCGTATAGTCGACCTATACCACCAAAACGATTTAAGTATGATTCAGACAACATGTATTGCTCTTTAAACTCTCAATGTGGGGGCGGTATTTTATACGAAATCAACGCAGATCTGAATGTATTCCTCAATTAAACCTTAGTTAAACCCTAGTTACACACTGAAACACCTATTACCTAAACCCGCAACATGCAGCAAAAACAAAGAAAGCCAGTTAACCGCACCAATAAAACTGTTAACTACGATTTAAGTCATTGTAAATCATAATGATACATATAAATTAAATCCAACCTAAAGTGACATAGATCACGCTTTGGTATGAACTTTTTGTGGCAATATCCTCCACAGAACAGGAATTACTATGAATAACGATAAGGTTGATAACCCAGTCGTTATTTTCTATCAATATCAGCAAGCATAGCTGATAAAAATCAAGCCCTTACCAAAGGAAGATTAAGATGAAAAAAAAAAAACTGATCACTGCAGCTATTTTATCTTGCACTGCAATGACCTCTTTTACTGCTCTAGCTGATGGCCCAAATTTTTATGGCCGCGCCGATCTTGCAATCACCAACTCTAGTGAAGGTATTGCAACTCAAAATCAAAAAGATGGCACTGTCCTTGAAAACAACTTTTCATGGTTGGGTGTTAAAGGCGCTGAAAAAATCAGTGACAACGTAGAAATCTTATACCAAATGGAGTTTGGCGTTTCTAACTTCGATAACTCTGGTAACACTTTTGCTGCTCGTAACAGCTTTTTAGGTATTAAAACAGTTGCAGGTACCGCATTAGTGGGTCGTAACGACACTGTGTTCAAAGCAGCAGAAGGTGGATTTGATTTATTTGGTAACAGTAACTCTGATATCGATTTATTAGTTGTTGGTCAAAACCGTGAAGCTGATGGCATTAGCTATTACTCACCAAAAATTGCAGATTTAGTGACATTAAATGCGACTTATTTAATGGATGATAATCACGAATCAACTAGCAGTTCTATGTATGCATTAAGCGCAACTGTTGGTGATAAAGCATTTAAAACACATAACTTTTATGCAGCTGCAGCATACCAAGATGGTATCAGCGATGTAGAAGCATACCGTGGTGTAGTACAAGCTAAATTTGGTGACTTTATTGTTGGCGGTTTATACCAAAACAGTAAAAGCCAAAAAGCTGAACTAGCTCATCTTGAAGGTGATAGCTACTACGTAAACCTAGCTTACCTAATGGGTAACCTCAAGCTTAAAGCCGCTTACGGTTATGATGATTCAGGTCTTGGTAAGTACGCTAGCCGTTTAGTTGGTACTGATAGCGATAAAAATAGCAACCTTAAAAACATGAATGAGTTTGAAATCAGCCAATTTAGTGTTGGTGCAGATTACCGCGTTAGCCCAAGTACCTTAGTATATGGTCACTACACTAAGTATGATGGCGACATGGTACTAAACCAAACTAGCCAAAGCTTAAATGACGATATCGTGACTGTGGGTTTACGCTACGATTTCTAACTCATCACAGCGACTTATTAACGGCTTAATCATCGTTTTTAAGCGTTAATTTATCTACCGATATGATGATTAAAAACGGTCTATTTAGGCCGTTTTTTTTGTTTTAGTCATTAGAGGTTGATTTTAATGACCTAATAGCTAAAAAAACTGCAATAACAACACTTCAAAGCTCCCACTTAAGCAATCCCTAAACCTGATGTAGATCTCATAAAGTACTGGGCTAGCGCATTTTTAATTAGATGTGAACCTCTCTAAATAGGTATAACGCTATAAAAGTGTTAACCAAAACCCAAATACACAGCATTTATCACATCTTTTACACACCAATTTCACCTCAAAACAAAAAACTTGATCTAGACCACAACTTTTTAACGATAAACCTGTAAATATTGCAACAAGTTTGTTACGCAGAGTGTTCTGCGAAAAATACCACTAAAACAATCCCATATAAATGGGGATAGAACATCATGTTCTAAAGGGAGTATGAAAGATGAAAAAGACATTATTATCTGCATCAGTTGTATCGGTTTTAACCCTCACTTCGTTCGCTGCGCTAGCCGACGGTCCTGATTTTTACGGTCGCTTAGATTTATCGGTGACTAACACTGACACAGGCTCAACCCTACAGTCTGGCACTAATTCTAAAAAGGATGATAATGACAAAATTATATATGAAAGTGGCACTTACATTGAAAATAACTTCTCAAACTTAGGCGTTAAAGGCACTGAAAAAATTGCTGATGGCGTTGACGTAGTTTACCAAATGGAGTTCCAAGTAGAAAACACTTCAGGAAAAGGTGATGTATTTAAAGCGCGTAACACGTTTTTAGGCCTTAAAGGCAGTGGTGGTACCATATTAGTGGGTCGTAACGACACTGTATTTAAAGCAGCAGAAGGTGGATTTGATGCGTTTGGTAACACCAACGCCGATATGGATCGTCTATTAGGTGGCCAAGTGCGTAGTGCTGATGGCTTCTGGTATTACTCTCCAGTTATGGCTGACATCTTTGCCATTAACGCCACCTATTTAATGGAAGATAACAACGGTAATGATGACGCACAGTATGCCGTAAACGTTACTTTTGGTGACAAAGGCTTTAAAAAGCACAATTACTACGTAGCAGGCGCTTACAACAAAGGAATTGGCGGTATTGACGCATACCGCGCGGTAGGTCAATTCAAAGTAGGTGATGTCAAAATTGGCGGTTTATTCCAAAATGCTGAAAGCACAAGCAATTCAATCCAAGAGGGTAACTCTTATTTAGTCAATATCGTTTACAACATTAGTGGCGTAAACTTGAAAGCTGAATACGGTATGGATGAAGCCGGTTTTGGTAACTACTACAAAAATTCAGGTGGTGTAGCTTCAGATGACATTAATGTATCTAACTTTACCATTGGTGCTGATTACCGCATTTCTAAATCTACCTTAGTATTTGGCCACTATGCAATGTATGAAGGTGACTATAAAGTTGCAGGTGCTAAAACTGACTTAGCTGATGATAGCGTGTTCAGTGTTGGTATGCGTTACGATTTCTAAATATTCTTTTTAAATCGAAAAACGAATATAAAAAGCTAATATAAAAACTAAGGCGACCTTCAAGGTCGCCTTTTTATTGTATTTTTTCAACCAGCCAAAGTTTAGGCTTTGCGGGTTAGCTTATATGCAGCTTCATTTAGCCAAGAGACATTCTTATTTAAAAATCGAGGGTTATCCGCTAGTACATCAGCGCACTCGAGTAATTCAATCTCGAAATATGGCGCCAGGTATTGTTCAATCCACTGCGGGCTCACCGCAAATGGCGGGCCATTAAGCTCTGCTTGTGGGTAATCTAAGGTAATCAATAACCCTTTAACTTTAGCCGGAATTAACTTGGCAAGCTGTTGTGCATATTGCTGGCGCATTTGCTCTGGCCAAGCAATTAAGGCGGCGCGATCGTAAAAAGCCTGAATCGACTTTGTCGCCGTTAATGGTAGGGTAAAAATATCACCTTGAATAAGGGTTACTTGATCAGCACAAAAAAATTGATGCTCAGCTTGCGAAGTCATGCTCACAGGCAAATTATTGTCGCTAAAAAAGTCCTCAACAGCGGTTTGGCTTAGCTCACAGCCAACAACATCATGGCCTTGCTCTGCAAGGTAACACATGTCTAATGACTTGCCACATAAAGGTACAAACACCTCTGCGCTGTTATCGACGGCAAGTGTAGACCAATACTTTACTAAAAATGGATTCACTTGCGGCTGATGAAAACCGATTTGTTGTAACTGCCACTTCTCATGCCAAAAACTCGCTTCCATGTAGATAAACTCAAGTCAGTAAATAATGCGTCTAACTCTAATCACTCTAAAAGTGAGATGCAACACTAAAAAGCTTAAACCCGTAAACCACAGTTTGAACCCGACAAACGACAACTTTGATTGACTAAACCTAAGCTATAAAGCAACAGTAATGGCAATGTCTGCTACTCTTGTTCAGCTTTACCTTGAAGCACATGCTGAACTTTTTTAAGCCACTTGCAGTTATCACATTGACAATTACGACGTGATAAATGATGTGGGCTCAAATTCGAGTCAATAAAGTCCACCGCAATCAACAACTGTTGTTTCAGATCTTCCACTGATTTTTTCTCAAGGGCCACCAGTTCATCATTATGATTCATCCAAATGCACTCTTCGCCCTGATGACAAGTAGTACATTGCTCATCACTGGCATTATAAAACACCGCATGTGGACAGTGAGTAACTTCCATCGACTGTAAAATACGTTGCCGTGGAAAAGGAAATAGTGAAATTAAATCCGCTTTGTTAATGGTAGGCATAAGCACTCCTTGATTAAACCGAATATTTTTACTTACTTAAATACTACCTACCTAACGCACAAAACAATTTGACTCACGTCAAAGTTTACAACAGCTAATTTTTACGATAGGTCGGTTTGAGATCTAGGTGAGGTTAATTTGCTTTATAAAGGCTAAAACAGAAAAAAAATCGGCTCAATCAATCCAATAGCTTGCCAGCAATGTGTAAATATGAGTTTATGAGATAAGCCAATACCAATACACTCAACAGGCACCTTGGTACATAGGAAGTTAATTTTGCAAACACCGCAGTTACAGCATTTTTATATCAATGAAGAGCAATCAGTTTACCTGCTCAAGGCTGAAGATGCCCGTAAGCATCGAGCCTGGATCCGTTTATGTAAACAGCAACTAAGCAAGCTTGGTTATCATGATATCGAGTTTATCGGCAAAGGTGCCTATGGCTTTGTGTTTGCGGGTATCAATGATATTAGCCAATCCCATGTGTTTAAGTTTTCCCGCATTACCCTGCCACGAAGCGTGCAAGATAGACTTGAAGAAGAAGCCTTCATGCTCAGTCAATTAGTGCACCCTAATGTCCCTAACGCCATCAAATTTGAGCGGGTCGGCAAGCAAGGCATTATGGTCATGGAGCGAGCCAAGGGTGAAGATCTCGATAAAATCTGTCACCGAATGGGGACGTTACCCATAGCCATGATCATCAGCATTGCACGGCAATTGGCCAATTTATTGTACTACCTGCGCACAGGTAAATGCTTAGTCCATGGCGATATTAAGCCATCAAATTTAGTGTATGACATTGAAAACGACCATTTATCACTCATTGATTGGGGCTCGGCGGTGTTTGCCCAACGTGATGAGCATAATAACTCGGTTGAAGACAATGTGATGTCCTTGATGTCGAGCGATCAACAACACACCAACGCCAGAATGGGCGATGTGTACTTTATCGGTGAAGATCAGCTTAATGGGGCGTTATCCAGTCCAAGATTTGATGAGCAAGGGGTGGCAGCCACCTTATACGCACTGGCATCAGGGCAAATTAGCCGCTTTGGCAGTAAAGTGATCACCGCCAGTAGTTTAGGTTTACCCATTGAGCTGGCCCGCACTTTAGATGGCATGCTTAGCGATGACCCCAGCAGACGTAATTTAGCCGGTGATTATTTTTTAAAGAGCATGCGCCACAATCACCGTATGCACTTGCCACACCTTGGGGCTCAGCCGTTAATTGAAGATATACCACTGTGGGTTTTACCAAAGCAAAAACAAGTCGAAACCGTGAGTTACAGTTCCAGAAAATCATTTTTAAAGGAACATAACACCCAAGACCCCATTACGAAGATGGATGATATTCAATTAGAAAAATATTACCGTAATTTTCTTGCGGGCATGGGTGACACTGAAAAAGGCTTTATTGCCGCAGTGGGTAAATTAGCCCAATACCCGATTGTGGGAGGCCTTGCCATTCATTGGCGTAAAAGCGGCGTCTATATCGACTCTAACCTTGCTATTTATGACCCCGACACTAAGGAAGTGTTAATCCAAGCGGTCAATAATATGGTGACCTTAGCCCGCGGCATTCGACGTATCGGGGTATTTAAAGCCTGCTTTTTTAACGCTAAAGACACCTTACATTTAGAGCGAAACAATCCATCTGAGCCATATAAAATGGTCAACGATGCGCAATTAAGTTTTGAAGTGGGTGATGTGCCCGCATCAGAAGGCCGTTCGCGGCTACATTCTTACTTTGAAGATGGTAAAGATCCTGAAGAGAACCTTGAGCTGCCCACCGAGATCATGACAGAACTGGGTTGGATAAACCAAATTCATCATACCGGCTGTATTATTTTTGAAGCCTTACCTAACCATCTAAAAATACACAGTTATTTGCGCTTATTAAACCCGAGAAAACAAGCAGCTTTTAGAGCTTCTCTGGATAGAATCTTATTTCATGCCAGTAAGATCCAAGGCCATGGGGTCTCAGGTTTTATGAAACTGCCTTATAAAAATACCCGTCAGTTTTCCCATATTGATCATAAAGCGGATCATTTTTACCCTAAAAATCCAAAGCAAATAGCAGAGTGATTATCTGCAGATGTCATCTCATCGGCTAAATTACTGCCAATAAAAAGCCCTGTTAGTCCGAGCATACCGGCTTAACAGGGCATTTTTAGCCACGCACTTATAACGAGCAGTTCATAGCAAAAAACTAAATTGGCGAACCCGGTGGCATCATTAGAGGTTTGGCAATAAAGCGATACTCCGCTGACTCAAGCCCTTTGGCTAAACCTTGCAATAACCATTCAAAATGGGCAGCTTGATAATTACTGGCGCGATTGCTACGGCGCTTTAATTGCTTCTCGGCATACGTTAAGCGCGCTAACAATTGCGCTTTTACTTCAGCTGAGGTGTTGTCGTTATGGTAGCTAGATAGTAACTCATCTAATACCACGGTATTGACACGCATCTGCACAGCTAACAACTGCCCACGCTGTAAATCTTGAAAAAGCGTTTTCGCCAATAACTTATCGATGAGACTCACCACAGATAACTGCTCTGAATCATCCATAAAGCCTTGATTGACACGGTTTAATCTTTCTGGAACTAATATTCGGCTTACCACATGGCGGCTCATCACCTCTGCCATTCCTATGGGGTCGGTTAACACCCCAATGCCAGAATCAAAGCTTTCTCGGGTTTTGCGGTAATTACCTGCTTTAGGCACTAATAACTCAGTGACTTCAGTCGGTACTGCTAAGCTTTCAGCCGATAGTAGCGCTAATAAAGAGCTTAAGGCTTCAGTTTGTAACTTGGGCGATAAATAATGCCAGCGCTCAGCTGAGCCATGCTGCTGATAGCTATAATCACTGCCACCAATCCACTTCGCTGCGGCATCCACTTGAAAACGGGTCAGTAAGTAAATTGGCACAAACACATCGGCAAGTTCACCTAGTGGCTGCTCTTGCAGTAAGGCATTGGCATTAAACTGCTCAATTGCCTTGCGGCGCACTTGCTCTAATCGTGTTAGTTCTGCTGCTGCAGAGTTACCGTTATCCCATAAACTTGCATAGGCATGGCTTGCTGATGCTGAGCGGGAATCTGCTTCACCAATGTAACGCAATCCTGCTGTTCTGGCTTGTTTCACTAGCTCGTCAGCATTAGCTTTATCGCCATAGCCGTAAGCAATAGTAAACTTGTCCCACTCACCAATGCCTTCAACGTATGGCGCTGAAATATCAACTTGATCCCCTTTAAGGGTAATGTTGGGATGGGGATAATCCATCACCGAAGCATTGTCATTGGTTGAGGCGGCAAAGTTATGATCTAGCCCCAAGGTATGGCCAATCTCGTGAGCTGACAATTGGCGTATACGCGCCAATGCTAAGGCCATTGATGCCTCAGCAGCGGCATCTCGGTCTTGCCAACCTGCGGTTAAACCGCGAGCAATAAGGTGGTCTTGTTTAACCCGCAAACTCCCAAGGGTGACATGGCCTTTAATGATCTCACCGGTGCGCGGATCTTTAATTGACGCGCCATAAGACCAGCCGCGAGTCGCACGATGCACCCATTGGATCATGTTATAACGAATATCTTGTGGGTCGGCATCTTCTGGTAATATCTCCAGCTTAAAACCATTAATAAAGCCTGCTTCATTAAAGGCTTCTTCCCACCAGCGGCCACCATCGAGTAATGCTGAGCGAATAGGCTCTGGCACGCCAGGATCAAGATAATAAGTAATCGGTTTAACCACTTCACTAGGAGCAATACCTGGGGTGACTTTTTCAAGTCGATGACGTAAAAGATATTGTTTGCTTACTGGCGAGTCGATAGGCGCAGAGTAATCAAAATACTCATCTGATAAATAACCACTCATCGGCTGATAAGCGCGGGGCTGATAACCCGCTTCTGGCAAGGCCACAAAAGAGTAGCGCATTCGCACTGAAACAAACTTGCCATCTGGAGTCACCTGCTTAACAAATTCGCCAGCTTTAGCGCTATTGAAAGTCAGTAAAACATCGACATCGGCATTTTGCTCAAATGACTTAACTCCTTGGGGTAAGATAACTGAGCGGGATTTATCCAAGGTATAACTGCCTTGCTTAGTGTCAGCTAAACGCTGAGAAACCCCATGTAAATCATTAATCATTAGATCATTAACCGCAACTAGCGGCGTTTTACCTTCGACCACTTTACCGCGCCATAATACCGATTCAGCAAACGCCTCTTTGACCGCTAGCTGTTCCGCTGGGTTATCGCTTGATGCCCGATAAAAGGTATTTAACTGTTTAAGCAGAATATAAGGACCGTGGCGCTCAAATTGCACCATGCGTGTTTGCCCGAGCTGGCCTCGGTCTAGGCCTATATCATTAGAACCAACGCCATGGGGTAAACTGCTGATCAGTAAAAAGGGCTCATTGAGTCGGTTTGCTTCTAAAAACAATTCCCCAGAGCTATTTTGGAAATAAAAGTTGATAAACCCTTGGGCTTTGTCACTTTGCTTTATCACTTTCTGCGCCGCTGAGGTCGCAGCGTAAGTCATAATTGGGGTTGCCATGAGTACTGGCGTTAATGCCATGACTGAAGCAAGCGCCATACTTTTACGATCCATTCAACACTCTCCCTTGTTGTTGTGCTCAGGTTAATTGTTATTATTGGCGACTTAACTGACGCCATTATTGTTGTTATTTTTGCTGCTGATTTTTATAGTCAATCCAATGCTCTAAGGTATCAAACAATTCATTTAATACTATCGGCTTGGTGATATGGGCATTCATGCCCGCTTGAATACTTTTCTCTCTGTCACCAGACATGGCGTGGGCCGTCATGGCAATAATCGGCATTTGCTCTGTAGTGTAACGCTTACGTAATTCTCTGGCAGCAGTCAAGCCATCCATGACCGGCATTTGAATATCCATCAATACGGCATCAAACGGACGAGTATCGATCATATCTAGTGCTATTTGACCATTATCAGCCACTTCAACTTCATAACCGGCGCTTTTAAGTAGCTCGGTGGCTACCTGCTGATTAATAAAGTTATCTTCAACCAGCAAGACTAATCCGGTTTGTTTGGCAGCTTCGGAATCCTCTTCAACCACAGGCGCTACATTCAATTGAGGCTCAGCGGCAAAGGCGCCAATAATCTCATCAAACAAGGCTGATGCTTTAAAAGGCTTTTGCAAAACAGCAAACACACGACTGACATCAAACTCGGCCTCTAACGGCTCAGCACTATAAGCGGTCATTAAAATAATCACCGGACGCTTTTTAATCCGCCCATCAGCAACCATTTCATCAATGATATTAATCACATCGCCGCCGCCCATTTCAGGCATCATCCAATCAAGCAATAATAAATCTATTGGGCTGTGGGCTAAAACATCTAGTGCCTGTGCACCACTTTGCGCGGTTTTCACCCCAAAGCTAAAGTCGCGCATCAAGGTGGAATATATCTGCAAAGCACTTGGGTTATCATCCACCACTAAGGTAGTTAAGTTATTTAACTGCTTTGGCACCACCAATGGCTCAACCACATTTTCTTCAGCAATTTCAAAACTAATGGTAAAGCTGAAAGTACTCCCTTGATTGAGCTCTGATTCAACGGCCATGGTGCCGCCCATCAGCGAGACTAAATGCTTACTAATAGACAGGCCTAATCCGGTACCACCATATTTTCGAGTGGTAGAACCATCAGCTTGGGAGAAGGCATCAAACAAGTTCGCTTGTTGCTCTTGGCTAATACCAATACCGGTATCGCGTACCCAAAACTTAAGGGTAATACGGTGATCTCGCTCGCCTACATCTTCACAGCCCAGTTCAATCTCACCATTTTGAGTAAATTTAACCGCGTTAGATAATAAGTTAACTAAAATTTGCCCTAAACGCAGAGGGTCACCACTGAGAATTAGCCCAGCGGTAACCGGGGCATATAGTAGTAACTCAACGCCTTTTTCTTGAGCCTTTTGCGCATTCATATCAATGACATGATCAAGCACTTTATCCAGTGGGAATGACACCCTTTCAAGCTCTAATTTACCCGCTTCAATTTTAGAGAAATCCAAAATATCATTAATAATGCGCAGTAATGACTGAGCAGAGAATCCCGCTTTATTTAAATAATCTTTTTGCTGAGCGGTTAACTGAGTTCGCAGCGCCAATTGCAACATACCGATAATGGCATTCATCGGTGTACGAATTTCATGGCTCATATTGGCCAAGAATTCACTCTTATACATGTTGGCTAACTCAGCATCTTGCTTAGCTTCAAGCAAGGCCACTTCGTTACTCTTTTGGCGGGTAATATCTTTATGCGTACCCAGCATTCGCTTAGACTGACCATCGGCAGCAAACTCCACTGCTCGGCCCCGAGACAGCACCCAATGATACTTTCCAGATTTAGAGCGCATACGGTATTCAATCTCATAGGTTCCTTTGGGCTTTAGCGCATATGCACTTCGATACTCTTCGACTCGCATGCGATCGTCTGGGTGAATGAGTGCATCCGTTGCTGAAATAAGCGCTGGAAATTCGTTCGGCTTATAACCTAGCATTGAATAAAATGCGGGGTTACAAATCAGCTGCTCTGAATCTAAATACCAATCCCACAAGCCATCTTCTACTGCATCCATGGCTAAATGGTAACGCTCTTCAGATAATCGTAATTGCTCAGCCGATTCATATTCACGGGTGACATCACGCCATACTGAAATAAGCCCTAATAACTCGCCGCGGCGGTTATAAAATGGCAGTTTTAAGGTATCGAGCAGTACCGTTTTACCACCAATATCGGCTTTTTCTTGATAACGCATCAGTGAGCGTTCGGTTAATACTTTTTGATCTTCTTCGCGGCTACGCACGCCTTGATCGTAACTGGTATCAAGGGACAATTGCCCGATCATGTCACTTTCTTTGCAGCCCAGCATGTACTCAGCCGATTTATTACAGCCTAAATACTTACCTTCTTTATCTTTGTAAACAATCGCCTCTGGGATTGAGTCAATCAATGAGCGTAATAGTGCAAACTCACGTTCTCGGCGCTCAGTAGTATCGCGCAAACGTTGGGTGCGCCTTGCGACTAAGTTATCCAGACGTTTATTTTGCTCGGCTAGATGACCGGTATATTGTTTGTTCTCTTCAAAAATACGACTCACCAGCAAGAACCACGGCTCCCAACCTTCAGTGATTTTTTCAGGTGGCGATTTAGGCTCGCGAGAACACTCTTCCAAATGGGTCAATAAACGTGAGGCAGGGTTAACGAATGAGCGGCGAGTTTGCCAGTGAACAATGGTCACCAGCACTGACAAGGCGAAAACCACCAGTAAGAAACTCACTTTTAACTTATCCCAAGCGTCTTGGAATAACAGGTCTTCATCTTGCAGATATAGCAAGCGCCATGGCGGGTTTTGCAGCGCGACTGAGTGAATATAGTAGCCGTTGCGCAGTATGCCATCATGGGCATCGAACATTTCAGATTCAGGCAAAGAATGCAGCTCTGACGGAATGCGCTGACTGATATGATAAACCCGGTTCATATCGCTGGCTTCAAAATCACTGTGGGACAATATATTGTTATATTGATCCAGCAAAATCACTGTACCCGGCATTTTAAAATACATCCGCATTTGCTTAGCTAACGATGCCAAAGTCATGTCTAAATTGATTGAACCAATAAACTCATCTTCAAGATATACTGGCAGACCTAGGGTGGTTAACAAACCTTGATCGGCTAAATCTACATAAGCTTCACGCCAAAAAACACTGCGCTGCGGATTCATGGCAGGAGTAGCAAGTTGGAATTGTTTTTTATTAAGCAGCTCTTCTCGAAAACGGTACTCGTCATTGGTCCACGGAAATGACGACATGATCCTTTGTTTGGATATGTAATAAATCGAAGAAGCTTTAGGGGCGGCCTCTTTCGCAACAGGGAAAGACAACGACAGCTCAAATAGCATTTCTAATTCTTGATAAAACCTGTCGCTGCGGCCATCAAGGGTACCCATACCGGTAATGCGCCCCATATTGGTAAAGGGCTCACCACTAGTGGCATAACTTGGCTCTAAGGTAAAAAATTGACCATCTTCATTGAATTTTTCGTATTGAGGTAAGCGATCTTTACGGACTAACTCGCCTAAACGTAAGTTATCTACGGCGACGTTACGTAAGCTTTTTACTGCACGGATACTCGACTCCAGCAGTAAATCAATTTGCAAGACATGACGCAATACTTGCTCTTCACGCTCTTTAATTAGCTGGGTTTTTTCACGCTCAAACAATACCCATGCCGATAAAAGTGCCATAACAATTACACCAATATAAGTATAAAAAACGGCTCGGTTATACTTTCTTTGAATAAGCGATTTTAATTGTAATTCTGGCTCGGTCGATTTCATTGAAAACCCTTTGGCTTTTCTTAGCAGCGTAGATATTTAATAAGGTAAAAAAGGAGGTACGCTAACAATGTCTATTTATGCATATTATCAGGAACATATTCGCAATCACACGAATAAATGTTCACAAAACATGACTAATTTATTTTTCACTCCATTCCACTAAAAACATAGCAAAAATCTGACCATTATTCTTGGCAATAACCCGTAAACTGGCCGCTTACATAAAAGGCGCGTTAAAAGAGCTCGTTGAAACAGATTGCTTAAAAATAAAAAATGGCCACCTAACAGGTAGCCATAAACGGTACTTTAAAGCAGAAGTGCTTATAAGTTCTCTTCAGCAAACTCTGCTAAGCGAGATCGCACCACACCATTAAGGTAAATATTGGCACTGCCGTCAAAGTCTTTAAAACGCTCCACAATATAGGTTAAACCTGATGTCACCGCCGTCAAATAGGTTGAGTCTATTTGCGCCAAGTTACCACAACACACTAGTTTGGTGCCCTCGCCCATGCGGGTGATCATGGTTTTGATTTGTGATGCGGTCAGGTTTTGGCATTCATCTAAAATGACCACTGAATTTTGAATCGAGCGGCCACGCATAAAGTTAATCGATTTAAACTGCACGTTCGCCTTCTCCATGATGTAGTTCATGCTGCCGGTGGGGTTAACATCATTTTTATGCAGCACCTCAAGGGTATCAGTAATTGCCGCAAGCCAGGGCGCCATTTTTTCCTCTTCGGTGCCAGGTAAAAAACCGATGGACTCGGCAATTTCAGGGGTGTTACGGGTTACAATGACTTTTTCGTACTGGTTTTGCTCAACCACCAGCTCAAGCGCAGCCGCCATGGCAATTAAGGTTTTACCACAACCGGCGGGGCCGGTGAGGATCACTAAGTCAATATCTGGATCTAGCAAAGCATTTAACGCCATCCCCTGATAAATATTCTTAGGTTTAACACCCCAAGCTTGCAAATGATTAAGCCTTTCGCGGCCATAATCGATGATATTAAGATGTGTTGCGGTTTTGCTGGCAACCTTGCCGCAAAAATCAGAGGTTTCATCGATAAGGTATTGATTACTGTAGAAGGGCTCGTTACCTACGGCATCGATATCCACCTGATGGACGACTTTGCCAGCTTCTCTATCAGTAGAGACTTTATCCACCTTGTCCCAAAAATCACCGTCAAACTGATAAAAGCCTTTCGCCAAAAAGCGAATATCATCAATTAACTGATCGGTGCGATAGTCTTCAACTCGCTCAATACCCGCCCCTTTAGCTTTAAGGCGCATATTAATGTCTTTGGTGACTAATACGACCTGACGAGGCTGATGCAGATTTTGTAGATGAAGTGCGGTGTTAATAATACGATTATCGTTATTATCGCCTGGCAGAGCGCCAATGATAAAGTCGATTTGATGGTCGGGGAAAATAGATAAACTACCTGATACGTCTAAATGTCCTTCGCGGCTTGGGAGTGCAACGCCGTTTAGAATTTGTTCCGGCGAGGTCTTACCGCCAAGTATGTCTTCCAATGCCCTAATCGCGACCCGGGCATCACGGCTAATATCGTGCTTTCTATCCTTTATATTGTCTAATTCTTCTAACACAGTCATGGGAATTATTACGTCATGTTCTTTAAACGAATATATCGCTAAAGGTTCATGTAGTAACACATTGGTATCCAGTACAAACAACTTTCTGTCGTCTCGTTCCATGGCGCCTCCAGAGTGCTCAATACAAAATGTAACTATGGGATTAAAGCAATATAAACTCCTGTTCATAAGCTGGATTAATCGAATCATCATGATTGATTTTCAACCAAACTTAAATTTACTATGCCAGTAATTATATCAAGTCTCAATATCATTTTATTGATTAAAGGTTCGAGTTTAAGTTGTTAAAGTTGGCACTGAGATGACACCAAGATGACACCAAGATGACACTAAGATGTCAAAAATTCGCTGGCGTAAAAGTGAAATTCCTTCAGATGAATATTTAAATCACTGCTAGAATTTAAATTGAGTAGCGTTTGGTATAACATACGCGCCCTTTGTGTTTATCCGTCCCGAATGAGAGTAAAAAATGCCGTTTTCTTTAGGTCAACGCTGGATTAGTGATACCGAGTCAGAACTTGGTTTAGGAACTGTGGTTGCTGTTGAAGGCCGTATGGTGACAGTATTGTTTCCTGCCGCCGATGAGAACCGTTTGTTCTCCCGCAGTGAAGCGCCATTAACTCGTGTAATTTTTAATCCCGGTGACTCCGTAGAAAGCCATGAAGGCTGGAGCCTAACCATCAGTGAAGTCGAAGAAAAAGATGGTTTAGTCACCTATGTTGGTATCCACAGTGAGACCAACGAAACGGTACGTCTGCGTGAAACCTTACTAAACCACAACATTCGTTTTAATAAACCACAAGACAGATTATTTGCCGGTCAAATTGATCGTCTAGAGCGCTTTGGTATTCGTTACCAAAGCCAAATGCTACGCCATAAACTTGCCACCTCAGATTTGCTTGGGCAACAAGGCCCACGTGTTGGTTTAATTCCACATCAACAGTGGATTGCCCATGAAGTCGGTCGTCGCTATGCCCCTAGAGTACTTTTAGCCGATGAAGTAGGTTTGGGTAAAACCATTGAAGCTGGCCTTATTATCCATCAACAATTATTGACTGGCCGTGCTGAACGTATCTTAGTGATTGTGCCTGACACTTTGCGCCATCAGTGGTTAGTTGAAATGCTGCGCCGCTTTAACTTACGTTTTTCTATTTTCGATGAAGATCGCTGCGTTGAAGCCTATGCCGATAACGACAACCCTTTTTACACTGAACAATTAGTCATTTGTTCATTAGAACTATTACGTAAAAAGCGCCGTTTAGAACAAGCTGTCGATGCCGATTGGGACTTAATGGTAGTGGATGAAGCCCATCACCTTGAGTGGAGCGAAACCGCCCCAAGTCGCGCTTATCAAATCGTAGAAGCCTTAAGTGAAGAAGTGCCTGGAGTGTTATTGCTCACGGCAACGCCAGATCAATTAGGCCATGAAAGTCACTTTGCTCGTTTACGATTACTGGATCCAGATCGCTTCTACGACTACAACGCGTTTCTTGAAGAAGAAAAAAGCTATCAAAGCGTTGCCGAGGCCGCCGAAGCATTAGCTGCCAACGACAAGTTAGCTGACAGTGCTGTTGTCAGCTTAACCGAATTACTCAGCGAGAAAGACATCAGCGCAAGCATTAAGCTTATCCAAGCAGATGATGTCGATGCTGACGCCCAGCAAGCTGCCCGCGCTGAGTTATTACAAGATTTACTCGACCGTCACGGTACTGGCCGCATTTTATACCGTAACAGCCGCGCCTCTGTCAGTGGCTTCCCGACCCGTATTTTTAATCCGCATCCACTGGCTATGCCGCAAGAATACGTCACGGCTGAGCGCGTTAATGCCATGATGGGATCGAAAAAATCAGCTCAAGATCAAGCTAAGCAATCTCTAAGCCCTGAAAAACTGTATCAAGCCTTTGAAACCGATAGTGCCAGTTGGTGGAAGTTTGATCCGCGAGTCGATTGGTTAATTGAATTCTTAAAAGATAATCGCAGTAAAAAAGTGCTGATTATTGCTAGCCAAGCAGAAACGGCATTAAGCCTTGAAGAAGCACTGCGCACCCGTGAAGGTATTCAGGCAACCGTTTTCCATGAAGGGATGTCGATTATTGAACGTGACAAAGCCGGCGCGTACTTTGCCCAAGAAGAAGGCGGCGCTCAGGCGTTAATTTGTTCTGAAATTGGCTCTGAAGGGCGTAACTTCCAATTTGCGAGTCAATTAGTGCTATTTGATTTACCGCTCAACCCTGACTTACTTGAGCAACGTATTGGTCGATTAGATCGTATTGGTCAGCAAAATGATATTCAAATTCATTTGCCATACCTTGAAGACACCGCCCAAGAAAGACTGATGCATTGGTATCATCAAGGCTTAAACTCATTTGAACTTACCTGCCCAAGTGGCCATGTATTGTTCAATGAATTTGCTGATGAGCTAATGAACGTACTCAACGATGACAACCCAGAGCTAATGACAGCGCTGCTTAACGGTACCCAAAGCCGTTACCAAGCACTTAAGCAAGCGATGGAGCAAGGCCGCGATAAGCTGTTAGAGATTAACTCCCATGGCGGCGAGCAATCTAAAAAGTTAGTTGAACGCTTAGCGGAGCGAGACTCAGATACCCACTTAATTGGTTCGGTGATCCGCTTGTGGGACATTATCGGTGTGGATCAAGAAGATCGCGGCGAGAACTCAATCGTATTACGCCCAAGTGAGCACATGCTATTCCCATCGTACCCAGGTCTGCCTGAAGATGGTATTTCTGTGACATTTGATCGTGAAACTGCCCTATCACGTGATGATATTGCCTTTATCTCCCAAGAGCATCCATTAGTGCAAACGGCGTTAGACTTAATCACTGACTCAGAAACCGGAACCACCAGTGTTGCAGTGCTTAAAAACAAAGCCTTACCTGCTGGAACCTTGTTCCTTGAGTTAATTTACATGGCTGATGTTTCGGCACCTAAGTCATCACAGCTTTATCGCTATATGCCACCAACCCCTATCCGAGTGTTATTGGATAAAAGTGGCCAAAACTTAGCTGACAAAGTCGATTATAAGAGCTTTGATAAACAGTTAAGTGCGGTTAACCGTCATATTGCCAGTAAGCTTGTGAATGCATCACAACCTATTTTGCACCCGTTACTGGCCAAAGGTCAGCAACAGGCTGAAATAGAATTAGCCAAACTGGTTGAGCAAGCCCGTGAAAAAATGACCACCCAGCTAACTAGTGAGTTGACCCGACTTGAAGCGCTAAAGGCCGTGAATCCGAATATTCGAGATTCTGAAGTGGACTTTATTCGCAATCAAATGGCTGAATTAAATGGCTATATTGATGATAGTCAATTCCAACTTGACGCTATTAGAATGGTATTAGTTAGCCACGTATAATACACTGCTAATTCGAAGCAAAAAGCCCTGAACTTCAGGGCTTTTTTGTATCTATTTTTTGTCATTGTTTTAAGTGTTTAGCGTAAACATAAGCTCATAAACATAAGCTCATAAACATAAGCGCACAAGTCTATAGTGATGACATCGCAAGATTCGTTAAGGAAGCCACATTGCTGCTAAAGCCTCTGTTTGTTTTATCTGTTACCAGTCTTTTTAGCCTCAGCCTTTTCTGTCACAATGCTATGGCAGCCAGTGAGTTGCCTACTGCTAATGCTGGAAAACAATTTATCAGCGTCCAAGATCAACAACAGCCAGTTTGGGTCAAACCTTGGCAAGGCCCGCACCAGCGCGGCGCAGCTATTATCGTCGGTCCAACCGATTCCCCCGCCAGTGGCAGTGGCCTAATTCGCTATTTACGTGATGAGATCCCCGCATTTGGCTGGGCAAGCTTGAGCATAAAACCCACTGAAGGTTTATACCGACCAAATTTTGCAACTGACGCCGAAGAAATTCCCAAAGCCGGTGAAGCGCAGTTAACCCTGAGTCGTCACCAGCAAGCCCCCAAATTTAGCTCAAACCAACTACTTGAACTGCGTAACTTTCAGCAAGAACTTATGGTGGACAGTCTCGACCAATTGCAAGCTATTGAGGCGCAGTTCCCAGGAAAAAGACTATTAATCGTCACCGATGATAGTGCGGGCATGGTCATTAACTTACTTTTTGAAGCTAAGCTAGCCAAGCCCGACTTATTAGTGGTGATCAACCCCTATCGTGAATATGAGCAGATTATTGCGCCGCAACATCGCGGTTTATCCATTGCCCAACAGCTCAGAGAAATCGATATCCCAATACTGGATCTGCAATCAGCCGATGCTCATCAAATATCTATGACTGAAAGTGCTAGCAGAAAAGCACTCAATAAAGCTAAATCGAGCCAGTATTACCGCCAATATCAATTAGCGCTTAATCTCGATAATCAAAGTGGTTGGGAGCAAGTGCTGCATCATATTGCAGGCTTTAGTAAAGTCATTACCGCACGATAAAAAGGGCCAGCATATTGCTGCCCCTTAATGGCTATTTGCTTATTTTAAGACTGAGTAATAAAGCGTATTTTCAATTTTTTCAATAACATCGCATAATAATCAAACTCCAATGGCCTTTCAGCTATTCACTAAATTTGTGTAATGCAGTATTGGCCGCACTAGTCTAAAAGCTGATTAACTCACAACTGACTCGCTCATTATCACCACCAAGGCTGACGAGACTGATAAGCTTGCTCGGTTTGCTTTATTTCACGATTAGCGGCAATGATACGGTTTTTACCCGCTAACAGGCGAACTTGGCTTAAAGACTCACGACTTAATAACCGCCTTGTTGAGGCTGACCAACTATGATTAATGCTCATTTTAATGGCCGCATTCACATCAGGAGAGCGGGTCATAAACTGCTCGGCAAGCTCAATAGCACGCTGCAATGGCTGTGAACTTTTCTCGGTCACTAAACCAAAATCTAGCGCCTGTGCGGCTGATAGCACTTCTGCGCTATAGGTAATTTTTAAGGCCTTATCTTTGGGCATCACCTGTCTAAGCGCTGCCAGTCCTGCCATATCAGGAACTAAGCCCCATTTTGATTCCATAATAGACAGCTTGGCATCATCACTTGCAATACGAATATCTGCCCCTAGCGCAATTTGCATACCGCCACCAAAACAGCAGCCATCTAATACTGCAATCACAGGGATGGGTAAACGCTGCCAGCCAATAGACACCCGCTGGGCTAAGTTGGCATTACCTGGTAGCCATTTGAACAGCAATTTGGCAATCATGGAGGGGGATTTAGCAATCGCTTTAACATCTAAGCCCGAAGAGAAATTACCATCGGCGCCGGATAATATGACCGCATTAATTTCGCTATCTTTTCTAATATTTTTAATGGTTTTATCAATGGCTTTAAACATTTCATAATTGAGCGCGTTATATTTATCTGGTCGGTTTAGCGTCACAAAAGCAATACCGTTTTGTTTTTTTAACGCCACTAACTTCTTATTCATTGTTCATCCTTAATATAAATAATAACTGGTCAGTCCAGAAGTTACGTTAGCATAAATTGGCTTACTGGCGAATAGTTAAGCTAATTTGATATTCTTCATAAGCTGCTAAAACTACAACAATATATATGTTCCCGCAGGAACAAAAGTGCCGTCAAAATTCAGATTTACTGAATTTAAGAGCATTTTTTCGTTAAACGCCAAAAAATTGTCGATTTTTGGTGCGAAAAGTCAGCAATAAGTTGTAGTATGTTTGCCCATAAAAAGTAACATTACTCATCGACTCATTTTTCTTGTTTAATCGGAGTTCGTTTAAGTGCTCGATCGAGTAATAGCTAATGCATTCAAAATAATAATACCCTGTAAAAGGATCTGCTGTAGCCATGACTATTCCTATTTTAATCTGTGATGACTCAGGATTAGCCAGAAAACAAATGGCGCGAACACTTCCCAAACATTGGGATGTTGAAATCAGTTACGCCACCAATGGTGAAGAAGGCTTGGAGGTGATCCGTCAAGGAAAAGGGGAAATTGTCTTTCTCGACCTTAATATGCCCGTCATGGATGGCTATGAAGTACTAGAAGCCATTCAGCGAGAAGACTTGCCCGCCTTAGTCATTGTGGTCTCTGGTGATATTCAATTAAAAGCCCATGAGCGAGTAAAAGCCCTTGGCGCATTAGATTTTATTCAAAAGCCGGTTAGTGCTGAGTCCATCAGCAATATCTTAGAAGAATACGGCATTTTAACTTTAGCCCTTAAACAATCAACCAATGACACGCCGATGTTTAAAGTTGATTTACGTGACGCTTGCCAAGAAATTGCCAATGTCGCCATGGGCCGCGCTGCCGACTTATTAGCGAAACTACTCGATGTTTTTGTAAAACTGCCAATCCCCAACGTCAATGTTTTAGAAGTCAGCGAACTGACCATGGCACTTAAAGCCACCGAAGAAAGCTCGAAGATTTCTGCATTATGCCAAGGTTTTATTGGCGCTGGGGTTGCTGGTGAGGCGTTATTACTGTTCCATGACTCAAGCTTTGCTGACATGGCTAAACTCATGGGCCACAGTGATCCTGAAGATGCTAACAATGAAATTGAAGTGCTCATTGATACTGGTAATGTGCTTATTGGGGCATTCTTGAATGGCATTTCAGAGCAGCTTGATATGAAATTTAGTCAAGGTCACCCCGTTGTACTTGGTCGCCACTGCACGGTAAATGAGCTTATCCATGACAACTCAGAAAAATGGCAACGCACCCTTGCCATGGAAATCAATTATCAGATTGAAGACCACAATATTCAGTGTGACTTATTACTGTTATTTACGGAAGACTCAATCCCTACATTGAATGCAAAGCTTCACTATATATTTGAATAGATTAAGATAATAATCATATAAACAGTTAGTTAATTGCAATGACTTAACATTGCATATAAAAAGAATAATACAATACGGATGTTAGAGCATGGCTACTGATCAAAGCGCAATGAACGAGCTACACTGGCTTATTGATATGGTACAAACCATTGAAGTTGGCTTGGTGGTGTTAGATCGTGACTACAATATCCAGCTTTGGAATGGTTTCATGGAAAACCATAGCGGTGTGTCACCTAACAGTATTAAAGGTCGCAATCTTTTTGAAGCGTTTAACGATTTACCCTCTGAATGGCTTAAGCAAAAAATGGAGTCGGTATTTCTACTCAAAAACCGATCTTTCATCAGCTGGGAGCAGCGCCCTTATGTCTTCCAGTTTAAAAATTATCGCCCGATCACTGGCCGCGCTGATTACATGTACCAAAACATTACTTTGCTGCCACTGGCGTCGCTAACGGGTGAAATCACCCATATTAGTATTATCGTTTATGATGTGACTGATATCGCCATCAATAAATTACAGCTAAAATCAGTCAATGAGCAACTAGAAACACTCAGCCAAACCGACAGCTTAACCCAGTTGTATAATCGCCGTCATTGGCAAGTTTGCTTTGAAAAAGAATACGAGCGCTTTGCCCGTTATGGTGAAAAAGCCAGTATGATAATGATTGATATCGATCATTTTAAAGCCATCAATGATAAATACGGCCACCCTGCAGGTGACAAAGTCATTCAAAGCCTCGCCAACATATTAAAGCAATCATTACGTGAAACTGATTTTGCCGGCCGCTATGGCGGTGAGGAGTTTGCGGTAGTATTGACTTATACCACCGCTGCTGAATCAAAATACTTCACTGAGCGACTGCGTAAAAAAGTCGAAGCCTCGCAAGTGGTTTATAACAATCAAATCATTAAAATGACCATCAGTATTGGCGTTAATGATTTATCCTCTGCCACCACTAGCAGTGTAAGTTGGTTATCTGGCGCCGATAAAGCTTTATATCAATCGAAAGAAAATGGCCGTAATCAAACCACGGTATTTGAAAAATAACCTGCAGAGGTTCATTTTATCCCCACCGCGATAAGCCATTAAAAAGCCCACAATTAAGTGGGCTTATTTATTAAACGAGTGACGCTAGTTAAGCGATAGTCGTTAATGATTTAGAAACCGTCGTCATCTTGGTCTTCATCTTCATCAAGCTCTTCTTCGTCACCAATAAAGAAGGTGCCCCAGCCGTCATAATCAACTTTTTGCTTGGCAGCAAGCAGCATTAACTGCTCGCATGCTTTATCAAGTAACGATGCTTCAAGAGCATGATTGGCGATAGCATCAAAGCAAATAATGGTTGAGCCATCTTCAAGCTCCATCTCTTCAGCGTCGTTAACTTCAAAACCTAATTTGAAAGCATCAACTGCGGCTTTTTCTAAACGATCAAAGTTAGTCGAAGAGAAATGATGCTCGATAGTATATTCAGCATCAGCTTGTGAACCATCATCAAGCAGCGCCTGAATAATTTCACGGTTCTCGGCAAATTGCTCTTTAAGTTGAGCTTCAATAGACATGGATTCTCTCCGTTAACAAATTTAAATACGCTATAGGGCTAATTATACGTGATAAAGCTACTGAGGTTTAGCCATTAATAGCGATGCTTCTTGATTTAATTCAGCTAAACGCTGTGACATCACTTGATGCACCTTAGCACAAAGCTTTTTCGCATCGGCTTTATCCACGTTTGCGGTCGACATAGGTGCCATCATTTCGACAATGACCACACCATTATTCCACTTGTTAAGTTTAATATGATTTTGGCAAGATGCTAATACTGGCACAATTGACGCTTTGGCGGCGATAGCAGTATGGAATGCGCCGACTTTAAACGGCAGTAGACCGCGCCCTCTAGAGCGTGTCCCCTCAGGGAAAATCCATACAGATAACAGTTTTTCTTTCATTCTCTTAACAGTCTTGGCCATAGTATCAAAGGCACTATGACGGTTTTTACGGTCAATCAGAATATTGCCTGATAGCCAATAAATCTGCCCAAATAATGGCATCCAAGCTAAGCTTTTTTTACCTAAACTCACCGTGGCTTCCGGCACTGCAGAGGTATGGGTAAATAAATCAAAATTATTTTGATGATTCGCTAAATAGATCTTAGGTTGCTTAAGGCTTGCTTCGGTTTCAGTGTCAGTACCAGCGTTAGCCTCAGCGCCAGTGTCTACTTGAGGGTTAATCACCGCGTTACGGGTAATCACTTTAATCCCTAAAATAGGAGCAACAGATGAAAATAGTTTAGCAATCACATGGACATTATCACGATGCATAGGTCTAACAATACAAAGGATGATTGCGAAAAAAAACGCCAGTGTTAGTAACACTGCTAGAATAATTGAACGAGCAATTAACAGCACAGCAGACTCCTACAAATAAAGTGGCGACAGTATAGCCAGCACATCTGCTGGACTCAATAGCTTAAGTTAATTTCGGTGTACAAATGTAAGCTTAAAGTAGTTATACCAAGCGGATTAATGCTCTGAATAGCTCAGATAATTAATATGCTTGGCATTATACACTGCTAAAAGTGAATTAATGATGCCTTAAACATTAACGCATCATTAATTCTGCAGCGTTACATTTCAGCCTTATTAGAACGATTACTGAGCAGTAAACGCATTAACACAGCACTGACCGCTAATGCCGCAACAATGGCTGCGCCACTAGGTAAGTCATAACTAGCCGAAAGTATAAGCCCTGCTAGGTAACCAACAAATCCCACCACATAAGCCAGCAGCAAGGTATATTTACCCACATACTGATTTAACGCTAACGCTGGCAAAATTAAGGTGCTGAAAACAAGATAAACACCCACTAATTCAACCGATAGTGTAATCACTATGGCAAATAGAAAGTAAAAACCTGCGCCTTCGAGGATCTGAGGCTTCAATGCAATTAAAGCGAGGATCGCTACTGACACCAAAGCCGGCAGCACAAGCTGCGACCAATTTACCCACAATATCTGCCCCGACATTAGCTGCTTTAACAGCTCTGCGCCATGGGGATCATTAGACAATAACAACATTGCCCCAACCGCGCTAAGCACATAAAAACAACCAATAAAGGCTTCTAATTCATCGGCAAAACGCTTGGATAACCAAGCAATAAGCCCAGCGCCGCCCAAGGCAAATATGGCAGGCATCCACACATGAGAATAAGGAATATCTTCAATTCTATGATCCATATGAGCCACAATAGCCCCCAGCGCAGCCACTTGGGCAATCGCTAAGTCGATGAAAATAATACCGCGTTTAAGTACTTGTCGACCTAACACCACATGGGTAGACAAAATGATGATTCCGGCAATAAATGCCGGAAACAAAATCAATAGCAGCTCGATATCTAGCATAGGCTTATTGCGCCTCAGTTAATAACGTCAGTACGCTGTCATATAAGCTAATCAAATCCTGACTTTGACTGTTGCCACCTACTGACATTGGCAAAATCACCACAGGCAAATCAGTGCGCTCACCTAACCAATGTGCGCCACGCTCATCCTGATATGAGGCCACTATCACCGCCATCACATCACCTTGTTGGCTGCGACTTACAAGTTTAGCTAAATGGCTACTACTGGGTGGGATGCCCGGCTTCGGCTCAAGATCTGCCACTTGCTCCATGCCGAGCCAGTTAAACAAATATCGAAAGCTTGAGTGGTAAGCAATGACCTTTTTGCCCTTCAGCGATTGCGCTTGCGCTTCCCAGCGCGGAATAGCTTGCTGCCACTGCTCAGTAAACTCAGTTAATGCAACTTGATACTCAGCACTTGAGTTAGGATCTAACTCAATCATTTTCGCTGATAACGCCTGCGCCACTTTAAGGAACTTTCTAGGGTCAAAATGTAAATGCGGATTACCTTTGGCATGGACATCACCCATAGAGCGATCCACTTGCTCAAGTTGATCTAAGGTCTCGATATGATCCGCGGCATAAAAAAGCCCAGTATCAGTTGAAAGCACTTTGTTGTTTGAGGCTTTCATCTGCAACATTGGCAACCAACCAATTTCGAGATCGGCGCCAGCACACACCACTAAGTCAGCTTGACGCATTTTAGCAATTAAGCTTGGACGCGCTTGCACTTGATGTGGATCTTGCTGCGCACTCGTGGCTGAATAGACTTTAGCATCAGGAGCTAATGCCTTTGCTAATGCGCCATACTCAGGCTCACAAGCAAATACATTAAGCGCTGCATTTGCAGAACTCGTTAACAAGCTGGCAAATATGCCAGCTGCTAATATTAGTTTTTTAGAATTGATGCGCACCGTGAGCTCCTAATGACATAACATATTGTAGAGTAATGATATTATCGTCTTCAAAACCATCAAAGTTGGTGCCTTTCTGGTTAGTATATTGTAGACGTACGGTGGAGAAATGGCTCTGATGCCACGCCAAACTTAATTCGGTTTCTTTTAGCTTTTGTGGGTCTAAGTGATCGCCGTGGGCTTCAAAGCTATCCACTTCACCATAACGTAAACCAGCAGACCAATTTGGCGAGAACTGATACACGCCACTTAAGTACCAACCTTGATGGTAATCGTCATGGCCTTCAGCACTGAGTATCTCATGTTCATCTTCATGATCTTCTTCATGATCTTCTTCAAATGAGAAAATATCAGTTACCCGGAAGTACTCGCCGCTAACAGTTAAGTGTTGGTATTTGTAATTACCATTTGGTGCCCACTTGTAGACAAAGTCTGCAATATAGGTATTTTCACCAGTATAGGCTGCGCTATGGCTATGACCTTCATGGTCGTGATCGTCATCAACATGGGGCTCATGCTCATCTTCTAGATAAGTTTTACCGTTTTCATTACGTAAGTAACTTAAACCCACTTGCCAAGAACTCGAGATACCAATATCACCGCCAAACTTGGTGAATGCCGAATACACCCCTACTGAACTAAAGTCACGTTCGTCATGCTCATCTTCAGCGCGCATTTTTTTACCACTAAAGGCTTCAACACCCATAGTCCAATACAAATCTGTCGGCGCTACATAAGTTAATCTGACACCATCATCAAAGTAATGCCCGCCCATAAAGGCGCGATAAACCCCAGGACGATCAGCAAAAGCGTCGGTATGAATGTGCTGATTATTTAAATAACCCACATCAGACAAGAAACGACCAGCGCGAATACCAAAACCGCCAGGCATACCCATGGTTTGAATAAAGGCTTCTTCAAGCTCAAGTTCAGTTTCGCCGTCATGCACTTCTAATATCGCAGTGACTTTACCGTAGAACATATCATCGATATTAGCGCTGATAGCAAATTCAGTTTCACCCAAACCAAAGCCTTCACTTCTGCCACCTAAACCACGATCACCTGATTGATAAAAACCATCTAACACCGCACTGATATTAGGATTGGTTAAGCTTGAATCTTCTGCAAAAACAGAGCTTGAAGAAAAGGCACACGCGATTGCGACTGCTGACAGTCGTTTATTTGAACTAAACATAAAATCTCCAAAATACAACAAACACCCGGCTATTTTACTTAATAGTCGGGAAATATAATTTATAATTATTAATTAAACTGTTGAATTAAATAAAGATTGGCGGTGCGCGGCTATGGTAATAAGCCTGATGTGAACTAAGAGATTCTGAATTGGCTAACGGTGTGAGTTCATACTCTTGACGTACAACCGGAATGCTAAATTCAATACTTGGAAGGGTTTTGTGAACCTGATGCTTATGAAAACATAAGCTGCAGTGAGTGTTAATGCTTTCATGTTTATGAACAGATTCGTGAGCGGATGCGGCAAAAGACAATAATACGAGCATGGCGCAAAGCCACATCGCAATATTTCGTCTTATGTGCAAAGCAAATCTCACTTAACTAGTCTCATCCATTAAATCATATCAGCGAATACCCAGTAACAATGGCTGCTATTCTTATAAATTAAAACTAAAAAATCAACTACAAGTTTGTTACAAATCACTTCTACTGAAAATTTGTGATCAACAAGGGCGCTTTAACCCTCTCAACATTATGCTATTTTAAGATTAGCTTAAGCTGAAAAGGCTAATATATTTACTATAAATACCAATTTAATCTGCCAATGACAGAGGAATTATCTATGATGAATTTATTAAAAGACAATGTGGGCATTATTTTAACAATGGTGATCATCGGTGTTGTAGTTCTTGGCGGTATTTACTACGTTGAAACATCACTAGAAAATCAAGTTCAAGTAGTAGATTAATTTGTTTGAGAGCCCTCTTCAGGCGCTTCAATAACCAATAAATGATCCATTAAATGCGTTACCCCTGTAAGGATCAGCGACAGCATGATTACGGGGGTAATGATATTGGCTAATCCTGCCACAAAATAGCCTGTCAGCCCCGCACCTACCGCAGTATAAAAGCCAAGTATTTTTAACATCGTAAGATAACGATGGCGACCAAGCCAAGCCTGGCAGTGATAGCACTGAATATGCGATGAGAACCCCTTACCTCGAGTTCCACTGATCTTACTAATCGACATAGGCTTGTGACAATGTGCGCATTGCAGTGCCATGATGAGCAACCTGTAGCTGAAAATAAAAAGTGCGTTAGTCTAGCAAATTATCGTCAAACTTCCTTCAATAACTTATGATAAAGTCATTATCAATATACAGGACGTTTATCATGCCTAGAATCTTGCTTATCTTATGTTGTTTCGTCAGCTTAATGAGCTTTTCACAAAGCAGTGTTGCAGCGCCAGCTGCCCCTGCAACCATTAATAAAATAGCCCAACTACAACAACGCATTGATGCCGATGTAAGCTACCTTAAAACCGCAAAAGGTGAATTAAAAGCAATCAGTGAATTCCGCATTCTAAATAAAAACAATCAACTACGAGAAAAATTAGATTCATTAGTTAATCAAGAAAACCCGGATTTAGCCTATCTCACCCCGCAAATACAGCAACAATTGGGCTTTTTAGATAATGTCGGTAAATATTTAGATGATGACATCACAGCCCTGAAACTGGCATTAGATGACGAAAATCAGACTCAAACAATGAAAGCGGTTATTGATCGTGAAGCCGACAGGGATCTTTACTTACAGGCTGAACTACAAACAATCAATTGGGCCAACACCTTAAATATTAATGTCGACAGTGCCAAAACAGCATTAACCAATGAGCTAACCCTGCGGGCTGACTATCTTGAAAGTATCGTCAACTATACCCAAAACCAACTTAAACAAGCGATTAGTGACGCATCAACTGCTGGCGCTGATATCACTGCCGAGCAAAAATCCAAAGTTATTGAACTCAAAGAGCGATTATCACAGCACAGCAGCAGTTTAAGTATTGCCGCCGATATGCTTGATGACTTAGGCCAAGACACTGCGCAAATTAAGCAAACGCTATTTAGTGTTTCAGGGGATATTACTCAAGATGTTTTAAACTTTGATGTAGCGTCAAGTTTACTGAATGACTGGATGGATATAGCTAAAAATCAAGCGCTGGAAAATGGCACAGGGCTTACCTTTAAAGTGGTTATCTTCATCATCATTTTATTTTTAACCAGCTTAGTGTCTAAATTAGTTAAAAAAGTGGTTCGCAAAGCAGTTAATTCTTCCCAGCTTAATTTCAGCATGCTATTGCAAGATTTCTTCACCTCTATTTCTGGTAACGTCATCTTCGCGTTAGGTTTGCTTATCGCACTATCACAACTTGGCTTTGAATTAGCACCACTGCTGGCAGGTTTTGGTATCGCTGGTGTGATTATCGGTTTTGCCTTGCAAGATACCTTATCTAACTTTGCCTCAGGAATGATGATTTTAATCTACCGCCCTTACGATGTCGGTGACTTAATCAATGCTGCAGGTGTTACGGGGCGTGTTAGCCATATGAGCTTAGTCTCTACCACAGTGAAAACCTTAGATAACCAACGCTTGATTATTCCTAATAATAAGATTTGGGGCGATACCATCAATAACATCACCGCCGAGCAAGAACGTCGTGTGGATATGACCTTTGGCATTGGCTATGGCGATGATATTCCTAAAGCGGAAAAAATCTTAACCGATATTGTTATGGCTCACCCAAAAGTGAAAAAGTTTCCAGAGCCGACGATTAAGTTACATACACTCGGTGAATCGTCAGTAGACTTTGTGGTTCGCCCTTGGGCAAATCCAGTGGATTACTGGGAAGTCTATTGGGATATTACTCGTGAAGTGAAAATGCAGTTTGATGCCCAAGGCGTCAGTATTCCATTCCCACAACGAGATGTGCATATTTATCATGAAAAGGCGGCAGACTAAGCTGTGACAAGTTAATCTAATAGCCTTAAAATACTAAAAAGCCCGCTGCAATTTCTTGCTGCGGGCTTTTTTGTTATGCATTTACCGATAACGCTAGGGTATCAATCTAAGTACGACATGGTACCCATTAGATGTGGTCTGCGGCCTTTAATATCACGCATTTCAAAACGCTTACCATTTTCTATGCTTTCAAAAGCAAAGGTGACATCCGAAGGCATAAATACTGGCAACTTAAACTCTACGTCCACCTTAAATGGTCTATCACCAATAAATTGCATCAACCCAGCAAGTGAACGGGCTTTAGACCACATTCCATGGGCTAAAACACGATCAAAACCAAAACGCTTAGACACCATTGGGTGCAGGTGGATCAGGTTATAATCACCTGAGGCTTTGGCATACTGACGGCCTAAATTTTCAGCTAATGACCAGGTATTGACGTCTTCCCACACCATATCAGAAGCTCGCGGTGGTCTTGCTCTGCGGCCTTTAGACTCAATACGGTATAGGTAAGTTGATAAGGCTTGCCACACGAGTTCATCACCAACATAGACTTTAGATTCTAGTTCAAATTCAAGTCCTGCATCCGTGGTTTGGCTAGTAATAAGGTTGCACTCAACCTTAAAAACCTCATCAGCGTTAATAGGCCGATACAAGCTAATGCTATTTTTAAGATGGATCATCCCCAATAAAGGAAAGGTAATCGCTTTATGGGTAAAAATGGTGGCATGTAATCTAAATGCAAGCACGTACAAAAATGTTGGCGGTAACACTTTGCCATCATAATCAAACTGACATACCTCAGCATATTGACGAATTTTCTTATCTGATAATCTAATGCCATCCGTCTGTACATGGATCTTTGGTAAAGGTTGCTGATCCCAACCAGGCTTACGCGATAATAATATTTTGCGGTATAAAGACAACAACGACGGCATTGACGTTAATGCTATAGAGTAATCGTTACTCAAGTGGCTTACCTTTTTATACGGTGAAATTACTGTGCAAAATAACGGTATTTCTCCGTTTCACACTACTCACAAATGCTTTAATGCGCGCATTATACTACAGTGTAAAAATACCGCACAGCCCCAAAGTTTACTCACTGGCGTTTATAAACACTGGGCATGCCAACAATCTGTTACCTCAGCCCCTGTTTGCTTTAATATCATCGGCATCGATTGGCGGCCCACCAAGTGGCCTGCACCGACAATGATAAACAGCTGCTGATAATTGCCTTCGTTTAATAGCGCTATGGTGCGCTGACTCATTTGCTGATTCCGCTGCCACAGCAGTTTTTCAACTAATTCTTTGGCTACATCATCGCTTTGATGCTCCATGATATCGGCAAGTTTTTGTTTATCTCCACCGCGCCAAGCGGCCACCATTTCCAGCATTTCTTCATCACTTGTCTCAACCGCTTCATCTAACATTTGCCGTTGCGTTTGCTGACTAAAAGATGAAATCAACTCAAACTGGTAGGCCACACTTTCAAGCTCTAACAAAGTGCGCCCTTGATTTTTAGCTACAAAAGTCACATCCACCCCTTCTTCAGCGCTAAACCCTAACTGACTGAAACGCACTAATGCTACTTGCGCAGCCTGAAGCCATGGCGCTAAAGGCGATAATCCCTGACAAACCGCTAAATTGAGTTTACAAAAAGCTGGATAAGCCTGCCCTAAATCGACGCTGCTTGCTGGAGTTGCTAGGCCATATTGACCTAATAGTTGTTGAGTATCGGCTTTAGTCACATCCGCTTCAATTACCAATGCATCAGCCTGAGAAAAAGCCTGCTCAATAACCGGTGCCATCGGGTAAAAATCAGCTTTGCCCACATGAATTGAGCCTAATATGAATGCCTGTTTACCTTGATAAGTGACTTTATAAAAAGGCGGCGTGTCGGTTTCAGCTGCAGTCGCTAAACCACAGCTTAAAATAGCGACGATTAACAAACTCAAATAAGCAGAGCAACGCTTTGTTGCAGCAAACGTTAATTTAAAATCCATTAGACTTGTTAGTCCCATAGCAGACCCTTATAATTTAGCTTAATTTGAAGATGTTGAATGAGGCTATCATGCCGTATACCAAAGTTATCCAGCAAATAAAAGAAAGCCTGCAAACAGGATACCGTCAAGCCATTGATGCCGATAAAAGACTCGATGAATTACACCAAGTCGGCCACGGTAAGTTTGTAGCAATTTTTACCGAAGAACAAGGCTTTAGCCAAAGTAGTAACCGCTTCTTGCCTTATGTACAAGAATTAGCTGACGAGTTAGATGAGATCCAAGAACTCAGACATATTCCGCCTGAAACCTTAGAGGCTTATGTGAAAAAGCTCGGTGCTTTGCTGCAAACCTTGCACTTATTCAAACAGAACACCAAATAGCTGACACCAGCACTTAGTGATGTTTAGGCACAAAAAAGCGGCTTATCAATAAGCCGCTTTAGATTTTAAATATAACATAAACTACTGAATCATAGATATTTATAACTTAGGTGCTACGGTTTTCTTTAACCAATCTTCAAGCATTTTAGTCTCATACTCAAACGGCTTTTGATTACGGGTTGAATGGGTGCCATACATAAAGTTCATATCAACTAACTTTTCATCACCGGCCATAATCACTTGCTCACCTTCAGTGATGCTGTAGCTAAAGGTCATACGTGGTGGGTATAAGTCTTTTACAATCCGCAGTTCACTAGCGGAGGTCGCGCCAAATGTTGGCCGCAGATCACCGGCTAAATCCACATCAGAAACCACCATCTCAAGTTTCTGCTCTGGTTTTAAAATCTTTTCAGCTTCTTTGTTGATATTTTTAGTCATAGTGTCGAAAAAGCGCTGCTGAAAACGAGATTTCACTTCATTGGCCGTTTTTAAATCTCGGTACTTTTTAGGTTCTTGCCATTGAATTTTAACCACACCGTCTTCAGTCACTGGGTTGACCACGACTTCGTCCTTAGCTGCAGCAACATTACATACCAATGCACCTGCTAATAGTAAATATTTCATTTTCATCATTTTCCCCTAGCTATGAACCTAGTGTTTAAAAAATCAACAATTCTATACTTGTCGGATTATACAAGCAGTTACCTGAATATAAGCTTAACCTACTCTAGCAATACTTGCTGAAACAACATTTGATAGAGATTAATACCGACCAACCCAAAATCTGCTCAAATAACAAACTAACTGTTCAGTAATCATTCAGTAAAAATAGGTTAATGTGTATCTCAACAAGTACTAGCGCCTTATTTCCCTTAACAATATCAAGGTGAATATCGCGAAAGACTGACCAACGAATAAAATTTGGACATATATATCGCTCAAGGATTCAGCGCTAATAGCAATTAACGTATCAATACTGGAGTTAATATGAATAACATCGAAACCAATACAGCAATCGGCACAACTACCAGCAATAAGATGATTAAGCCTATCGCTCTCGCAGCGACAGTTTTTATCGCCATGCTGGTGTCATCTTCAAGCTTTGCCCATCAATTTGATATCGATTCAAAAGGCGCCGAAGCGATAAAACAACACCAGCAATTAATGAACCAGCATATGCAAGTCGCTGAGCAAGAGTTTAATGCTGAATTAGAGAAAAACCTTGATCTGCAGTTACAAACCGCTGCACACAAGTTTATGACTCAAGCCTGCGCTAAATACGGTTTAGAGTTTGATACTCAATCAGAAACTTGCAGTAGCTAAGTCTGCCGATTGACAGGCTTACATCTCAATTACACTAAAAATGCAGCTATAAAGCTGCATTTTTTGTGGATGCTTAATTAACTTTCAGCGATATTTAAAATGGAAAACGCTGGCTTAATAAAGGATAGTTTTTACGGAGATCTTTTTTCTTGGTACTGAACTTTTTACCTTGAGGAGTATGCTGACCAGAGGGTACAAAAGGCAGCTCTTCACCGCAGCGGTCTTCATAGATTTTTCCGGCAATCAAATCATAATCTTCAATAAAGGGATAAGCATAGTCATCTTTTGTTGGCCATAACTCAAGCTCGCCCAAACAGTCGGGGTTAGCAATAATCTTGTTATACCAGGTCTCACCTAAGGATAAAATAAACCCTCGAAACTCCACAAAGCCATAATCTGAATCACAGCCAGTAACAATGTAAGCTGCGCCCCAAATATCCCAGCGGTAACTGCGGCGCATTTGTTGGCCAAATATCTTATCAAAAGCCGCTAAGTCAGCATCATCGAGCGCCGACAATTTTTCCACTAATTGATCATGGCACGCTTGCTCTGATTGCTCAGGATGGCTACGGGTCACCAAAGACCAAAATTCCGCCTCAGTCATTACTTATCCTAATTTCTTAAAAAACGTTTTCACAAACTATCTCTACTCACGCTATTCTACACCACATGACCACTCACATAGTTCCAATAATGATAATAATACTATGAATAAACCACCGTTAAGATTAACCCTATTAATTGCATTGTACGTGTTACTGTCTATTGTGGCCCTTTGGCGCTCTTATAGCATTCAAAGTATAGATTTATTCAGTATCGGCGTTATCCCTGTGTTGGTTGGCTTATTAATGCGAACCCACTGGGCCAGCATTGCCTTAAAGGTATATTTAGCCATTCAAACCTTAGCGATATTAGCACTGTCTACCACTGCTATTATCGCCTATCAAATCACTCCTGAAGATGTAAAAGTGGTGTTCAATGGCTTTAATATCCCTATTCCTGCCATTGCTGCGGTACTATTTTCACTGCTGGTGTTTCAATACTGGGTGGCATTTTGTAAAAAAACAGCGATTTATTTGAAGCCCAAAAGTTAACAAAGGCGCCCTGCTGACTATATTCATCCCTTAGCATAAGTTAACATGCGCCCATAAAACTCAGATCGAATAATAAGAAGCTATATAATGAGCCATTTATCGCCCAGTGAATTATCCATTTTGCTAGTTGAACCATCTGATGTTCAGAGAAAAATAATTATTTCACGCCTGCAACAAGAAGGCGTACATAGCATACAAACCGCCGCTAATCTTGCTCAAGCTAAAGAGATTATTGTTCGACACACGCCAGATCTCATTGTCAGCGCTTTACACTTTACTGACGGTGAAGCGACTGAACTACTCAGTTTTATTAAACAAAACTCTGACTATCAAGATATTCAATTTATGTTGGTATCCAGTGAATGTCGCCGTGAGCAACTGGAAATATTTAGGCAATCTGGAGCCGTCGCGATTTTACCTAAGCCTTTCGATGCCGATCATTTGGCCACAGCACTGAATTCCACTATTGATTTAATCAGTAATGACGAACTGGACCTAAGCCATTTTGATGTTCAGGATATTCGCACTTTAGTGGTTGATGATAGCCGCATGGCGCGAAACATTATCAAACGAACTATTACTAATTTAGGTATTCGGATGATAAGCGAGGCAACTGATGGCGCTGAAGCTATCGAATTAATGCAACAGCAAATGTTTGATTTAGTAATCACCGATTACAATATGCCAAGTGTTGATGGACTGGCATTGACCCAATATATACGCCACCAAAGCCAGCAGTCTCATGTGCCGATTTTGATGGTGTCATCAGAAGCTAACGATACCCACCTAAGCAACGTATCAAGCGCAGGTGTTAATGCGCTATGTGATAAACCCTTTGAACCTAAGTTAGTGAAGCAACTCCTGTATCAACTGTTAGAAGATTGATAGCTAACAAATTTTTGTAGGCTAAAGTTCAAAATGAGCAGCAACAAATCAATAAACTTGATAAAAACGGCAGAAGCAGTTAATTCACTCAGCCGAGTTTAAGCTAACTAGATCACTAAAAAGTTACTTATTTGCAATATAGCAGCACATTTATCAGATAAAATGCTTTCAAAGCCTTATGGCTTATGGCATGTTAATCTAGTTCTAAATAAATACATCTATGGAAAGCAGAGAATACAACATGAACAAAAGTGAATTAATTGCAAAAATTGCAGAAAATGCTGAGTTAACAAAAGCTGAAGCGGGTCGTGCACTAAAGTCTTTTGAAGAAGCGGTAACTGAAGCCATGAAAAACGGCGACAAGATTTCTATCGTAGGTTTTGGTTCTTTCGAAACATCAGTTCGTGCTGCACGTACAGGTCGTAACCCACAAACCGGCCAAGAGATCCAAATAGCTGAAGCAACAGTACCTAAGTTTAAAGCAGGTAAAACGCTAAAAAATAGTGTTAACTAAAAACCGCTAAAACGATAAAACCTCCTTTTTTGGAGGTTTTTTTATGTCTTTTTTTTGCATAAATAAGTAAAAACAACACTTAAACTGCACAATTAAAGTGCAACTACGCATCATTAAGTGGCAACATAAATGCAACATAAATGTGCAGTAATTTTTAAGCTGTTGATTAATTTAACTTTATAAACATGGCACATCATTAGCAACACGTACCTCAGATAAAACAACATTTAGCGTCGACCCGACTTTATGCAAGATGCTAATTGAATAATAAAACTTTGAGGGAATGAAAATGAAAAAATCTCTGTATCAAGCTATTGCGCTATCAACAGGTTTACTTTTAAGCACTACAGCTTTAGCTGAAGTCACGGGTAATATTGGCGCGACGTCAGACTATATTTGGCGTGGTGTGTCACAAACTAGTGGTGCTGCGGTTCAGGGGGGCATTGATTATGGCCATGAGTCAGGTTTCTATGTCGGTGGTTGGGCATCAAATGTAGATTTTGGTGACGGCACCTCTTATGAGCTTGATGTGTATGCCGGTTTCGGTGGTGACATTACAGAAGACTTAAGCTACGACATTAACTACCTTTATTACGCTTACCCAGATTCACCGGGCAGTGTTGATTTTGGTGAAGTAACAGTTGGTCTCGCGTGGAAATGGTTAGATGTCGCATACTCTTACACAGTCAATGGCGGTGATGATATTGCTGAAAGCCCATTAGATTCAAAAGATATGATGTATGCTCAAGCTAACCTGACTTTCCCATTAACTGAAAAAGTGTCACTGGGTTTCCATTATGGTTACTCAAACGGTGATGTAATCACCAGCTGGTACGGCACTGATAGCTATTCTGAGTACAACGTATCACTAAGCACTGATACTGATTTCGGTACTATCTCGTTCATGGCAACAGATACTGATTTAGAAGATGATGATGCTAAAATTGTTCTTGGTTACTCATATAGCTTCGATCTATAACCATCAAAAGTATTAAATGATGTTAGCTATTTAATCTAAATTATTAAAAAATCAAAAAACGTCACCTTAGGGTGGCGTTTTTTATTGCTCTGAGCCTCAAAATCCTCACCACAGAAGTGCGCATTTTTTTTATTAGCTGCTACATTCAAATTATGAGGTTATTTTTCTGCTGCCTAGCAAATTATTGCTCAGCAATAAAGTAGCAATATTGTGCTCACGGTTTCAAGCCGTTCAGGCTGTGATTACCGTTTATGTAAAGCCATTAATTATGCTTTACGAGTACCACCCATGTGAGGATAAAGTGATGGCTAATATTACTGAGACTATCCCAAATGATACTGAAATCGAGGCAATGGTTTCACCAAAAAATCAACGCTCCGCTGAAATTATTGAACGTAAAAGGCAGGTTAAGCGGCGCTTAGATGATTATCTAGAACAAGCTGAATTGCGAAAAAGCTTAGGGGAAGATGACTTCTTTTAACCCAGTTCCTTGTCCGGGCTCATCAGGCCAATAGTTTTTATAAGCTTAAAGCTTCACTTTAAGATTAAGACTTTAATAAGTATGCAAGACCATTGCACTCTAAATAAATTGAACAGGCTGGGTAAATCTTTTTGCCGCAGTCTGTGATAATGAGTGCATTACCGCCCCTTTGTTGGGTTTGCACTTTTAATTCTTTTTTCAGCATGCTGATACTGGGGACACCAACCTCTATTACTTCAGGTTTGTTAGCGCAATAAGTCGTCACCACCTCACCTAGCGGTTCATTGTCATGGTTATACAATTCACTAGGCTGATAGATTTCAACCGTTGAGGCAATCGCTTGATTAGTAATATATTTATCAGCATTGGTTCTTATAGAGATACCATTACAGCCACCGACGAGCCATAAGCAAAAAACTCAATGGAAATATTTGGTTTGAAAGTTTCATCGATAATATTCCTTCTCAGTAAAGGCATACACTCCCCGTGTATGCCTTCATCATTCATCAACAGCGTTATTAGCTCTCTAATGCCTTAGCTTTTTGCTTGGCAAAATACTCGCGGGTTAAACCAAAGACCACAGGACTTAATAGGACTAGCGCAATTAAGTTAGGAATGGCCATCATTGCATTAAGCGTGTCAGCCAACAGCCAAATAAACTCTAATGAACTCACGGCGCCTATGGGTACCACAAGGGTCCATATTAAACGAAATGGTTTTACCGCTTTATCGCCAAGCAAGTATTGAACACACTTCTCACTATAAAAACTCCACCCTAGAATAGTCGTGAAGGCAAACACAGCAAGTGCTACCGCCACAATATAATTACCCATGGGCAGTGCATGTGAAAATGCATATGAAGTTAGTGCTGCGCCGTTCTCACCTGATGTCCAAGCACCGGAAACAATAATCGCTAAACCAGTAATAGAGCACACAATGATGGTATCAATGAATGTACCTAGCATGGCCACTAAGCCTTGCTTTACCGGATCATTGGTTTGCGCTGCAGCGTGAGCAATGGGCGCACTACCTAAGCCCGCTTCATTGGAGAACACACCACGGGCGACACCAAAACGAATCGCAGCCCAAACAGCTGCGCCAGCAAAACCGCCTTGAGCAGCAACTGGGTTAAACGCACTGTGAATAATTAATTCAAATGCTGCAGGAATTTGGTCTGCATATACCACTAAAACAGCTAAACCCGCGGCAATATAAAACAGGGTCATTAACGGCACGAGTTTACCAGCAACTTCTGCAATACGTTTAATACCGCCCATGAGTACTGCACCGACGAGTACCATTAAGACTAAACCAGTAACCCAGCTCGGCACGCCAAAGTTAGCACTCATGGCATCTGCCACTGAGTTAGTTTGCACGGTATTACCGATCCCAAAACCGGCAATAGAGCCCAGTATCGCAAACGCTGTCCCTAACCAGGCCCATTTGCTGCCTAAGCCATTTTTAATGTAATACATCGGTCCACCGACGTGATTGCCATTACTGTCTTTTTCACGATACTTAACTGCCAATACCGCTTCGGCAAATTTGGTCGCCATACCCACTAATGCGGTGCACCACATCCAAAATAATGCCCCTGGCCCACCAATAAAAATAGCGGTAGCCACACCAGCAATATTACCTGTTCCTATGGTGGCTGAGAGCGATGTCATTAGCGCATTAAAAGGACTAATTTCACCTTTATCAGTGCTATCACTGTCGGTTGCTCGACCCGACCACAGCAGTTTAAAACCAGTGCCTAATTTTAGGATTGGCATTAATTTTAATCCGATAGATAAAAATAATCCCACTCCTAAAATCATCACCAACATGGGTACGCCCCAAACGATGCTGTTTACTGCATTAATAAATGCCGTTAATCCTTCCATTGAAAACCTCATAATGAGTTAAATATTTATAGTTATTATTAATCGTTATCACTAAACGTTATTTTTACGGTTACTGCGTTCACACTACTAATACATCAGTGCGTGAATTTCAGATTACCTTCATTGGCACTAAATTGGAAACATCGGTACGATTCAAACCGAACAAATCAGCAAATAACAGTTTTTTATCAGCCAATTAAATTAATTTAATTATAAAAAAAGCGCTAACTAAATTAGCGCTTAAATCTTATTGAACCATTACAACCTAGCCTAAACACCCTGAATAAGCAGTCATTAAGGCCTTCACTGGGACAGTTTTTGATAGCAGCTTTGACAGACGCAGGCTTTGCCCTTTAACTCTGTGCGCAGCTTGTCACTGATCACAGCTTTAGCTGAAGCGCTTAAACACCAGCAGTCTTCAATCGGTTTACCCGCACTAACCGCGCATTGATTAACCTGCTGGCAAACGGGGCACGCTAATGGCTCAAAAATCGCGTCTTGTGCCTCAGATACTAATGGTTCATTTGCTTGGTTTGGTGAGTATATTTCTACATCTTTCATCTGGTTCACTTTGTTTCGTTAACTGGTTTAATTTCCATAAAATGCTTTATGAGATAAGGCTATGCCTTAACGATTGTAGCTTAAAAGCATAAGCTTGAAACTGGTTAAAGTCCTACTTATTAACAGGAAAATTTGGATAAGCTTCGGCGCCTAAAACATTACCAAGCTGCTGCTTGCCATAAAAACCATCATGTTGATGATAACTTTTTTGGGTTTGTGGCAGGTCTCCTTTAAAACGCGGATCTTGCGGCCTTTCATGGGCATTAACAAAAGCTGCCACATCCCAAGCCTGCTGCACTGTTAGCTGAATACTTTTACCCAGCGGCATATTCTCATAGATAAAATTAGCTGCAGTGTTCACTCTATGCATCCCTGCGCCCCAGTTGTAGCTTTGCGGCCCCCATAATGGCGGTAAAGCGCTCACATTAGCCATTTTAATGCCTTGACCATCAACGCCATGACAAGCCTGACAATGGGTTTGATAAACTATTTCGCCTCGCTCAGTTGAATAAGCTTGTTCTGGCGCTTCTAACTTGGGAAAACCTCGGCCAGCAAGTGAAGTTAAGGCTTTTTGATCCCATTTAGCTTTCACTGCAGCTGGAATTGGGAACTCTTCTCTATTGCCACCTTTTACCAGTTCTACATCACTCAACTCTGCTACTTTGCTATCGAGATTAAATTGACTCAGTAAACCGCTCATGGCTAGCCAATAAGAATAAGCTGAGATAGCCACAAGTTCCTTACTGCCTGATGCGGGGGCTGTACCATTCATTGAATAAGTAAAGCAACCTTGAATCCGTTCCTGGTAGCTATTCACTTTGTCATTTTTCTTTCGATAAGCGGGATAAGCCATATAGGCAGCCCATAGCGGTGAAGCATTGGCTTTATTACCTGCGTTCATATGACAATTAACGCAATTAAGCTCATTGCCGACATATTTATCTCTTAATTGCTGAGTATTAACAAATATCTGATAGCCCAAACGTACTTTGTCGCCAAACTCACCCTCTGGAATAGCTGATAAATCGCTAGGTTGCAGATACTGCGCTGCGGGATCTTTTGCTATAGCGGGGATCTGAGCTTGCCTATCGGGTAATTCTGCAGCGCTAACTGAACTGATAAACACACCTGCGACTAAATAATTAAACAGTTTCATGGTATGTCCTTATTTTTGTGCCAAAGGCTGTTGAGCAGCAGCATTTTGAACCAGAGGTTTTAAAGCTGAAAAGTACGCTGACAATGCGTCAATTTCATCAGCAGTCAGCTTAGCGGCAATATTAGCCATCATATTATCGACATCACCTTTTCTAGTACCATTTTGCCAAGCCAATAGTTGGTTTTTTAAATAGCTAGGTTCTTGGCCTGCAAGTCGAGGGAAGTTGGCTGCGCCAATGCCTGAAGGTCCATGACAGCTAGTACAGGCAGGTATATCGCGGCCCCAATCTCCCTGATAAGCCAATTTTTCCGCCGTATCAGTTATCTCAACCTTGTCACCGCGGTATTGCAATGGGATCTCAGCTACTGTTTTAGCGGCAAAGAAATCAGCAACGACTTGGATAGCATCACCTTGTACTGTCGCAGCCATCGCCGACATTGTGGGACTTTGTCGATTACCCATTTGAAAATTAACCAGCTGCGAGGCGATATACTCACTGGATAAACCCGCCAACCTAGGCCCTATAACACCTAAACCCTCACCATTAACACCATGGCAAGTTAAACAAACTTGCGCCTGTGTGGGTACGGTTTGCAATAACTCTTTGGGAGATTGAGCAGGAATATCGGCAATAGCCAAGTTACGACTTGCCCCTATTGCTATTATCGTGATGACTTGTAAAAGGAATTTCATATACCGCCCTCTCCTTGGATGATGTTTAGCTACTGGAATAATAAATGTAGTCCATCAGATCCACTTTATGTGACTTAATTGAATACTCTCCACCAAAGAAAAAGTAACCCAAATACGCTTACCAAAGAACAGACAGCGAATATTTGCAGGCTAAAGACTGATAATGAAAAGGTCGTTGTCGATTAATCATCAGCAAATCAACTGGGAGTGAAGTTAACTCTGAGCTTATGCTTTTAGCGCTATTTTATGACAATAAAAAAGGCCTATTCCGTTAGGGAATAGGCCTTTAAAGTTAATCTTTCAACCAAGTTAATCGTCGTTTAACTCACGCTTAAGGATCACTCCTGCAGTAAATCCTTACAGATTTGTACTAAGTCAGACTGCACAGCTGCTGCGGTAACTTCTCGGCCAGCACCTGGGCCGCGAATAATTAACGGATTGCCCTGATAAAAAGTGCTGCGGATGACAAACACATTATCTCCAGGGGTTAAACTGGCATAGGGATGGTTCGAGTCGACCCATTGAATGCCTACTTCAGCATGCATTTTGCCATCGACTTTATCTAAAGATGCCACATACCTTAAGACTTTATTTTGCTCAAAGGCTGCACTATATTGCTGCAACATAAACTCATCTAACTCGCCAATGCGCGCTAAAAAGTCATCTAACGACAAGTCGGCTAATTCAGCTGGCACTAATGAATTTAATTCAATGGCATCAAGCTCAATCTCAAAGCCAATTTCACGGGCCAGAATAAGTAACTTTCGCTGCATATCTCGGCCAGATAAATCATCTCGAGGATCTGGCTCTGTAATGCCTAATCCGCGGGCTTCAACCACGAGTTCAGAAAAAGATTTTTGCCCATCGTAATGCTCAAACAGCCAACATAAAGTACCTGAAAAAATACCGCCAACAGCTTCGATATTGTCGCCACTATTGCGTAAATCGTTTAGGGCATGCTGTACTGGTAAGCCAGCGCCGCAACTGGCATTGTAACGCCAAAATAAACGCCGGTTACTTAGCTGCTGCTTAAGCTCACGGTAAAAAGGTAACGGCCCTGAGCCTGCAAGTTTATTGGCGCTCACCATATGAATCCCTCGAGCGAAAAACTCTGGGTATTGTAAGGTTAAGCTGGCGCTAGCACTGATATCCAAGGCCACCAGCTCATCGCAGTCGAGCAGCTCAAGCTGCTCAAATAAACTAGGGTAGTCCCATGTTGTTGCTGTGGTATCAAAGTCATCTTGCCAGTTATTGGCATCTATTCCTTGCTGGCAAATGAGCGCCTCTTTTGAACTCACTAAACCCACAAGTTGCACATTGGCTTCTAGTTCACGGTTAAGCATGGTGGATGAGCGCTGAAATAAATCAATCCAGGCTTCACCAATATTACCGACCCCAAGCAATAATACCCCAATACGCAATCGCGGGCCTGCGCAGCGTCGGTGTACTTTTTGGGTGAGTAAATTAACCTGAGATTTAGGCACTAAGGTCACTAAACTCAAACCATCTTGATACAGGGGTTTGGCATCGCGACTTAATAATCGGGCAAAGCTGCGGCGGTAGTGCTCTGCATCAGCACTAACCAAAGCGACTAAACCTAAATCAGTATGAGCATGGATATCGCTAATTAATAGCTCATGACTATGTAGCTCCAGTAACGCTTGTACCTGCTTTTGGTTTTCAGCAGTGAATGCCAGTTCAACTTTATGATGGGCAGAGCACCAATATGCTAGCGGCGCAATACCGGCTTGCTCAAGTAATTTGAGTGTGGTTTGAATTAGCGCTTGCTGCTTAAAGCGAAACAGCACCACTTCATTTAAACTGGTAACCACTGGAGCGCTAGCTGACGAACTTTGGGGCGCAATAAGGGTAAAGTCAGTATGTGATGCGTAACTTGAGCGCACCGCGAGACTAACATTAGTATCAAATAAGGGCTGTAAAGTTCGGCTGTGCAGTACTGGCGAGCCGAGTTTAGCTAAACGATCGGCTTCAGCAAGTGACATGCTTTCAAGTAATTTGGCATCATTAATTTTATTCGGATCAGCGTTAAATACCCCTTCAACATCGGTCCAAATAGTCACTCGTTCAATGTCCGCTAAGCTGGCAATTAAGGTGGCGCTGTAATCTGAGCCATTGCGGCCAAGTAATAATGTATCCCCTTTACTGTTGGCGCAGATAAAGCCGGTGATCACTAAGCGTGTATTTGGATTAGCATCCAGCAGCTTTTGGACTTTTTCGCGGGACTCATCAAGACGAATATTCGGCACAGGCCCTTCATCAGCCACCAGCAGTGAGCAGGCATCAATATTCGCGGCAGCAACGCCAGACTCTCTTAATAAGGCTGCCATTAATCGTGCTGACCAACGCTCACCAAAGCTTAATACATGATTGAGCTGAAATTCATTGCGCTCTTCAAGGGACAATAAACTGACTAATTGCGATTTATCGGTTGATAGGCGCTCACGTAAATCGCGCGCTTGTTCGTTTGAGAGAAGTTGCTCAATCAGGTTTTGCTGATAGCTCACCAGTACTTGTAGCTCTTCTTGCCACAAGTCACCGTTTTCTCTTAAGGAGAGTAATTTATATAAAAAGTTAGTACTTTTACCCGCAGCTGAAACAACGACTAAATCATCACTGTTGCCATGAGTCAGTAAAATATGGGCAACGCGGCGATAGCAATCTGCATCAGCAAGACTTGAACCACCAAATTTATGTAAATGACTGCGGGCCATTTTTCACTCCTTAAACAACATATACCAGCCTGACTACATGAATATAGCCAAGGGAGATTAACTTAAAGCGCAGCGACAGCAGCTAAGCCTACTTCAATATCGGCAACCAAGTCTTCAGCATCTTCAATCCCGACAGATAGTCGCAGTAAAGTATCTTTAATGCCAGCTTCATACCGTGCTGCAGGCGCCATTGCTCTATGGGTCATGGTTGCAGGTACGGCAACTAAGCTTTCCACTCCGCCTAAGCTTTCAGCAACACTGAAAATAGACAGTGCATTTAAAAAGGCGACCACTTCTGCTTCACCACCTTTAAGTTCGAAACTTAACATAGCGCCGAAGCCTTGTTGTTGCTTAGCTGCAATATCGTGACCTGGGTGGTCTTTTAAGCCTGGATAATACACTTTTTCGACAAGATTGCTGGCCTGAAGTACGTCAATAACTTGCTCAGCATTTTTTTGATGCTCGCGAATACGTACAGCTAAAGTACGAATGCCACGTAAGGTTAGGTAACTATCAAAAGCCGAGCCTGTTAGCCCTAAGGTGTTTGACCACCAGTGTAGTAACTCACCCAGTTCAGGGTCTTTTGCCACCACAGCGCCACCTACAACGTCACTATGACCATTGATATATTTGGTGGTGGAATGCATGACGATATCAGCGCCTAGCTCTAATGGCTGTTGCAAAATTGGCGATAAAAAGGTGTTATCAACCACAACTAAGGCATCGACTTTATGGCTTTGCTCAGCAATAGCTTTGATATCAACAACACGTAATAATGGGTTTGACGGCGTTTCTAACCACACCATTTTAGGTTTCTGAGCAATCGCATCACTGAGTGCTTGCTCATCTGTTTGATCAATCACCAGTAATTTAAATTGGCCTTTGTTGGCAAGATTTGTGAACAAACGGTAACTACCGCCATAACAATCGTGAGGCACAATCAGTAAATCATCGGGGCCTAATAAACTAGTGACCAAGGTAATCGCAGCCATACCGGTACAAGTAACCACCCCAGTAGCGCCATGTTCAAGTTTGGCAATGGCTTCACCTAACACGCAGCGCGTCGGGTTTCCTGAACGACTATAATCAAACTCTCTAGGGTTTTTATGGCCATCAAAAGAATAGTTTGTTGATAGATAAATCGGCGGGACTACAGCGCCGTATTGGGTATCTGACTCGATACCTTGGCGTACTGCTAGCGTAGCTGCGCGATGTTTGCTCATTGTAAACTCCTAAAGAATACACACTAAAGAGATGTCTAGATGGCTAAATGTACCTAAGCTAAGTCACATCGTCAATACAAATCAGCCGTTTAGACGTCTAAACATAAAGAAATCTATTTCCATTCGTTATAGAATAACCGCAATAATTTGACTGTTATTATTTAGCGGTTAAAATCTGCCACGAATCTATCGTATAAAGGTGAGTTAATGACTGAATGGAATGGCGACTATATCAGCCCATATGCCGAACATGGCAAAAAAAATGAACAAGTTAAAAAAATCACGGTATCCATACCTTTAAAAGTTTTAAAAGTATTGACTGATGAACGTACCCGCCGCCAGGTTAATAACTTACGTCATGCAACCAATAGTGAACTACTGTGTGAAGCATTTTTGCATGCCTACACTGGACAACCACTGCCAAATGACGGTGACTTATCAAAAGAAGGGCCTGATAGCATCCCATCTGAAGCAAAAGCTTTGATGGATGCCATGGGAATTGAGTGGGAAGATCTTGATTAAGTCAAGCTAGCGACTAGCGCTGAAGTACTTGCGCTAAAGTACTTGCGCTAAAGTACTTGCGCTAAAGTACTTGCGCTAAAGCATAAGCCTGCTCAATTAATCAAACACTGCTCGTCATTTAACGCATCGAGCTCTCAAGCTGAGAGTGAGTTGCAGTATTGCGCCTAAAGAGTCGACAATGGAATTTATCGATCCGCAGACCTTGATGCTTGCATCGGTTATCATTTTTCTAGGCGCATTAACCCAAGGCCTTATCGGTTTTGGGCTTGCGGTTGTTGCCAGTCCACTTCTCTATATCATCGACCCACAATTAGTCCCAGCCCCTGTGATTATGATGGGTTTTTCCATCGCCTTATTGACCTTATTGCGTGAACGTACTCAACTGGAGTTTAATGGGCTGCAATATGCGCTGCTGGGGCGAATACCTGGTGGCTTTATGGGCGCAGGTTTATTACTGTTTGCCCCCCAAGCAGTACTGGGGTTAGCCATTGCCTTTATTGTCGGCGCAGCGGTGTTGCTGAGTATTTTTAAGATCACAGCGCCAGTAAATCGGCTTTCGCTATTTATTGCAGGTGTCTTGTCGGGGGTATTTGGAAATATTGCCGCCATTGGTGGGCCACCATTAGCGATTTTATTAGCCGGTAAAGATGCGCCGAAGTTTAGAGCCGCGCTATCGATCTTTTTTGTTTTCAGCTCAATGATCGCACTGATTATTTTAATGCTTGCAGGCTTAGTGGAAGAAAAGCATCTGTGGTTGTCATTGATGCTATTGCCATCTGTCATACTCGGAAATATTGCCGCAGGAAAGCTAACCAATAAGGTTGATAAAAATAAGACTCGCATCGCCACTATGGTGTTATGTAGCTTAAGTGCATTATTGCTAACCCTTAAGTCGTTAATTGAATTATCAGCAGGCTAGTCGATCATCTTTTTGTGGCAGATATAAATGCAACAATGATGACAGCTAAAAATGATAACGCTTAAAAGTGATAAGAAGTTTGCAGCACAGCGCCAATGGCATCATCACCATAGCTGCCGCTCATATCCAGCTTAAAGGCTTGGCCGATGGCAAAGCCGGTGCCGAAAGAGTAAATATCTACGCTATTATCTTTTAAGTCATGGCGGTAGCCCATGCGTAAAAACAGCCAGTCAGTGGCTTTAACTTCACCGCCCACTCGCCAATACTGCACCGCATCAAACTCGCTAAAACGGCTTTGCTCCACCAGATCAATATCCGTGGTTAAGGTGACTCTGGACCAATCATAAGCAGCTCCCACTGTGACTAACGGCTCAATTTGGTATTCAAATGTCCGTCCTTGAGCTTCAACTGTGGTTATTTTTTTACTGAATAAATTACGAGCAGACAGCCCTAAGGTTAAGCTTTCTGTTGGCTCAATAGCCACCCCAAGATCAAGGTTAAATAAGCTGTCATCATTTCGATATTTATCATCATCAAAATCATCGACATCAAAGTTATTGGCACTGGCACTGTAATGATAGGTATCAATGCGTTGAAACTTAGGTGAAATCCCAACTTTTACAGGCATGTTAACTATAGATAGTGGAAAGCTTAACGCCACCCCAAAATCTGTGACTCCGGCGGCTAATACAATGCCTTGAGAGTCTAAGTCAGTGAGATCTGCAGGAGGGTTGGCGGGATCGAGATTAGTCAGCATATCAATATCACCTTGAGCAATATCAGCAACGCCCATAGCGTCAAGGTGACTTTTGGAAAATAGCGCCATTGGCACGGTTTGAGTTGGCAATACTAATGCTGCGCCAATTGCGGCTGATACCGAGGCGTTAGTGCCGTTGAGGGCATTTAAATTAATAACTAAATCATCACGAAAACCAGCAATATCATCAGTATCATTGCCGTTTATGGCCGTTTCTAAGTCATCAAAACTGTCTTGTAGTGAGTCAAACTTATCAAGCATATTGTCGCTATCATCCACTTCAGCAGCCACAACCGGTAACAGTAAGGAGAACTCATTGGTTTTTGGGGCGTAAATAGCCAGTAAAGCGGGATTAATAAAACTTGCGCCGATACGGCTTGATGAGGCTACACCTGTACCGCCCATGCTATCACTGCGAGCTTCAAAATAAAGCTGACCCGCTTGCGTATTTATCGCAAACAGCAGTAAAAACAATAGCAGCGCTAAGGATCTCATCATTCACCATTTTCATTTTTAATTATCTAATAAAGATAGTCGAAAAAATTAAAAATAGGCTTCAATCCCGTTAGACTTTTACGGCATAGATGAATTTAATCAGCCGTTTTTTAAATGTTATTTTATGAATCAGGTAGATAGCGCTTAAAATTTTCCATGGTGAATTGAATAAATTTTTTCAGCCTTTCTGGTTGGAATTTATCTTTATGGTAAAGCATATAAAAAGGCGTGTCGGGAATATGCCAATCATTAAACACATTCACTAATTGACCCGCTGCAATTTCATTAGCGCAATATAAATAAGGTAATCGCACAATGCCATTTCCTGCTAAGGCGCTGGCTTTCATAGCGCGGCCATTTTTACACTTAAAACCGCCCTTAATGGCAACGTCTACAGCTTGAGCATCTTGCCTATGGCCAAAGCGCCAATGGCTGATCGAGCCAGTAATACACAGGTGATTATTAAGCTCGCTTGGATGCTGCGGTTGACCATATTTCGCTAAGTATTCAGGGGCGACTAAAGTGCGGTTTTCGATATCCATCAGCTTTCTGGCCACCAAGCTTGAATCTGCCAGTTCGCCCATGCGAAATACAATATCAAAATGGCCCTCGATTAAATCAACCCGCTGGCTACTAAAATCAAGATCGATGGTAATTTCAGGATACTGTTTAATAAAATCATTCACCAAGGCCACTAAAATATCTTCACCAATCACCCCGCCAACGCAATTAATGTGAATATTGCCCTGTAATGTTTCAGCGCTGTCTAATGTCATTGCCACCACCTGATCGATTTGCGCTAACGCTTGCTGGCATTGCAACAGCAATTGCTGACCTTGCTCTGTCAGTCTTTGGGTTCTGGTGGTTCTAATAATTAGGCTAACACCAAGAAATTTTTCTAAACTTAATAATTGCTTTGATAAATGCGAACGTGAGCAGCCTAAGACCTGTGCAGCTTGAGTAAAGTTACCTTGCTCAGCAATCACCACAAAGGCTCTGATATCAATCAAATTTATGTCTAAGTTCATAATAATGTCTATTTTAGTTTGTGGTCATCAACAAGTTATTAGGAGCCACAGGTAAACAATGATGTTCTTTGTGGATTATATATCAACAATGAGCCATTACCTATAATGGACACAACTTAACGAACGAGGTAAAAATCATGAAATCACTTGTTGTCATTACTGGCGCATCATCAGGTATTGGCGCCGCTATGGCGAATGCATTTAGCGCTAAAGGTCACCCACTACTTTTACTTGCTCGTCGCGTTGAACCAATGCAAGCACTTAACCTGCCCAACAGCTTATCTGTTAGCGTTGATGTTACTGATGCTGCAGCGATGAAAACAGCGATTGCGACTGCTGAAGCAAAGTTTGGCCCTGTTGGCTGTTTAGTCAATAACGCTGGCGTAATGCTACTTGGTCAAGCAGATGTACAAGATCCTGCCCAGTGGAGCCAAATGCTCAACATCAATGTGATGGGCGTGCTTAATGGTATTCACGCTGTGCTTGCTGATATGAAAGTCCGTAAAACAGGCACTATTATCAACGTAAGCTCTATAGCGGGTCGTAAAACATTCCCTAACCATGCAGCATATTGTGCCAGTAAGTTTGCTGTGCATGCGCTAACTGAAAATATCCGCGAAGAAGTGGCGATGGATGATGTGCGAATGGTGACTATCGCTCCAGGCGCTGTTGAAACGGCCCTGCTTAGCCACACAACCGATGAAGATATTAAAGCCGGCTACCAAGAATGGAAAGAGTTCATGGGCGGCGTTATCGAGCCTACAGCAGTTGCTGATGCGGCTGTATTTGCCTTTGAAATGCCGCAAAATGTTTGTGTACGAGAAATTGTCTTAGCGCCAACTCGCCAACAACCTTAAGAATATATCGAGTCTAGATAGGTCTACATTTCAGCTAAAAACCATGAGTTATTACTCATGGTTTTTTATTATCTTTGCATTAATTTTAATAAGCGGCCTCCCTTTACATACTCCACGCGTACCTCATGCAAACTCATTCTCTTATCCCTCGTAATAATGCCGCCATTTCGAGCAAACTAGCTGCATCTGATTAAAAATCAATTTACCCCCAAGATGTTATATTAATTGCTTAATGTTTAAGTTAAGTTAAATTAAGGTAAGGAAAGCTGACTAAAACAAGCTACGCTTAAATCATTGGTTTATTGATTGCTTAGTCGTTACGCATTGCGATAAAAAGGACATTTTTTGTATGCAGGAAAACTTCAGTTTATTTTCCAGGAATAAAGCCTTTCCCGAGCTATTATTGTCATCGACATTTATCAATTTATTGTCGCTTGCGCTGCCATTCACCATGCTACAAATCTACGATCGTATTCTGCCAAATCAAGGTTATGGTACTGCCACTATTCTTGTTTCTGGTGTGGCGATTGCGATTTTACTGGAATTATTACTCAGATATGGCCGCAGTTGGCTACTTGCAGCATCAGCAGCCAATTTTGAATTAGAAACCACAACCAAGGTGGTTAACAAGCTCATGCAAGCGGACTATCACCATGTTGAATCCATGGGAACAGGTAAAGTCACTAATGGTTTAGCCAGTATTGCGAGTATGCGGGAGCTCTATTCAGGGCAAGCAATTGTGGCACTCATGGATTTTCCATTTGTGCTCATTTTTCTTGCATTGGTTGCCTATATTGGTGGCCCGCTGGTATTCATTCCGATAGTCGTCTGGGTACTTGTTGGCGCTCTGGTTTATGTCATTGGCAAAAAACTCGCCATAGCCACTGAGGATCTCGCTCTTTCAGATGCTGAACGAACCCGAATGTTGATACTGGTGTTATCAGGGCTAACCACAGCCAAGGCCCTATCTTTAGAAGACCGATTAGCCAGTATTTATAATAAAATAAACCACCAGCGACTAGCACAACAGCAACAAGTCGATTGGTTATCAGCTAAGTTACAAGAAGTCATCCAAGCAGCATCGCAAGGAACAACACTAATATTAGTGATGCTAGGTTGTTTAGAAGTCCTTAACGGTTCGCTTACAACGGGTGGACTGGCTGCATGTTCAATATTAGCGGGTCGCGCCATCGCACCATTAAGTGCAATTATTAGCCTTCGTTCTCGACTTGTGAGTGCCAAAACGGCGATGTCACACGTAGATGATTTGACCGCCATTCCAGCCGAAGCGTTTAGTGCTGAAAAAATCTATCAACAAAAAATCCCTAACGGCCCTATTAGGTTTCAAAAAGTCGATAGCAGTAATTTAGGCACTGTCATTCAACAGTTGAATTTAGAGATCCTCCCTAAAACCTTAGTTACCCTGCAATCAAATCCCCTGAGTCATGCTAGCCACTTACTCAGTATCATTGCTGGATTTCAAAAGATAAATACAGGTGAAGTCGCCATTGATGGGGTTTTACTTCATGCACACGACAGTAAAGAATTTCGACAATCCGTTAACTATGTTGCCCCTTGGCCAACCTTATTTGCAGGTAGTTTACTTGAGAATATGACGATGTTCCGAGCAGAGTATGAACCACAAGCAATGGCAATTGCTGACAGTTTAGGCTTAACGGCTAAAATTGCCGAATTGCCCAATGGTTATCAAACTTCAGTCGGTGAAAATGACAACCAAATGCTAAATAAAGGGGCAATTAAACTCATTGCAATAGTCAGAGCGATAGTCCAAAAACCGTCGATATTGCTATTGGATGAGCCGATGATTTCACTTGATGCCGATGCCCAAAATAAACTACTCACTTTATTGGCCCAACTGAAACAACAAATGACCATTGTAGCGGCATCCCACTACCCTGAAATCGGTAAAATTAGTGATGAAGTTGTCACAATTGAGGGACATGCTCAGCCTAAAAAAACTAATAAATCGCCGCACGTGGATAATAGTGATTCACAGGAGGTGATCCTATGAAGACTTTAGAACTAAAGCCATTACTGGTGGAGCTGTTCCAACAATTAGGTCTTTACACTCAAGCCAGTAACGTTGCCAGTGACACTGAAAACGATCTCAATACTCTGGCGGTGTCTCGGTTATTAAAAAAGCATCAAATTGGTTTCTCTGTTATTAAACCGTCAGATAGTACCCTGCATTTAACCATCTACCCTTTCTTGGTTGTCCCAGCGAAAGACAATGCCTTTATAGCAAGAAGACAGGGACATCAGTTCGAAAAACTAGAGAATAATCATTGGCAAACGGTCGATATGACTCAGCTAACAGATGATGCATACCTATTTGTTATTGATGCCTTACCTCGTAGTAAAAAGAGTGTTCAAGCATTCGCCGCTCACATGAGTAAGAGAACTAAATGGTATCGTCCCGTTTTCTGGCTGAGTTTACTGTCCAGTGTTACAGGGTTAGCAGTACCTCTGTTTACCATGGCAGTATATGACCGAGTCATTGGTGGTCAAACACCCTCCATACTCCCCAGCATAGCCTTAGGTGGAGCGCTTGCTGTTGGCGTATTAGTATCAACCCGCTTAGCGCGGGCGCAAATTCTTGCCACCACCAGTAATCGATTTGCTAGAGACCTTTCCCAGATAACCTTTTATCGACTATTACACATGCCGTTAATGGTACTGTCACGCGTCGGCATTTCAAATCATATCGCTAGAATGCGTAATGCAGAAAAAGTCAGAATGCTCTTATCTGGCCCTGGAGGCGGCGGCTTAGTCGACCTGCCCTTCACTATTATTGCCCTGCTGGCGATTATGTTTTTAAGTGGATGGTTAGTGTTAGTGCCGATTGGCATGTTGATGCTGTATTACTTGGTGATGAAAGTCGTCAGCCGCTATGTTCAGGCAGCCTCGCCAACAATTAGTGGCGAGTATCAAAATACCCTAAGCGAACTAGCGAAAAATCTACTGCAACTCAAAGCGGCTGGTGATACTGAAGGCTGGCAAACAAAATTTATTCGTCAATGCCGTGAAAATAGTCGCCAGAATTTTCTTTATGCTAAACGAAATGGCCTAAATGCAGCCATTGCTCATTCACTGAGTTTATTCACTGCACTCATCACAGTGTTTACGGGAATATTTTTAGTACTAAATCAAACGATTTCCTCCGGTGCATTAATTGCCTGTGTGATGATGATTTGGCGGATTACAGGCCCTGCACAACTGGCATTTTCATCTCAACAAAAATTCACCATGATGGATGTTGCCGTAAAACAGTTTGATCGGTTCATGCAGGCAACAACGGAACAATCAGAATTACGCTTAGACACCCCTGATAACACTCAAGCACCAGCAATTTCATTTCAGCATTTAACCCTGAGATATAAAGCTGAAGGAGAGCCGGCACTATCAGGTGTGAATGTAGACATAGAACCCGGTGAATTAGTTGCCGTTATAGGGCCCAATGCCTGTGGTAAATCAACCTTGCTACTGAGCGCCTTAGGCGTGTTGGAAGCACAAGCTGGATTTGTCACCGTGAATGGGAAAAATTTAAAACAATATGACACTGAAATATTTAGGCATTGGGTGGCTTATAGCCCATCACAACCTGATATTTTCCCAGGGACTTTAGCTGAAAATATTCGGATAGCGAAACCAGATGCTACCGATGATGAAATTAAAACCGCAATAATTGCCGCTGGTGGGGCCAGCTTTTTTAATAGCATCAATAATGACTTATCGGTTGATTTACTCGGTGAGAATAACGCCATGCTTTCCGCTATCGAAGGGAGTTACATCAACCTTGCCCGCGCACTGATAAAACAATCGCCATTGTTATTGCTTGATGAACCATTACCTCATCGAAATCCAGAATCAAAACAGCAGTTGATAAAGACCTTATTAAACTTAAAAGGACAATCAACCGTAATGTTTACTAGCCACGATCAAGATTTAATTAAACACGCTGACAAGGTCATTATTCTTGATAAAGGCGCTGTGGTTTATGCAGGCCCAATTCCAGACCAAGCACCTCAAACGCCAGATGCCACTAACACCGTCATGCAGGAGTCTCCAACCAATGGATAATCGTCAACTAGCTAATCGAGTCTGGCCAGAACATGAATTTGCAGAAGCAATTGAAGCCCCTGCTGAGCGTAAATTAATTCGAAATATCATCTTATTGATCACCGGCTCAATTTTAATCATGTTGGTTTGGTCTGTTTTTACCAGCGTAGAAGAAATTTCAAAATCCAAAGGACAAGTGGTGCCGTTAGGCCATAGGCAGGTTATTCAAAGCCGTGCTGGTGGCACTATTGCTTCTGTCGTAGTCGAAGAAGGTGACGTTGTTAAACAAGGTGATATTTTGGCAAGCTTTGTCTCAATAGACAGCTTGTCAGCTGAGGAAGAACTATCCAGTAAACGTGCTAACTTAATGATGCGAATTGAACGTTACGAAGCCTTCATTGATGCTCGCGATGCCAATTTTGATGAGTTCGCCTATGAGTACCCGCAACTGGTTAAGCTGCATCAGTCTTCGCTTAATCGCATGATCGATGAACGAGTGGCAATTGAGCAGCTATCAGAATCTGAAATAGCCAAATCTCAAGCGGAATTGGATGGTTTGAAAACTGAAATACCTCCCCTTAGCGATCAAATCCAAACCGCAGAACAAACGTTAAAAATGATGTTGTCAGTAACAGAAGAGCAAGCCGTTTCAAAGTTACGCATTTTAGAATCACAGCAAAAGCTTGATTCTTACATGCGAGAGCTAAAGGCGATGGAAAGCAAACAACAAGTTCTCACCAAGAACCTGCTAAATCTGCAGCAACAACTCAAACAAAGACAGGCTTCATTATTAAAAGAAGTCGGTGAAAAACGTACTGACACCCAAGCTGAATTATTAGGTGTCACAGCAAGGCTTAAATCATCCAGCTCACTGGTATCTCAAAACACCGTAACCGCGCCTGTTGACGGCATCATTCAATCAATCCCAACATCTTCAACTGGCAGCGTCATTCAACCAGGTGGGACTGTGGCTGTAATTGTTCCCATGACCAAAACGGGTATGATGGAAATTAAGCTGTCACCAAGAGATATCGGCTTTGTCCATGTTGGTCAATCAGCAAGAATCAAAATCGATGCGTTTGATTACAGCCGTTATGGCGCGTTAGATGGAATCGTAAAACGTATTTCACCAAGCACAGATAAAGATGAAAAAGGCGGTGTATTTTATAAAGTGCAGCTTGCCATTGATAAGCCCTACTTTTTGGATAATCCCGATAGTTTTGCATTAATTCCTGGAATGACTGGCGAAGCAGATATTGTGACAGGTGAAAAAAGTGTCTTCCAGTACTTATGGAAACCAGTGTTCACCAACATTAACGAAGCATTTGGCGAAAGATAAATGGTAGGAGCATCCCATGAGCACGGATAATAAAGATAATAAAAATAAGCCAAATGAAAAAAATAAACTCAAAAAAGATCTGCCCGAAAATAAAATCCAGCAAGCAATAAAGAAAATTGATAATGATGCTAAAAAGTTGCGGGCAAAAGAATCTCGAGATACGGGGAACATAACCCCAAATAGACAAAATGATCTGGTAGCTGACAAGTCTTGGCAGACGAATATAGCGAATGCATCTGAGGATGATAAAGCAACTGAAGCAGATTTTACTCATGCAGCTACTAATCCAGAAGCTAATCCAGAAGCTACTCAGCAAGACGTTTTAAAAACATCCACAACGCCACAACAGTTAACAAGCTCAACACTTAAAAATGCCAGTCAAATCGCTGATAGCAACCCGATAGAACCGAGTCAGCAGCAGCCATTAAATAAGCTTATTGTAGAAACAGGTTCAACTCAAACAACAGGACTAGCAGCGGGTGCACATTTTCATAATGGTAATGTCACAACCCAAGACATAAGCCAATTTAGAACATCTCAAATTTCGTTACCTGAACAAAACTTTCAGACTGCTTTTACCATTAATTCATCATCTCATTCAGTATCAAATGTAATCACACCACAAACTGCAACACATGAAGTGATTGAGACACTAAAAGGTACCCCAACACCTGACATTACCCCTCCCTCTACTGGCACTGGCACTGGCACTGGCACTGGCACTGGCACGAATGAAACCCCAATAGAAATAGCAAGTCAACAATCAGCACCACAATTAAAAGAAGATAATGCAGTGAATACTGCGAGTGGCGTAATGCAAGCTACAGGCACTGATGCTAACCAAGTGTTGTGGAGTACAGACAATGCTCAAGGTAAATATGGTGAGTTAACGTTAAACCAGTTAACTGGCGAATGGCATTACCAACTTGATAATAATAACCAGCAAACAAATGCATTATCTGAAGGGACTCATCAAACAGAACAATTTGTCATTTCGGCAACGGACAGCCAAGGCAATAAAGTGAGCTCGGTCATTGCTGTAGAGGTTGAAGGTAGTAACGATTTACCGCAAATTTCAGGTATACATCATGCTAGTCTCAATGAGTTAGGTTCAATTGATACCGTTTCAGGCAACCTCATAGCTACCGACCCAGATAATGGCGATAGCATCACTTGGTCGGCCTCAAATGGAATAGGTCAATTTGGCCAGCTAGTCATTGATTCAAAATCTGGAGAATGGCAATACGTTCTAGATAATCATTCAGCAACGACTTTAGCCCTACATCAGGGAGAAGTAGCAGTTGAAACTTTCACAGTCACAGCAACTGATAGCTCAGGCACCCCAGTATCCAAACAAGTTACCATTAGTATTAACGGTAGCAATGAAACCGCTCAAATTGGTGGCGTTTCATCGGCTAATCTAACCGAAGATAAAGACGTCCATCAAGGACAACTGCATGTCGATGGCGCCCTCACCGTAACCGATGTAGATTCAGGACAAAACCAACTCCAGGCCACAGTGCAACAAGGTCAATTTGGTACTCTGAGTATCAATAGTTTAGGCCATTGGACTTACACCGCTGATAACTCGCAGCCGACTATTCAAGGCCTGAAAACAGGCGAATCATTAACGGATACTCTCATAGTTCATTCCATTGATGGCACTGAGCAGAAAGTCACTGTCACCATTAATGGCACGGATGATAAAGCGGTGATTGCGGGCACCTCAACCGCCAGCTTAACCGAAGATAAAGATGTTCATTCAGGTCAGCTCCGAGTTGATGGCGCCCTCACTGTTACTGATGTAGATAACGGTCAAAATCAATTCCAAGCCACCTCATTACAAGGTCAGTTTGGTACTCTATCAATCAATGAATTAGGTCACTGGACTTACACCGCTGATAACTCACAAACAGCCATTCAAGGTTTAAAAACCGGTGAGTCAGTTACCGATACCTTAATCGTTCACAGTATTGACGGCACTGAGCAAAAAATCACTGTGACCATTAACGGCACTGACGACAAAGCGGTGATTGCGGGTACCTCAACCGCCAGCTTAACTGAAGATAAAGACGTGCATGGTGGGCAGCTTCGCGTCGATGGCGCCCTCACTGTTACTGATGTGGATAATGGTCAAAATCAATTCCAAGCCACCTCACTACAAGGTCAATTCGGCACTTTATCAATCAATGAATTAGGTCACTGGACCTACACCGCTGATAACTCACAAACAGCCATTCAAGGTTTAAAAACCGGTGAGTCAGTTACCGATACAGTGTTAGTTCACAGTGTTGATGGCACTGAGCAAAAAATCACTGTCACCATCAGTGGTACTGACGACAAAGCGGTGATTGCGGGTGCTTCAACAGCACAGCTAACTGAAGATAAAGACGTTCACGGTGGACAACTCCGCGTTGACGGGACGTTAACCGTAACAGATGTAGACAACAATCAAGCGCAGTTCACCGCTGAAAGCCTACAAGGTCAATTTGGCACTCTATCAATCAATGAATTAGGTCACTGGACCTACACAGCTGACAATTCTCAGACAGCGATTCAAGGCCTTAAAACAGGTGAGTCAGTTACTGACACCTTAATCGTTCACAGTGTTGATGGCACTGAACAAAAAATCA
>NZ_JBFRKG010000018.1:214553-217243 GCF_041469325.1 Shewanella sp. 10N.286.51.B8
TTTGGCACTCTATCAATCAATGAATTAGGTCACTGGACCTACACAGCTGACAATTCTCAGACAGCGATTCAAGGCCTTAAAACAGGTGAGTCAGTTACTGACACCTTAATCGTTCACAGTGTTGATGGCACTGAACAAAAAATCACTGTCACCATCAATGGTACTGACGACAAAGCGGTGATTGCGGGTACTTCAACAGCACAGCTAACTGAAGATAAAGACGTTCACGGTGGGCAGCTTCGCGTCGATGGTGCACTCACTGTTACTGATGTTGATGCGGGACAAAATCAATTCCAAGCCACCTCACTACAAGGTCAATTCGGCACTCTATCAATCAATGAATTAGGTCACTGGACCTACACCGCTGATAACAGTCAAAATGCTATTCAAAGTCTGAAAACGGGTGAGTCACTTACCGATACAGTATTAGTTCACTCGGTTGACGGCACTGAACAAAAAATCACTGTCACCATCAACGGTACTGACGACAAAGCGGTGATTGCGGGTATCTCAACCGCCAGCTTAACTGAAGATAAAGACGTGCATGGTGGGCAACTTCGCGTTGACGGCGCCCTCACTGTTACTGATGTGGATAATGGTCAAAATCAATTTCAAGCCACCTCACTACAAGGTCAGTTTGGTACTCTATCAATCAATGAATTAGGTCACTGGACTTACACCGCTGATAACTCACAAACCGCCATTCAGGGTTTAAAAACGGGTGAGTCAGTTACCGATACAGTATTAGTTCACTCGGTTGACGGCACTGAACAAAAAATCACTGTCACCATTAACGGCACAGATGATAAAGCGGTGATTGCGGGTACCTCAACCGCCAGTTTAACTGAAGATAAAGGCGTGCATAGTGGGCAGCTTCGAGTCGATGGCGCCCTCACTGTTACTGATGTGGATAACGGTCAAAATCAATTCCAAGCGAGCACTTTACAAGGTCAGTTTGGTACTCTATCAATCAATGAATTAGGTCACTGGACCTACACCGCTGATAACTCACAAACATCCATTCAAGGCCTTAAAACCGGCGAGTCAGTTACTGACACCCTTGTTGTTCATAGTGTTGATGGCACAGAGAAAAAAGTCACCGTCACCATCAATGGTACTGACGACAAAGCGGTGATTGCGGGTACCTCAACCGCCAGCTTAACTGAAGATAAAGATGTTCATAGTGGCCAACTTCGAGTCGATGGCGCCCTTACTGTTACTGATATCGATAACGGTCAAAATCAATTCCAAGCCACCTCACTACAAGGTCAGTTTGGTACTCTATCAATCAATGAATTAGGTCACTGGGTCTATACAGCTGATAACTCACAAACCGCCATTCAGGGTTTAAAAACCGGTGAGTCAGTTACTGATACAGTATTAGTTCATAGCGTTGACGGCACTGAACAAAAAATCACTGTGACCATTAACGGTACCGACGACAAAGCGGTGATTGCGGGCACCTCAACCGCCAGCTTAACTGAAGATAAAGACGTGCATGGTGGTCAGCTTCGCGTCGATGGTGCCCTCACTGTTACTGATGTTGATGCGGGACAAAATCAATTCCAAGCGAGCACTTTACAAGGTCAGTTTGGTACTCTATCAATCAATGAATTAGGTCACTGGACCTACACCGCCGACAACTCACAAACAGCCATTCAAGGTTTAAAAACCGGTGAGTCAGTTACCGATACAGTATTAGTTCATAGCGTTGATGGCACTGAGCAGAAAGTCACTGTCACCATTAATGGCACGGATGATAAAGCGGTGATTGCGGGTACTTCAACAGCACAATTAACTGAAGATAAAGATGTTCATCAAGGGCAGCTTCGCGTCGATGGTGCACTCACTGTTACTGATGTTGATGCGGGACAAAATCAATTCCAAGCCACCTCACTACAAGGTCAGTTTGGTACTCTATCAATCAATGAATTAGGTCACTGGACCTACACCGCTGACAATTCTCAGACAGCGATTCAAGGCCTTAAAACAGGTGAGTCAGTTACTGATACAGTGTTAATTCATAGCGTTGATGGCACTGAGCAAAAAATCACTGTGACCATTAACGGCACGGATGATAAAGCGGTGATTGCGGGTATCTCAACCGCCAGCTTAACTGAAGATAAAGACGTTCACGGTGGGCAACTTCGCGTTGACGGCGTCCTCACTGTTACTGATGTGGATAATGGTCAAAATCAATTCCAAGCCACCTCACTACAAGGTCAATTCGGCACTCTATCAATCAATGAATTAGGTCACTGGACCTATACCGCCGATAACTCGCAGCCGAACATTCAAGGCCTTAAAACCGGTGAGTCAGTTACCGATACAGTGTTAGTTCATAGCGTTGACGGCACAGAGCAAAAAATCACTGTGACCATTAACGGTACTGACGACAAAGCGGTGATTGCGGGTGCTTCAACAGCACAATTAACTGAAGATAAAGATGTTCATCAAGGGCAGCTTCGAGTAGATGGTACCCTCACTGTTACTGATGTCGACAACGGTCAAAATCAATTTCAAGCCACCTCATTACAAGGTCAGTTTGGCACTCTATCAATCAATGAATTAGGTCACTGGACCTACACAGCTGACAATTCTCAGACAGCGATTCAAGGCCTTAAAACAGGTGAGTCAGTTACTGACACCTTAATCGTTCACAGTGTTGATGGCACTGAACAAAAAATCAC
>NZ_JBFRKG010000019.1:0-107219 GCF_041469325.1 Shewanella sp. 10N.286.51.B8
GCCCAGTATCGACCACCATTTTCTTCGATTTATCCTCTTCAAGTCATAATATTTTACTCTCAATGAACACTCATTCATCAGTTATAAATTTATTTAATATTTCTTGTGTTTTCTTAGCTTAACCGCTGCAGATAAAGTAACTCTTGCCGCTTAATGACATAAAAAACGCCCAGTTTCGATAGAAGTCAAAAGTGAGCGTCATAAAAGTGTGTTATTTATTGTGGAATGTTAATCAACGCCTAAAAAGCCGCCAGTTTGATGGGACCAAAGTTGGGCATAAATACCCTCAGACTTGATCAACTCTTGGTGAGTTCCTTGCTCAACGATCTGGCCTTTATCAATGACAATTAGTCTGTCCATAGCCGCGATGGTTGATAGTCGGTGAGCAATGGCAATCACGGTTTTACCTTCCATTAATTCATATAAACTTTCCTGAATTGCCGCCTCAACTTCGGAATCTAATGCTGAAGTGGCTTCATCTAGTAGTAAAATCGGGGCATTTTTCAATAATACTCGGGCAATTGCAATACGTTGGCGTTGACCGCCAGAGAGTTTTACCCCACGTTCACCCACTTGTGCATCTAAGCCTGTATTACCAAAGGGATCTGATAAATCATCAATAAACTCGGCTGCTTGAGCCTGCGCAATGGCTGCTTGAAGCTGTTGCTCCGAAGCATTAGGATCGCCATAGAGGATGTTTTCTCGAATTGAGCGATGCAGTAGTGAGGTATCTTGAGTTACCATGCCGATTTTAGCCCGCAGCGAATCTTGAGTAACATCGGTAATCGGTTGATCGTCAATACTCACTTGACCTTTTTCAACATCGTGAAAGCGCATTAGCAAGTTAACGAGCGTTGATTTACCAGCGCCAGAACGACCTACTAAACCGACCTTTTCACCGGCTTTAATGTTTAAATTCAGATTGCTAATCACCCCTGATTTTTCGCCGTAATGAAAACTAACATCGTTAAAGTCAATTTTACCTTTGCTAACAACAATATCTTTAGCGCCAGGTTTATCTTCAATTTCAATGGGTTTTGATAAGGTATTCATCCCATCAGTGACAGTACCGATATTTTCAAACAGTGAGCTTATTTCCCACATGATCCATTGAGACATGCCGTTTAAACGCAGTGCTAAGCTAACAGCAATAGCAATCGCACCCACAGTAATCGCATTATCTGCCCAAAGCCAAATTGAAACCGCCGCAATGGTAAATGCTAAAAGGTAATTTATGATCTGCACTAAAACGTTAATGATGGTCACAAGGCGCATTTGGCCGTAGACGGTTTTAAGAAAGCCCATCATGCTGTCTTGGGCGTATTCAGCCTCTTGCTTGGTATGAGAAAACAGCTTCACGGTGGAAATATTGGTATAACTATCAACGATCCTGCCAGTCATGGTCGAGCGGGCATCTGCTTGCTTGGCTGAAATGGCTTTTAGCTTTGGCACTAACTTCCACTGAATAGCAATATACGCAAATAGCCACACCAGCATTGGCAGCATTAAGCGCACGTCAGCACTGGCGATCATCACCAGCATTGAAGTGAAATAGATGATGATATACATCAATACATCTAACAGTTTCATGACGGTTTCACGCACTGCTAATGAGGTTTGCATTACTTTAGTGGCAATGCGGCCGGCAAAGTCATCCTGATAAAATGAAACGCTTTGTTTTAGTAAGTATCGATGTGCTTGCCACCTGATGGCCATAGGGTAATTACCCAGCAAGGTTTGATGCACGATAGCCGCATGCAAAGCCACTAATAACGGAATAATCACCAGTACTACCACAGACATCAATATTAAGGTGCTACCTTCATCTTGCATTAAGGTCTGTGGGTTTTTAGTGACTAACCAGTCAACTAATTTGCCCATAAAGCCAAATAATGACACTTCTAAAATCGCCAAAGTCGCTGTCAAAATTGACATGATGATTAAGTGTTTTTCAAAACCGCGGGTGTAATGACGGCAAAAGGCATAAACGCCTTTTGGGGCTTGGCTGGGTTCTTCTGAAGGTAATGGGTTGGTAAGGGATTCAAAGAATTTAAACATCTATTTCTCAATATTTGAAACGGGAACAGCAATATATACAGAGGATACCTTAACTTGGTGCTGACTTGTTAGCTAAGTGTTAGTTAGATTGTTTCGATACTTGTAGGCTAGCATTAAATGGGGTCAGTGGTTGAGTTCCGTTTTCCGCTAGTGACTAGCGTCATTATTCGCTAAAGTGACGCTAATAATCTTCAAGCTGCTATTAACCAGCTTACATAAACGGGTAACGATAACATGTCTCCTAAAGCAGTGCTAAACAGCGAGAAGTCTTTAGCACCTATAGCCAGCAGTCAGGCGTGCAGTTTAGCTGCTAATGTTTGCCGTCAAGCAAGGCTAAGCCGTGATGCGCGTTTTGATGGGCATTTTTTTACTGGGGTTTTAACCACAGGGATTTATTGCCGCTCAATTTGCCCTGCGACGGCACCTAAAGAGCAAAACGTGCGTTACTTTGACTCTGCGATTAAAGCTGCTCAGGCGGGGCTTAGGCCTTGTTTACGTTGCCGCCCTGATAGTGCGCCACAATCCAATGCATGGAAGGGCACTCAAACCAGTTTGCAGCGAGCGATAGCCCTGATTGATGGCGGTTGTTTAAGTGGCGAACAGGGTCAAACACTTGCATCATTATCACAACGGCTGGGTATTAGTAGCCGCTATTTAAGCCAACTCTTTAATAAGCAGCTAGGCACCTCGCCAAAAAAATATGCTATTTATCGACAACTGATGTTTGCTAAACAGCTGTTACATCAAACCAGCTTGCCAATAACGGACGTGGCATTAGCTGCAGGTTTTAATAGTATCAGACGCTTTAATGAAGTTTTTAAGGAGCAGTTGCAATTGACCCCATCCCAATTAAGGCGTGATAGCGCCAAGGCAAATGTTGCTACCAAAGCTGACGGTATTAGCCTGTTATTAGATTACCGCCCGCCGTTTAATTGGTCGAAACAGTGGTCGTTTTACCAGTTAAGAAGCGTTGAAAACATGGAGTGGCTTGATGAGGCATCAAAGGCTTATGGCCGCAGTTTTTGTTTAAATGTTAATCATCGGCAGGTTAGCGGCACCATTGATGTATTACCGCTAAAAGATAAACACCAATTGTCACTTACGGTGAAATTTGAACGTGCTGACGACTTAGACTATTTACATCATGTGGTGCTGTTTGTGCGTAAGTTATTGGATTTAGATGCGGATATGGCGGTTATCCATCAATCATTTAAGTCACTTGTCGACATGGGGTTAACCCCTACAGAGGGTTTACGGATCCCTGCCACAGCCTCGGTGTTTGAAGCCGGATGCCGGGCAGTATTAGGTCAGCAAGTGAGTGTGGTACAGGCAAGTAAGCTACTGAATATCTTGGTGAGGAGTTATGGTAAAAAGCTCGTAATTTCAGATCGTGAGCTTATCTTATTTCCAACCCCGCAAGCGATAGCAGCGGCAAGTTTAACTGAATTTAACATGCCAGCATCACGCAAAGCCGCGCTTAATTTGTTAGGTCAGTTTGTCGCTGAGCACCCAGACGCAAGCCCTGATGATTGGCTCAGCGTTAAAGGTATTGGCCCATGGACTATTGCCTATGCCAAAATGCGCGGTCAAGGCGATCCGGATATCTTTTTAAGTGGCGATTTAGTGATAAAAAACCGCTTGAAAGTTCTGCGCTGCCAGCATGGGAAGGTTGATGGGCAGACAGAAGCGCTTACCGGTAAAGCCTATCGACAATTTTGCGACAAGATTGCCAAGGATGTCAGCCCATGGGGCAGCTATGTCACTTTTCAATTATGGAATAGTAATGAAAGTTAATAATCAACCGCCGATTTACCTGCAAATTGAGCTAAGCCCTGTGGGTTACTTGAAGCTGCGAGCCTCAGAATTAGGCCTTACCCATTTGCAAGTGGTCAGTGAGGCTGACGCTGTCGATAGTGGCGATATTATCGATGCAAGTGCTGACTCAATTGAGCAAGCTCAAAAACATGTGCAGCAAGCCATCACAGAACTTAATGAATATTTTGCCGGTAAGCGCAGTGAATTTGACGTCACGCTTGCAGCCACTGGTACTGTGTTTCAGCATGAGGTTTGGCAAGCGCTGCGAGAGCTGCCGTTTGGGCAGGTATGCAGTTATGGCGATATCGCCAATAAAATTAATCGACCTAAAGCAGTTAGGGCGGTGGGCGCTGCCAATGGTGCTAATCCCATAGCGATAATCGTGCCGTGTCATCGAGTGATTGGTAAAAATGGTACCTTAACCGGTTATGCCTATGGCCTTAAAATGAAACAAGCTTTGTTGTCATTAGAATCAGCTGATTAATCGAATGCGGCTTGTTTCATCATCTATGAGCAGTAATTCATCATTGCTTGATCTATTTCGCTAACTTAAGCGGCATAAATACGCTAAAATAGCTGGCTATACCTTATTTTGAGCACTTGAAATTAATGACCTCTGCTACTGATCGCAAAGATGATACCCAAACGAGCCTAAATGCTGACACCCTTTTAGCGACGCAATCTGAAACTAATACCGTTAGTTTCACCGAAATGGGCTTAATCTCGCCATTATTAGCGCGGTTAACTGAACTTGAGTACCTCACTCCAACGCCGATCCAAGCGCAGGCCATTCCTCACGTATTAGCGGGTAAAGATTTACTGGCTGGTGCTAATACTGGCTCTGGTAAAACCGCAGCATTCGCTTTACCGATTTTGCAGCTGTTAAGTCAGTCTGCTGGGGCGTCAAAAAATAAAGGTAACTTTGTTTCAGCGTTGATTTTAGTGCCGACTCGCGAGCTTGCAAAGCAAGTCGCCGATAGCGTTAAATCCTATGCGGTGCATTTTAATGGCGCCATTAAAACCGTTGCCGTGTTTGGCGGCGTGTCAGTGAATACTCAAATGCTGGCCCTTCGCGGCGGCGCAGATGTACTTGTGGCAACTCCTGGGCGATTATTAGATTTAATCTCAAGTAACGCCATTAAGCTTGATAAGGTAAAAACCTTAGTGCTTGATGAAGCCGATCGTATGTTAAGCCTTGGTTTTACTGACGAGCTGGCTTCAATATTAAAATTAATGCCTGAGAAAAAGCAAAAACTGTTGTTTTCAGCAACTTTCCCAGAGGAAGTTCGCACCCTTACGGCGAGTTTACTGGTTGAGCCAGTAGACATTCAGTTGCAAAGCGCCGAAGAAAGCACCTTAGTGCAACGGGCATTTACCGTAAACCGTGAAAGTAAAACCGCATTATTAGCCCATTTGATCAAAGAGCATAAATGGCGCCAAGCATTGATTTTCGTTAATGCTAAAAATAGCTGTAAGCACTTGGCTGAAAAACTATCAAAACGGGGTATTAGCGCTGAAGTTTTCCATGGCGACAAAGCCCAAGGCGCCCGTAATCGTGTGCTAGATGGATTTAAGTCAGGTGAGATTGAGGTGTTAATTGCCACCGATATCGCCGCACGTGGTTTAGACATTGATAAGCTCCCAGTGGTTATCAATTTCGATTTACCAAGAAGTCCTGCTGATTACATGCATCGTATTGGCAGAAGTGGTCGTGCCGGTGAAGTTGGTTTAGCGATATCATTATTAGCCCATGCGGATTACCATCATTTTAAAGTGATTGAGAAAAAAAATGCCCTGCGTTTAGAGCGTGAGCAAGTTGCTGGCTTTGAAGCCGATGAGCAAATGCCTGATGACTTGTTAGAGCTTGATAAGCCAATGGCAAAACCTGAAGGCACAGGTAAGAAAAAGCGTAAAAAGAAAGCCGAAGTCAATGTCGATTTTTGGGCTCATATTAAAAAACCTGAACAAGACTAATTCAGCCTTAGTCCCGAGAGAACGCCCCATTTCATAGTTAACAAGAGTATTAACGTTTTTATGAAGCAGTTATTTTGGTTAGTAGAGGGGGTCATTGCAGGTCGCAGTGGCCCTAATAAACACCCTTGGGATTTAGCGGAATTAAAAGCGGCAGGTATTGGCGCTATTTTATCGGTCAATGATGGTGACGAGGTCGCAGCTGCCGCCATAGAAGCGTTAGGGCTAAAATATTGCTGCACTCCTTTTTCAAATAATATTCCGCCGCAAGAGGGGGATGAGGCTATTTGCGTTGCGCAAATGCCAACAGCGTTGGCCTTTATCAGAGAGTGTGAAGCGCAAAATATTGCGGTACTTATCCATTGCCGCTCCGGTAAAGACCGCACGGGCATCATGATGGCGTATTACTTAATGGATAATGGCGCAGCGCCGGTTCACGCCGTGAGCCAAGTAAGGTGCGTAAGGGATATTGCTTTTAGTTCAGAAGGTTGGGATCAATTCGTGTTTGATGTCTTGTATGCGCTGCAAGATTAAATCATAGTTATACTGTTCACAATGTGATGGGCTATGACAGCGGCCGTATTTGCAATACGGCTTGAACTATTGCGTAAACGACTGCGTGACAATAGAGCTCCAGTAAAGTGTTAGCTAAATCGAAAGGAAGCAATCAATGCCCAAAAACAATTATGTCATATTCGTTTGTTGTTTATTGTGCTTAACGCTTATTGGATGTGCTAATCGCGTTGAGTTCGCGCCGCTTCCTCTGCAATATAAATTGGCTCCTGCCACTGAGTCATCTTTAGCGCAATATATTAACGCTAAAATTCAGCATTCTCGAAGTCACCACTTACAAATTGACCAAGTCCAGCATCTGCATCCTGAAAACTCATTAATAGCCAAGGCTAATAAACCGCAAACGACAGCCACCAATGAGGCAAGTTTAACGGGAGTTAACCCCCTTAGTGATGGCATTGATGCTTTTATTGCTCGTTTAGCCATGATTGAAGCAGCCACTGAAAGCATCGACTTGCAATACTACATTTATCGCAATGATGAAACCGGGAAAATCCTCAGTTTATTTCTCTATAAAGCCGCTCAGCGCGGGGTGCGAGTTAGGGTGTTGCTGGATGATTTAACCACAGCAAATGGCGACGATGGCTTAATGGCCATTGCAACTCACCCTAATATTTCAGTGCGTTTGTTTAATCCATCCTATGAACGTCAGTATCGTGGACTGGCATTTTTATGGAACTTTAGCCGCCTCAATCATCGTATGCATAACAAATCACTGACCATTGATAATTTAGTGACAGTGGTTGGGGGGAGAAATATTGGCGCTGAATACTTTTCAGCAGATGAGAATGTCGATTTTGGTGATTTTGATTTACTGGCCATTGGCGACGCTGTTGATAAGGTATCAACCCAATTTGATACTTATTGGAACTCGGCCCAAGTTAATAGCATTGAGCAATTGGTAAAGGCCGCTGAGCCATATCAAGGCAATAATACAAATCCTGAGCAAGATAACGCGCTAGCGAAACTGGATGCCAGAGCAAGCATTCTTGAGAAGAGCTTAATGACCGATGAATATGTTACTCGTTTAGAAAAAAATACCTTATTAGATCGCCTGCAAAATCAAGGGTTACAGTGGTATTGGGGCGAAGCCCAAGTGGTGTATGATCCGCCAAATAAACTTGAAAGAAACCCTAATGACAGCATTTTATTAGATGACTTAAGTTATTTTTTTGAGCAAGCGCAGCATCAATTACTGATTGTCTCGCCTTACTTTGTCCCAGGCGATGCGGCAACCCATGCATTAATCAATGAAGTAAAACGGGGTAAAGAGGTCACCATAGTGACTAACAGTTTAGCTGCAACGGATGTATTAGCGGTTCATGCAGGGTATCAGCAGTACCGCCAAAAACTCATTGAAGGCGGGGTTAAGATTTATGAAGTAAAAGGCAATGCCAAGGGCCAAGAATCTAAAAAAACCAGTTGGAAAGGTAGCAGTCGCACGAGTTTACATGCCAAAACCTTTATTATTGATGAGCAAACACTCTTTGTTGGTTCGTTTAATTTTGATCCCCGCTCAGCACTGATCAACACCGAAATGGGCTTAATTATTGATAATGAGATGCTGGCTAAAGAGATCCTTGCAGGGCTTGCGCTGTCAGCAAATGATAAAGCTTATGAAGTGGTGTTAAAAAATGGCGAGCTGGTGTGGCTTGACCATCAGCATCATAAAATTATTTATGCAGAGCCCGGTGCTGGCTTTTGGCGTAAGTTTTTAGCTGATTTTTTAGCATTGTTGCCAATAGAGTCCCAGCTGTAGTTTTCTAATTGATAAAGCAAATTAGCGACTTAACCCCCGAAATTCAGATTTGAATTTGATATGACGAAAAGGCTGTGGTTAACTTTAAATAATCAGTTTTAATCGGCAATATTATGAAAAGTAAAGCAAGCCAGTCACAAGGATTGTTGCTGTTTCACCTTTCCCATACTCAGCAGTTTGCTTTGGGCACCTTAAAAGTTCGCGAAATTGTCCCGTACACGCGTTTGTCGGTTATTCCGAAATCCCATCCGTCAATATTAGGTGCAGCAACCATACGCAGTAAAACCATTGCGGTGATTGATATGGCTGCATCGATTGGTTTTAAGCCGATAGATCCAAGCGACTATGATAAATGCAATATTATCATCACTGATTGCCAGCGAATGGTGATAGGCTTTTTGGTTAGAGGAATTGACAAAATAATTGAGTGTAACTGGCGAGATATTGAGGCGCCGGCAGCGAACTTAGGTCATCAGGTTTTTCTTACTGGGGTTGCTCGCCTTGATGGCAAATTAGTGCAATTGTTGGATGTCGAGTTATTAATGGCAAAATTATTCCCCTATGATCCCGCCGCTAATAGAGCTATTTTGACAGATATTCAACGAGAGAAATTAAAGCCACTGAATATCTTATTAGTGGATGATTCTAAAGTCGCCCGAAAGCAACTTTCAGATGCACTCGATTCTATCAATATCCCTTATTCTGTCACCGCAGATGGCCATGATGCATTACAGATCATGCAGCGGGCTGCAGATAACCAAAAACCTATAGATTTGTTAGTGAGTGATATTGAAATGCCAGGGCTTGATGGTTATGAGCTTGCATTTGAAGTCAAAAATAACCCGCAACTTGCCAATGCCTATATTATTTTACATACCTCTTTATCCAGTGAAATTAGTGTCAGCCAGGCTACACAAGTTGGCGCCGATGAAGCGTTAACAAAATTTGATGCCCATGAATTAATTGATGCTATTCTCCGAGGGGCAAAATAACAATTTTCATCTAATACAATAATTTGCCAATAATGAAACGCGCTAAATTTCATCACATGTTGGCTAAATGTGGTTTGTTTGGGAATGTACGGTAATATTAGTGCATCATTTTGCAGCGACACTAGACTTTAGCCATCCCATCCGATATATACCTATCAGAGCTTATTAAAATCCCGTTATTCGATTTTTAAAAAGTCACAAATATTAGAGCTTAATAAAAGCCATAAATATAAAAATATAGGTCAAGCAATGAATCAAAATCCATCACTGTTAGCGCGATTAGCTAATGGCAGTTTAGTGTTACAAATTCTCGCCGGTATTGTACTGGGTGTTCTTCTCGCCACATTTTCAACTTCAGCAGCAGGGCAGGTTTCCTTCCTTGGTGATTTATTTGTTGGAGCATTAAAAGCAGTCGCACCGATCTTAGTGTTTGTACTGGTGGCATCATCAATTGCAAATCAAAAGAAAAATGCCCATACCAATATGCGTCCTATTATTGGTTTGTATTTAGCGGGCACATTTGCTGCCGCGTTAACTGCAGTACTGTTTAGTTTTGCCTTTCCGACAACATTAGTACTTGTTGGCGGCGTTGAGGGGACTAATCCTCCTCAAGGTATCGCAGAAGTGTTAAATACCTTGTTATTTAAAATTGTTGATAATCCAGTGAATGCACTGCTTACCGGTAACTATATTGGTATTTTAGCCTGGAGTATTGGTTTAGGTATTGCTTTACACCACGCCAATGAGTCGACAAAAAAAGTTATTTCAGACTTAAGCGATGGCGTAACCACAATCGTACGCTTTGTGATCCGCTTTGCGCCTATTGGTATCTTTGGCTTAGTGTCGGGCACCATTGCGGCAACAGGCTTTGATGCATTAGCAGGCTATGCGCAATTACTTGCAGTATTGGTAGGCGCTATGGCCTTTATTGCTTTAGTGGTTAACCCGATTATGGTTTACGTAAAAATCAAACGTAACCCTTATCCATTAGTGTTTAAGTGTTTACGTGAAAGTGGCGTAACGGCGTTTTTCACCCGTTCAAGTGCTGCCAACATTCCAGTGAATATGGCTTTATGTGAAGAGTTAAAGCTGCATAAAGATACTTACTCAGTGTCAATCCCATTAGGCGCAACCATTAATATGGGCGGCGCGGCAATTACTATTACCGTACTGACTCTTGCAGCTGCTCATACCTTAGGTATTCAAGTTGACTTCTTAACAGCAGTGTTATTAAGTGTGGTTGCTGCAGTATCGGCATGTGGCGCTTCAGGCGTTGCTGGTGGCTCATTACTGCTTATTCCGCTTGCGTGTAGCTTGTTTGGGATCTCTAATGATGTGGCGATGCAAGTTGTTGCTGTAGGCTTTATTATTGGCGTTATTCAAGATTCTGCGGAAACTGCGCTAAATAGCTCAACGGATGTGGTATTCACCGCTGCAGCTTGTGAAGCGGCTGAGAATAAAGCAAACGGTTAAGGGTTAAGCTTAAAAAGCTTCAACCTCTAATGTGAGATAATAAAAAACCGACAACTTGTCGGTTTTTTTGTATCTGCATACTTATTTTAGCGCCAGTTAAATTGTTTTTAGCAAAAAGGGTGTTTGCTAAAAAAAGTGCGTTGCTTTTGAGTGTACGGGTGAATAATTGTCAGCATTTGCGCATGCAAGCTAAGGCGCTTTTTGGCTTTAGCTGTAATGTCATCACCGTAAAAGTTATCACCAAGTATCACATGGTTAAGTGCTAGCATATGAACACGTAACTGATGAGTACGGCCTGTTTCTGGCATCAACTTAACCAAGGTATGATTTGCAAAACGCTCGATGACTTCATAGTGAGTAATCGCTGATTTACCTTGATCTGATACCACTTGAAATGGTGGGTTTTCTTTGTCGCCAGCTAACGATAAATCAATCGTGCCACTGTCAGCGCCCATAACACCATCTACTTCAGCGATATAAACTTTCTTGGTTTTTCTATCTTGAAACTGAGTTTTAAGATGAGACTCGGCTTTTTTATTGCGGGCAAATACCATGATGCCAGAGGTGTCGCAGTCTAAGCGATGTACCAAAATGGCTTCAGGGTAGAGTTTTTGTAAACGAGTAATAGCACAATCATGGGTATTGGCAGCTTTGCCAGGATTTGCTAATAAGCCGGCAGGTTTATTAATAACAATGATATCTCGGTCTTTATAACGGATATCAAGCCATGGAATACTAGGTGGTTGGTAGTCAAAAATTTGCATTTAGTCGCATCGGTTTACAAAAATAGGTGACTATTTTAGCAAATAAACGGCGCTGCAGTAATGGATATCAACCGCTAAAGTAAAATAGCCTCAATTAATCGGCTATTTGATTGCGGCAAATCAGTTATGGCAGGTATTGTTCAGGTGTCTTACGGCTATAGATACGGCTATAGGCCATTAACTGTGGATAGAAAGTACGAAAAGCAATCTCAATTTCAACATATAACTTGTCAACGTCGCTGATGGCCGTCTTAAAAAGCTCAGGTTTTGAAATACGTTGACTCACACCTTCAATTGCTTTGTTTAGCCCAGCTCTTGTTTGGTAGCTCATTAACCAATCTTGTTCGATGACTTTTGGGATGATCAATTGCAGCTTTTCCGGCAGTTCGGCGGTATGTTGCAGGCTATGGTATGCCTTTTGAGTAAACTCAGATAACGATTGCTGATGATACTCATCCCAGTAGAAAGCAAGGTAATGATCAAACACTAAATCAATTAAAATTGGCGCCACACGGCGTGAACTTTTTGGAAATAATTTGATTAAATCGGTGATTAATTCATGGCTGTCAGTAATTTGATCGATTTGTCGATGTAGCCATAAACCTTGTTGCAAATGCTTTGGGAAGTGTTTTATATCGCCCTTGGCAAAGTCTCCAGCAAGATTGGCTGCTAAGTGGCTGTCGCTAATATCAGCTAAATGTAGGTGCGCTAGAAAGTTCATATTTTGTACTTTTATTTTTGAAAATTTACAGTATGATACTAAACAACAAAATTGGAAATATAGTAACAACTGACTGTAAGATTCATCATATAGATTTCTCTTTAAAAGTCATGGCTATTATTTACAATTTGTACTTATGGAAGATATTTTATGCCTGTTGAAATTTGGGCTGTAGGGATCATGGATGATGAAAAACTGGATAAAATCAGTATTAAGGCAGCAGTCTGCTAAAAAACGTAAAAAAGTTGACATAGACCTCAAGATTGAAAGCCATTCTTTTAAACCTGACAGTTTATGTAATTCTGCCGATAAAAATTTGTTTTCATCAGTATCTGAAGTTGATGATAACTTAGCAAATGTACAATCAGCGAATTCAAAATAACCCTATTTCGTGGTTTTTTAAACGCCGCGCTTAAGCCAGATCCCCAACTGATTTTAATGTTGGCGTTAGCCATTAGCCGCTGGCGTGCATTAATCGATCACTATTTCATACCCTTTGCTTGATATTAGCAGTTACTAGTCCTAGACTAGCGCGGTTTTTATTGTCTATAAAAGAGTATCGAAAATGCGCGTAGCAGACTTTTCTTTTGAATTACCAGATGAGCTTATTGCTCGATATCCAATGGCTGAGCGAAATGCTTCGCGTTTATTGACCTTAGATGGCAATTCAGGTGAGTTGGCCGATAAGCAATTTACCGATGTCCTGTCGAAAGTGAATAGCGGTGACTTGATGGTATTTAATAATACCCGTGTTATTCCAGCACGTTTGTTTGGTCAAAAAGCAAGCGGTGGTAAATTGGAAATGTTGGTGGAGAGAATGCTTGATGATAAGCGTATTCTTGCCCATGTTCGTTGCTCTAAGTCTCCTAAAGTTGACTCTATGATTATTGTTGACGGTGGCTACAAAATGAAAATGCTAGCCCGTCATGACGCTTTATTTGAGTTAGCCCTTGAAGATGATAAAACCATTTTAGAAGTACTTGAAGAAGTTGGTCATATGCCTTTGCCGCCGTATATCGATCGTCCCGATGAGGATGCTGATAAAGAGCGCTATCAAACGGTTTATAACCAAACCCCCGGCGCTGTGGCAGCACCTACAGCAGGTTTGCACTTTGATGATGCCATGCTTGAGGCGCTAAAAAACAAAGGCGTTAATATCGCTTTTGTAACCTTGCATGTAGGCGCGGGTACTTTTCAGCCAGTGCGAGTGGATACCATCGATGAACATGTGATGCATTCTGAGTGGGCTGAAGTTAGCCAAGAGGTTGTCGACTTAATTGCTCAAACTAAAGCGGCGGGCAAACGCGTTGTTGCTGTAGGCACTACATCAGTGCGTTCATTAGAAAGCGCTGCGAAAGCCTGTGGTGATGACCCGTTGACGGAATTTAAAGGCGATACCGATATTTTTATTTATCCAGGATATCAGTTCAAAGTTATTGATGCCATGGTGACTAATTTTCATTTACCAGAGTCAACCTTGATTATGTTAATCAGCGCATTTTCGGGTTATGAAAATGTGATGAAGGCTTATCAGCATGCGATTGAGCACAAATACCGCTTTTTTAGCTATGGCGATGCCATGTTTTTAACGAAAAAAGCCCCGTAACGATTGATTTTGATCTAAAATACCCGCCCACAGAGGTGGGTATTTTTTTGGGTTTATTTTGTAGCCTCACTTGAAGTTGCAACATTTGCCCTCATGTCTTAATGAAACAACAGCGAGTCAGACTGTTTATCTGGCAAGGTGATTTATGAAATTTGAATTAGATACAACTGATGGTCGCGCACGTCGTGGTCGTCTGATTTTTGAGCGCGGCACCGTTGAAACTCCAGCATTTATGCCAGTAGGTACTTACGGTACTGTGAAAGGGATGACGCCTGAAGAAGTTAGAGCCACAGGCGCTGATATTCTGTTAGGTAACACCTTCCATTTATGGCTTCGCCCAGGTGAAGAAATCATGCGTAAGCATGGCGATCTTCATGATTTTATGAATTGGCAGCGTCCAATTTTGACTGACTCTGGCGGGTTCCAGGTATTTAGCTTGGGTGATATTCGTAAAATCACTGAAGAAGGGGTGCATTTCCGTTCGCCTATCAATGGTGAGAAGATTTTCTTAGACCCTGAAAAGTCGATGCAAATTCAAGACTCATTAGGCAGCGATGTGGTGATGATTTTTGACGAATGTACGCCATATCCTGCAACACATGATGAAGCGCGTAAGTCGATGCAAATGTCATTACGTTGGGCACAGCGTTCACGTGACGAATTTAACCGTTTAGAAAATCCGAACTCGTTATTCGGTATTATCCAAGGCGGTGTGTACGAAGATTTGCGTGATGAAAGTATTAAGGGCTTAACTGAAATCGGATTTGATGGCTACGCCGTAGGTGGTTTAGCTGTTGGAGAGCCCAAAGAAGATATGCACCGTATTTTAGAGCATGTTTGTCCTCAGATCCCTGAAGATAAGCCTCGCTACTTAATGGGCGTTGGTAAGCCAGAAGATTTAGTTGAAGGCGTCCGTCGTGGTGTGGATATGTTTGATTGTGTTATGCCAACCCGTAACGCACGTAATGGTCACTTATTTACTTCTGAAGGCGTGATTAAAATTCGTAATGCTCGTCATCGCGATGATACTTCTACCCTTGATGAAAATTGTGATTGTTATACCTGTAAAAACTACACCCGCGCGTATTTATATCACTTAGATCGCTGCAATGAGATCTTAGGTGCGCGTTTAAACACCATTCACAACCTACGTTACTATCAAATGTTGATGGAAGGTTTGCGTGGCGCAATTCAGACAGGTACATTAGACGCCTTCGTGACAGAGTTTTACACCAAACTGGGTCGTGAAGTACCAGAACTATAGTTGACTGATTTTTTTTAGAAAATAAGAAGAGAGTAATATGTTAATTTCAAATGCATACGCAAACGCAGCAGGCGCTCCTCAAGGTGGCGGCACCATGGAACTGATTTTCATGCTAGTTATTTTTGGCTTGATCTTCTACTTCATGATCTTCCGTCCGCAGTCTAAGCGTGTAAAAGAGCACAAAAACTTAATGTCTGCATTAAGTAAAGGTGATGAAGTGCTTACAAGCGGTGGCATTTTAGGCAAGATTGCTAAAATCAGCGATGATAGTGATTATGTTTTATTAAGCATTAATGAAACCAGTCAGATCACCATTAAAAAGGACTATATTGCAGCGGTATTGCCAAAAGGCTCTATCCAGTCGTTGTAAGCCAAGAGGGCTCAGGTGTGTTAAATAAATACCCAATGTGGAAGAACATCATGGTGATGCTAGTCATCGCCATTGGTGCTTTTTACGCAACTCCAAACCTATTTGGTGAGGATCATGCAGTACAAGTCGTAGCGACTCGTGGTGCAGAAGTGACAACTTCAACTCTATCGACAGTAAACGGATTACTTGAAAGTAAAGGCATTGCGGTAAAGCGCTCTGAGCTCGAAGATGGGCAATTACTTGTCCGTGTTCAAAATTCTGAGCAGCAATTGCTTGCTAAAGAAGCCATTGCTGATTCATTAGGTGATAAATATACCGTTGCATTAAACCTAGCGCCGGCGACACCTGAGTGGCTTGAAGCCCTTGGTGGATCACCAATGAAGTTTGGTTTGGATTTACGCGGCGGTGTTCACTTCTTAATGGAAGTGGATATGGGCGAAGCCATTCGTAAGATGGAAGAAGCCAAAATTGCTGATTTTAGAAGCCAATTGCGTGAAGAGAAAATTCGTTACGCAGGTGTTCGTAAAACTGCAAAAGGCCTTGAGATTAAATTCCGTGATGCTGAAAACTTAGCCAAAGCAGAACGCTTCTTAAAGTCTCGCAATAATAATGAAATGGTATTTAATGATGGTAGCAGCGGTGAAAACTTTGCCCTGTATGCCACCATGAGTGATAGCTACCTTAGTCAAATTAAGGAAGAAGCACTACAGCAAAACATGACGACTATTCGTAATCGTGTTAACGAACTGGGTGTTGCTGAGCCGGTAGTACAGCGTCAAGGCGCTGAACGTATTATTGTTGAACTGCCAGGTGTACAAGACACTGCGCGTGCAAAAGAAATTTTAGGTGCTACAGCATCAATTGAATTTCGCATGGTTGATCAAAACACTGATCAAAGCGCAGCAGCAAATGGCCGCGTACCTGCGACCTCAGAGGTATTTCCTCGTCGTTCAGGTGGCATTGCGGTGCTGAAAAAAGAAGTGATGTTAACTGGTGATCATATTACCGGTGCCCAACCTTCTTTTGATGAATATAGTCGCCCACAAGTATCGATTAACTTAGATGCTAAAGGTGGCAACATCTTCTCTAACGTCACTAAAGACAACATTGGTAACCCAATGGCGACTTTATTTATTGAGTATAAGGATAGCGGTATTCGCAATCCTGATGGCTCAGTGAAAATGACTAAAATTGAAGAAGTTATTTCAGTTGCTACCATTCAAGCTCGTCTAGGCCGAAATTTCGTTATTAACGGTCTTGATCATTCTGAAGCACAAAGCTTAGCGTTATTACTTCGTGCAGGTGCGCTTATTGCGCCAGTGACGATTGTAGAAGAACGTACTATTGGTCCAAGCCTTGGTGCACAAAATGTTGAAAATGGTATCCAAGCAATGATTTGGGGCTTGGCAGTTGTTTTAGTCTTTATGCTTATCTATTACCGTGCATTTGGTGTTATCGCAAACTTAGCACTTACCGCTAACTTAGTGATGGTTGTTGGCGTGATGTCAATGATCCCAGGTGCCGTATTAACCCTGCCTGGTATTGCCGGTATGGTATTGACCGTTGGTATGGCAGTAGATGGTAACGTGCTGATTTACGAACGTATCCGTGAAGAGTTACTTGCTGGACGCAGTGTTCAACAAGCGATTCATGAAGGTTACGCCAATGCATTTTCAACCATTGCTGATGCAAACATTACCACCTTTATGACGGCATTAATTTTATTTGCTGTGGGTACGGGCGCGGTTAAAGGTTTCGCAATTACTCTGATGATTGGTATTGCAACGTCAATGTTTACTTCTATCGTGGGAACGCGCGTTATCGTGAATCTCATGTGGGGTGGTAAACGCGTTAAGAAACTATCAATTTAAGGAGTTGACCATGTTACAAATATTTTCAGTAAAGAAAACGATCAACTTTCTAAAACATGCAATGCCAATCAGTGTTTTATCAATGATTTTGGTGGTGGCTTCTTTTGTGTCATTAGGCACAAAAGGCATCAACTGGGGTCTTGATTTTACTGGTGGTACGGTTGTTGAGTTAGAGTTTTCAAAACCAGTAGACTTATTAGAGCTACGTGCTGAATACAGTACTGATGGCGCTGACGGAGCAGTAGTGCAAAATTTCGGTTCAAGCCGAGATATCTTAGTACGTTTACCTGTTCGTGATGATCTAAAAAGTGATGATCAAGTCGCTGCGATTGTGCACGGTGCTCAAGTTATTGATGCCAACGTTATTCAAAAGCGTGTTGAATTTGTTGGCCCTCAAGTGGGGAAAGAGTTAGCAGAGCAAGGCGGCTTAGCCGTGATTGTGGCGTTAATTTGTATTCTCATTTACGTATCATTCCGCTTCGAATGGCGTTTAGCAATGGGCTCTGTTGCCGCACTTGCTCACGATGTCATCGTCACCTTAGGCATTTTCTCTATTTTACAATTAGAGTTTGATTTAACGGTATTAGCAGGTTTGCTTACGGTAGTGGGTTACTCGTTGAACGATACCATCGTAGTCTATGACCGTATCCGCGAGAACTTCTTGAAGATGCGTAAAGGCGGTCCTGATGAAGTGGTTAATACGTCTATCACGCAGACAATGAGCCGTACTATTATTACTACAGGTACTACCTTAGTGGTGGTGATTGCGCTATTCCTTAAGGGCGGTAGCATGATCCATGGTTTCGCAACGGCGCTACTGTGTGGTATTTTTGTTGGTACTTACTCATCTATTTACGTGGCAAGTTACTTAGCCATTAAATTGGGTATTTGTCGCGAGCATATGATGCCAGTTGAGATTGAGAAAGAAGGTGCTGATCAACCTTCAATGATGCCTTAATCTTAAGCCGCAACACAAAAAAGCCACTCAATCGAGTGGCTTTATTATTGGAATGTATTTCTTAAATTTAATTACTGATGTTTAAGCTGCTTGCAGGGATAACTTGCTGGGATAACAAGTGCCTATAAACTTCAGCTTTAATGGATGCAATGAACTGGCTGTTAGTCGGGTGATGAATATCCAATGCAACCCAGCCATCAGTGGACATTTGTTCTAACTGAGTAAATTTAGTGCCTGAAATAGTGTCAGCATCCCACTGCCCAGTAGCTTTAATTATGCCAACCGAAGAGTGTAAGCGGCTAATAGAAAACCCCATCATATTTGGCTTAATTCCATTTGGTACTCAGCTTGGCCTTTTTCACCAGAAGTAAATGCGCCTTTACCAGCAATGTTAATCAACTCGCCTTGGCCAGAATTTGGCACGATAATGAAGTCACTGCTGGCGACACCACTTTCAAACTTACCATTGTGTTGCAATACAAAGCTGCCGGACTTGCCATTAATGCTGACTTCCACGTTTTCAAAACCACAAAACACTGCTTTGCCATCTGCGGTATAACACATGATATATTTGGGCTGGCTGACACCTTCAAGATCGCCTGAGTACATTTGGCTAATACTTGCTGAGGTTTGCTTAGCACCATCAGGGTGTTCTATATCTGTGGCTTCATCCCAATTTGTAATTTGAAATACACCGGATATTTGCAGATTCATATGATTCTCCTTTAAAGGCTATCAAGAGCATATAATGAGTATAAAGTTTAATCAATGCTCGACAGCAAGAACCATTTACAAGTACGATGATTAAAAATTTGCCATCAGAGCAATGCAGTAGGAATAATAATGGACAATAGAAAAGTACTCTTAACGGGCGGTAATTTACTCCAAGCGCATACTTGGAAAGGGCTGCTTGAAACAAATGGCATATTGGTAGAATTGACCGGTGAAGCTTTACTCGGTGGTGTTGGTGAGTTACCCACTGAAATGCAAACTGTGGATATATGGGTTTGTCAGAATCAACTCGAGCAAGCTAAAACGCTGTTAGAGTCTCATAATATGGACTGTCCGCAATGGCAATGCCTTCAATGTCATGAGATGAATGAAGGCAGTTTTGAACTGTGCTGGCAATGCAGCTCGCCACAAAGTACCACCCACAACTAACATTGACCTTTTACCGCTGTAAAAGTCTTAAGATTGAATCATTATTATTGATACTAAATAAGACGATGACAATGGCACTATTAACTGGTTATAGTTGATTATCTTAATTATTTTGCGAGTGATCGATGCAGTATTTTCCATTATTTGTGGATACCAAAAATTTACAGGTACTAGTTGTTGGTGCCGGAGAAGTGGCCACTAGAAAGCTTGATTTGCTGTCACGCACCGAAGCTGACATTACTGTTATTGCCCCGGATATCGCTCAAGAAATTCAAAGCTATCATCAAAAAGGGCGAATTCGATTACATAGGCGCGTTATTGAAGCAGCTGATATTGCTGATTATGATGTGATCTACATGGCCACAGCCAATGAACAACTCAATAAAGACTATGCCGTTTTAGCCACCCAAAAAGGCATTTGGGTCAATGTGGTTGATAATCCCAGTTTTTGCCGCTTTATAACACCTTCCATCGTCGACAGAGGTCGCTTAGTCGTTGCCATCAGTACCGCTGGCGCCGCGCCAGTGTTTGCTCGCACTATTCGTTCCCGACTTGAAACGCTATTGCCCCAGTCATTGAGCCCTCTATTTGATTTTGTTGCGTCAAAGCGCACTGAAGTGCAGCAAAAAATCAGTTCTGGTAAAGATAGACGTTTATTTTGGGAGCGATTCTTTAAACTAAACAGTGATCGTTTTGATAGTGTGACAGAAGCTCATTATCAAGATGCATTTAGCAGTTTAGCTGCCGATGGCGAAATATTATTGTTAGATGAAAACGATAACGCGGCCTTATTGCCTATTGCCGCTATGCCATTATTGCAGAAAATTGAAGTAATTTATCGGGACAGTCCGCTGACTGAAAATGGCGTTAGTACCGATATTAATGAACTTATAAGACGTGATGCTAGCCGCGAAGCTGTCCTTAATCTCAGTGAAATTGCAGCAAAATATCACCATGGCGAGCGCATGCTATTGTTGCTAGACACTGAAAAGTTAAAAAAATTTAAAGCACATTTCCCCATGGCGAAGCATCTTCAACCTGGGGCTTTATAGTCATTTTTGTGGGGATATTTACTGCCTAGCTTAATGGTAAATTGACTGAGCTAAAAACATATTCTAAACCGAGTTTCATACTTGTGCTAAACAGGTTAGACTCGGTTTTTTTATTTGTATGGAACTCCCATGGCGCCTAAAGCTACCGTCTATAAAGCAACAATTCAAATCGCTGATATGGATAGACATTACTATGCCGATCATCAACTTACCATTGCCCAGCATCCTTCAGAAACGGATAGCCGCATGATGGTGAGAATTTTAGCGTTTATTATGAATGCGTCGGACTCGCTGCAATTTAGCAAAGGGCTTTGTGTTGAAGATGAACCTGAGCTATGGGAAAAAAGCTTATCTGATGAAATCAATTTATGGATTGAATTTGGCCAAGCTGATGAGAAGTGGCTGCGTAAAGCTTGTGGTCGGTCAAAGCAGGTTCAGTTAATCACCTACAGTGGTCGCAGTGTGCCTATTTGGTGGAAGCAAAATGAACAAGCACTGCAACGCTATAAAAACTTAAGTGTATTTAATATAGCTGAAGAAAGTGTTGCAGCAATGGAAGTGTTTGTTAACCGCAACATGAAATTGCAGGTGAGTATTACTGATGGCGAAATTTGGTTGTCTGATGAAGCCAATAGCCTGATGGTTCAACCTGAGCGTTTAAAGTAAGGTCAACCAAAGAGCTTATAATTGTTTTAAACCTTTAAATTATACATTTTGCACTATAATTTACAGGTTAACCTGTCTAAATTAAGCCGTCGTATACCACTATCAAGTTTGCCTATGCCAAAACCTGATAGTGGCAAATTAAACTATGAAGTCATTGCAAGTGATTATAATTTAGAAGCTTTAATTGTAATAAGCTTGATAACTTCCCTCAATTAGACTCGATAACACCCAGAAATATCGGTTGTTTTGTCAAAAAAGGAAGTTTTTAATGAAAACACTAAATTTATATTCAGTTGACAAAGTCGATGAGCTTGCCCGCCCTGAAGTGTCTGAGCATATCAATATTTATTCAGCCGCCGCTGCGGTGTTTACTGATTTTAGCCAGCTAAAACCTTTTGTAATTGAAATGAATACCGCTGCGGTAGACGTTGAACATTTAATGAAACAATCCCATGTCAGGTTAAAAATTGTCATTGATCAACAAGGGCATTTTATGGGGCTGGTGAGTTTACAAATGCTTCATAGCCAAGAAATGCTTAAGCAGGTCGCCGCAGGTTTTTCGCGAGATCAACTTTTATTGAGTGACTTTATGTTGCCAAAAAATAAGCTAAAAGCCATTGATTATGTGGAACTGGTTAAAGCGCGAATTATTGATGTCATTGAAACGCTGAAGCATTCCCAGCATCAGCACTGCTTAGTGGTTGACGAGCGAGCCCACGTTATTCGTGGCTTAATTTCGGCTAATGATATTGTGCGAACCTTAAAACTCCCCATTGATGTGAATTTAAATCCCAGCTTTATGGAGATTGCCGATAATGTCGAAAAACTGAAAGCCGCGAGTTAACCGCACTCAACGTCGATTAATCAAGGTCAATTAATCAAGGTCAATTTATCAAGCTTGATGTGTTGTTTTTATATCAGTAAAACAATAATGTGTAATGATTAAGCATGATATTTACACGGAGCAAGGATGCAGATCAGAAAAGCACAGCGCCATGATGCCACAGTGGCATTTGATATTCGAAACCAAGCAATACTAAGCCAATGCAAAGGGCATTATGATGACGCAATGCTGGTAGCTTGGACGGATGGTGAGCTGCCAATAACATTTGTCGATGCATTTTCGGAGCATGGCTATGTTGCTGTGGTCAATGATGCAGTGGTAGGTGTTAGCATGATTGACGTTAACCATGATGCCGGCAAAAGTCTCGCTGTTGCTACTGGCATGGTCGATGGGATGTTTGTGCACCCCAGTACTTTTGGTCTAGGTGTCGGCAGGGCGATGTTACAACAACTCGAAACCGTCGCAATTGAAGCAGGCTGTAAAAAATTAATATTGGATGCTTCTTTAAATGCAGCTGATTTTTATCGCGCTTGTGGTTTTAAAGGTGACAAGCATTCAATTTACCATTCCCCAAGAGGCCTTGAACTTGCTTGTATACCAATGGAAAAGTTAATCATTAAATGAGCTAATTAATCATCAGTTGGCAGATTTTACCCATTAAAAAGGGCTTCAATAGAAGCCCTTTTAATTGGGTGACTAACGATTAATCTACGATACGCAGTAATTCGTTAATACCCACTTTTCCGCGCGTTTTCGCATCAACCTTTTTAACGATAATAGCAGCATATAAGCTGTAAGTGCCGCACTTAGAAGGTAAGTTACCAGAAACAACAACAGAGCCTGCAGGTACACGCCCGTAATGTACTTCACCTGTTTCACGGTCAAAAATACGTGTGCTTTGGCCTATGTATACGCCCATTGAAATAACACTGCCTTCTTCAACAACTACGCCTTCAACGATTTCGCTGCGCGCGCCAATGAAACAGTTATCTTCAATGATAGTAGGACCTGCTTGTAGTGGCTCTAGAACGCCACCAATGCCCACACCGCCAGATAAATGTACGTTCTTACCAATTTGTGCACAAGAACCCACAGTCGCCCATGTATCGACCATAGTACCTTCGTCAACGAATGCCCCTAGGTTGACATAAGAAGGCATTAATACGGTATTTTTACCTATAAATGAGCCTTTACGAACCGTTGCAGGTGGTACAACACGAATTGCTTCTTCTTTGAAACGTTCAGCTGTGTAGTCAGCAAACTTCTGCGGCACTTTATCAAAGTACTTGGTATCACCACCGTCGATAACTTGATTATCAAAGATACGGAAAGAAAGCAGTACCGCTTTCTTTAACCACTGGTGTACATGCCATTCGCCATCAATCTTTTCTGCTACGCGAGCCTGACCTTTGTCTAGCATGCTAATAACAGTTTCGATATCTGCACGAACACTTGGCTCTACCGTGCTAGGTGTGATGTCCTGACGAGCCTCAAATGCAGCTTCTATGCGTTGGCGTAATGCCTCCATTACTTTCTCCCGATTAGTTTATTGTGGTAAAGGTGTTGAAAGCTCTCCTAAGAGGGCTTCAGATAGTTGCGCTTGTTGCGTTTCATTGAGCTCGCTGCCGGCATTATTTTGTAAGATAAAGAAATCTTCGGCGCGCTCTCCAATGGTGGTTATTTTAGCTGATAATAAGGTGATATCGCAGCGATGCAGCACTTCTCCGACGCTGGCTAATAAGCCCGGGAAGTCTAATGCGATTAATTCCATCATACTTGTATCATGGTTAGTCCCAGGTAGGAAACTTACTTGGGTACGAACATTAAAAGGTTTCATGATCCGTGACAGCTTTCTAAATTTTGACGGTTTAGCTTTTTGTGCTGCTAACGCCTTCTCAAGTGACTTTTTAATCGACTGAATGCGGGAAAGCTGGCTGATTGGTTTGCCATCTTGCTCTAGGATAACGAATGTATCTAAGGCGTAATCATCATTTGATGTCATAACGTTAGCATCATGAACATTAATGTTTTTATTGTCTAACACCGCCATAACAGTGGCAAATAACTTGGGTTTATCTTTGGCGTAAACAAACAGCTCGCTGCCACCACGGGTTGTATGCTTTGAAATAAGCACCAATGGTTTTTGCTTGTCGTGTTTCAACAAGGCTTCTGTATGCCATGAAACCTGATTAGGTTGATGACGTAAAAAGTAATCGTCTTTAAACCTTAGCCATAACGCATCAATATTTTTTTGTTTTACGCCACGTCGTAGCAGCTCTTTTTGCGCTTTTTGTTTGGTTTCTTGGACTCGCTCAGCCACATCAATGGGCTTTTCTTTGCCTCTGGCTAACACGCGCTGAGTTGAAAAATATAAATCCCGCAGTAACGAGCCTTTCCAATTATTCCATGCTTTGTGGTTTGTCGCGCAAATATCGGCCACAGTTAAGCAATATAAATAACTTAAATGCACCGCATCTTGGACTCTATCTGCAAAAACGGCCACCACATCAGGATCTGAAATATCACGGCGCTGTGCGGTGACTGACATCACTAAATGGTTTTCAACCAACCAAGCCACTAAACGGCCGTCATGATCGTTTAATCCATGAAGCTTACAAAAATCCAGCGCGTCTTTAGAGCCTAACTTACTATGATCGCCGCCTCGTCCTTTAGCAATGTCATGGAATATAGCGCCTAAAACTAATAAGCCTTTTTTAGGCAACTGATTAATTAAAATCGCGCCTAAGGGGAATTCATCTATCTGCTCAGTTTGCGAAAAGCGGTCAATGTTGAGCAGTAAGCGGTGAGTGTGCTCATCAACCGTGTACGCATGAAATAAATCAAACTGCATTTGACCTTCGATGTTACGCCATGCGGGTAAGTATGAAGATAATATGCCGTGTTTATGCATCAAGGATAAAGCTGTTATGCCACGAGGGTGCTTTAAAATACTCATTAAGCATTTTCTGCACTCTGGGTTATCTTGTAGTGGCCCCTTAAGGCCACGTCGTGCTTTACGTAAAAGCCGCAGCGTTGGGGCATAAATGCGTTGGATATTAGAATTTTTGGCCACTAACAAAAATAAATTAATAATTTGTTCAGGTTGTTGCTCAAACAGTTGATTATCGAGCACTTCAATGAAGTGACCACGGCGCTGATAGTTTTCATTGATTGGCTGAATGGTTAACGGCGCAGTTTGATGCAAGGTTGCACGCTTAAATAACTGCAGCAACATCTCATTTAATTCCATTACCCGTCTTACTGTGCGGTAATAGCGTTTCATCATTTGCTCGACCGCGAGCTGAGTCCCATCCTCATAACCCATTGCTGCGGCAACTTGTCTTTGTAAGTCAAACAGCAGCCTATTTTCATCTCTGCCAGCAATCATGTGCAGTGAAAAACGCAGTTGCCAGAGAAAATCCTGACATTCCAGTAACTCGGTTAATTCAATGGGCTCAAGAAAGTCGTAGCCGACTAATTCTTGTAATGACGCGGCGTCAAAGTGGCGCATAGCCACCCATGCTATAGTTTGAATATCGCGTAAGCCACCGGGACATGACTTGATATTGGGTTCTAAATCAAAGGCATTGGCTTTAGCATGTCGATATTGCTGTTCTTGTTTTTTTGCAAGAAAGAATGTGTCAGAAGGCCAAAAATCATGTTCACGAATCGCGTCATATAATTGATCAAATAAGCTTTCGTCACCTGATAACAATCTAGCTTCAAGCAGGTTAGTAGCAGTGCTGATATCGCTAAGGCCAAGCTCAAGGGTTTGCTCAATGGTGCGCACACTGTGACCGATCTCTAAGCCAGAATCCCAAAGGTAAGTGATAAATTGGCTGATAAGCTCTTGGGCTTGCAGGTTCTTGGCTTCGGTTTGGGTCAGGATCAGTAAATCAATATCAGAGTGGGGGTGTAATTCACCGCGGCCGTATCCACCCACCGCAATGAGCGCAATCGTCTGATCATTAGTATAAAACGATTGCCAAGCTTGTTTTAATAGCTCATCAACAAATACACATCGCTCTTTGACGAGTTCAGTTATTGGCTGCTTTTGAGCAAATTGCGCCAATAAGCGCTGGTTTAGATCGACTAGGGTGTTTTTAGCTACCAGCGCAGTGTTCATTGACGTCCTTTTTACCTAAAAATTAAAGCGTTCTTGGGAATTCTTCTTCATTACGTAGTGTGAGTACTTCGACTCCGGTTTTAGTCACTAGCAATGTGTGTTCCCATTGTGCTGATTTTTTACCATCTGAAGTGGTCACTGTCCAGTTATCTTCTTTATCTAAAACCGTTGTGTAGCGTCCAGCATTAATCATTGGCTCGATTGTGAAACACATGCCTTCTTTTAAAACCGTTTTGTCGTTGTTTTTATAATGGACCACTTGTGGCTCTTCGTGAAAGCCTTCACCGATGCCGTGACCACAATAATCTTGCACGATTGAGTATTTGTCTAAACCAGATTTACTGGCTTTAATGAACTTTTCGATAGCAGTGCCAATTTCACCTAACTTAGCACCCGGCTTGACTTTCTTAATGGCTAAATAAAGGCTTTCTTGAGCAATACGAACTAGACGTTTGTCTTTAGGGCTAACATCACCAATTAAAAACATTTTAGAGGTGTCGCCATGAAAGCCATCTTTGATCACTGTGATATCGATATTGAGCACGTCACCGTCTTTTAATATGTAAGGGCCAGGAATACCATGACACACGACTTCATTTACCGAAGTACAGATTGATTTTGGAAAGCCGTGATAGTTCAGCGGTGCAGAGATAGCTCCATGTTCTTCAGTGTATTTAGCACAGATTTCATTCAACTCATCTGTCGTTACTCCCACTTTTACATGTGGGGCTATCATTTCTAACACGTCAGCGGCTAATTTACCTGCTACACGCATTTTTTCGATTTGTTCTGCTGTCTTGATAACTATGCTCATGAATTTTCTCTTACCGTTGTCGCTGTCAAAAAAGCGCATTTAAAATGTGGCAAAATTTGTACTTTTTACCCAGTTATGATATAAAGCGCGCCGTTATGTATAAGTCTTAACGAAACATAAAAGTGAACTAAGCATCAAAGCTTTCTTCACTTATTGCTTCACTAAGAGTAAAATATGGCGGCCATTATACATGTTATAGATGGCAATTTAACTAAATACTAAATCACACACGTATCGACACATTCTTCGGGGTGCTCTTAGTCTATTTTAGGCAAGGGTCGAAGGTATGGGATCCGTGGAGGTCTAACCCCCCAAATTAAGGTATATAAAATGACTACTGTTTCAATGCGCGACATGCTTCAAGCTGGTGTTCACTTCGGTCACCAAACTCGTTACTGGAATCCTAAGATGAAACCTTTCATCTTCGGTGCACGTAATGGTGTTCATATCATCAACCTTGAGCACACTGTACCAATGTTCAACGAAGCTTTAGCTTTCATTAGCAATGTTGCTTCTAAGAAAGGTAAAGTTCTTTTTGTTGGTACTAAGCGCGCTGCTGGCGAAGCTATCAAAGAAGCTGCAATCTCTTGTGACCAGTACTACGTTGATCACCGCTGGTTAGGCGGTATGTTGACTAACTGGAAAACTGTTCGTCAGTCAATCAAACGTCTTAAAGAGCTAGAAAGCCAGTCTGTTGACGGTACTTTCGACAAGCTTACTAAGAAAGAAGCGTTAATGCGTACTCGCGAGCTAGAGAAGTTAGAAAAATCTCTTGGTGGTATCAAAAACATGGGCGGCTTACCTGACGTATTATTCGTTATCGGTGCTGACCACGAGCATATCGCTATTAAAGAAGCTAACAACTTAGGTATCCCAGTTGTTGCTGTTGTTGATACTAACTCTGCTCCAGATGGCGTTAACTACATCGTTCCTGGTAACGATGATGCTATGCGTTCTATCCGTTTGTACACTTCTTCTGTTGCTGCAGCTGCTAACTCAGGCCGTGGTCAAGATTTAGCTGTTCAAGCTGAGCAAGACGGTTTCGTAGAAACTGTTTAATAAGGTTGATGGTTACCATCTCCCTTATTTGCCAATAATTAATTGGTGAACAGGGGCCTTTAGGCCCCTGTTTTATAGATGAAATATTAAACGAATCAAATTTGAGGACTTAACAATGGCAATTACTGCTGCCCAAGTTAAAGAACTTCGTGACCGCACTGGCGCTGGCATGATGGACTGTAAAAAAGCATTGACTGAAACTAACGGTGATATCGAGCTAGCGATTGATAACATGCGTAAGAGCGGTGCTGCAAAAGCTGCTAAAAAAGCAGGTAACATTGCTGCTGAAGGTACAATTCTAATCAAGCAAGCTGAAGGCTACACAGCATTATTAGAAGTTAACTGCCAAACAGATTTCGTTGCTAAAGACGGTAACTTCTTAGCATTTGCTAACGAAGTACTTGAAGTTGCTGCTGCATCTAAAGTAACAATCGAAGACCTAAAAGCACAGTTTGAAGAAACTCGTGTTGCTTTAGTAGCTAAAATCGGTGAAAACATCAACGTTCGTCGTATCGAGTACATCGATGGCGCTACTCAAGCGACTTACCGTCACGGCGACCGTATCGGTGTTGTTGTAACGGGTGAAGCTGACGCTGAAACACTTAAGCACATCGCAATGCATGTTGCTGCTTCTAAGCCTGAATTCGTTAATCCAACTGACGTACCTGCTGATGTTGTTGCTCGTGAGCAAGCGCTTCAAGTAGAAATCGCGATGAACGAAGGTAAGCCTCAAGAAATCGCTGAGAAGATGGTTATTGGCCGTATGAAGAAGTTTACTGGTGAGATCTCTCTTACTGGTCAAGCTTACATCATGGAGCCTAAGAAAACTGTTGGCGATATTCTTAAAGAGAAAGGCGCAACAGTATCTAACTTCATTCGTTTAGAAGTGGGTGAAGGTATCGAGAAGAAAGAAGAAGATTTCGCTGCAGAAGTTGCTGCACAAATCGCCGCTACTAAAAAAGCGTAATTCAACATCTCTTCATACCCTAAAGCCGCAGCAACCGCTGCGGTTTTGTTATAATTAGGAAAAAGTTATGAGCACCAATCCAAAACCTGCATTTAGACGCGTTCTTTTAAAATTAAGTGGTGAAGCCTTGATGGGCGAAGAAGGCTTCGGTATTGACCCTAAAGTACTTGATCGTATGGCTCAAGAAGTCAAAGAACTGGTTGAGTTAGGTATTCAAGTTGGGGTTGTAATTGGTGGTGGTAATCTATTCCGTGGTGAAGGCTTAGCGCAAGCTGGTATGAATCGTGTTGTTGGCGATCATATGGGCATGTTAGCAACCGTAATGAACGGCCTTGCAATGCGTGATGCACTGCACCGTGCCTATGTAAATGCACGTTTGATGTCAGCCATTCCTTTAAAAGGTGTGTGTGATGACTACAACTGGGCTGAAGCAATCAGTTTATTAAAATCGGGTCGTGTTGTGATTTTTGCAGCGGGTACCGGTAATCCATTCTGTACAACCGATTCAGCAGCCTGCTTACGCGGCATTGAAATTGAAGCTGAAGTTGTACTTAAAGGCACTAAAGTTGATGGTGTTTATTCAGCTGATCCAATGAAGGATCCAGAAGCGGTTAAATACGACACCCTGTGCTTCAACGAAGTGTTAGAAAACGAATTTAAGGTAATGGACTTAGCAGCATTTACGCTAGCCCGTGACCACAACATGCCAATATTAGTATTCAACATGAATAAGCCAGGTGCATTGCGCCGTGTTATCATGGGTGAAGAAGAAGGCACGTATATTAGCGCTAAAAAATCAAGCTAAATCAGGCTTAGAAATTTAACTTGAACGGGTATCGACATAGGGCAACCCGTGTACCATTATCAAGGTGCCGTTCAGGTATTAAGTGTTTGTGACCAAAAGGATATTTAACGTGATTAATACAATTAAAGAAGATGCTCAAGAACGTATGAGCAAATGTGTTGAAGCAACTAAAAACCAAATGGCCAAAGTGCGTACCGGCCGTGCTCACCCAAGTTTACTTGATTCAATTCAGGTTTCTTACTACGGTTCTATGACACCACTTAAGCAAGTTGCTAATATTGGTATCGAAGACTCACGTACGCTAAATGTAACTGTATTTGATGCTACTATGGTGCAAGCTGTAGAAAAAGCGATTATGAGCTCTGATTTAGGCTTAAATCCAATGACTGCCGGCAACTCAATGCGTATTCCATTACCAGCATTGACTGAAGAGCGTCGTAAAGATTTCATCAAAGTGGTTCGTGGTGAAGCTGAAAATGGCCGTGTTGCAGTCCGTAACGTTCGCCGTGATGCTATCAGCGAAATTAAAAAGCTTGAGAAAGCAAAAGAGTGTACTGAAGATGATGTTCGCCGTAGCGAAGATGAAATTCAGAAGTTCACCGATGCTAGCATCAAGAATATTGATGGAATTTTAGCTGTTAAAGAAAAAGAATTGATGGAAGTCTAATTCTCCTCATAGCAAAGCTAGAGTTGAAGCGCCGTGTAAGGTTATACTACACGGCGTTTGTCTATTTGAAAGGGTTGTAATAGATGTCATCCACTGTTGGATTTGAGCCAGAAACACAATTAGATACCGATATTGATTCATCAGAGCAATTGCCTGGGCAATTATCTGATGTGGTTAAACAGTCGTTGCCTAAACATGTTGCCATCATTATGGATGGCAATGGCCGCTGGGCTCAGCAACAAGGTAAACCAAGAGTGTTCGGCCACAAGGCCGGTGTAAAGGCCGTGCGTCGGGCTGTCAGTGTGGCGAGCCAGTTACAAATCGAGTCGTTAACCTTGTTTGCTTTTTCCAGTGAAAATTGGCGTCGTCCTGATAAAGAAGTCAGTTTGCTGATGGAATTGTTTTTCACTGTATTACAGCGCGAAATCAAACTACTGCATAATAATCAAGTGCGTTTAAATATTATCGGTGATATCAGCCGCTTTTCTGCACGTTTACAAAAACAGATCCATGAAGCACAACAAAAAACGGCAGGCAATACTGGTTTAGTGCTTAATGTTGCTGCTAACTATGGTGGCCGCTGGGATATTTTACAAGCGACACAAAAGTTAGCGGATAAAGTCGCCCAAGGTGATTTAGCATCCGATGAGTTAACTGAAGATTTATTAAATCAACAACTGTGCATGCACGGACAAAATGAAGTTGATTTGATGATCCGGACAGGCGGTGATTACCGCATCAGTAATTTTATTTTATGGCAGGCTGCATATGCGGAGTTAGTCTTTACTGACACCTTATGGCCAGATTTCAATGAGCAAGCGTTTAAAGATGCCCTTGCTGTATTTGCCAGTAGACAGCGCCGCTTTGGTTTGACAGGCAGTCAAATCGAAGAAATTCGCGCTATATAAAGAATTAAGAGGCTAAACTTTTGTTAAAACAAAGAATTATAACAGTATTATGGTTACTTCCTCTCGTTATAGGGGCCATTTTCTTTCTGCCTGCAGAGTATTTTGCTTGGGTTTTGGTGCCGGTATTCATGATCGGCGCAAAAGAGTGGGGCAGCTTTATTGACCCTGAGTGTAAAGTGACCCAGTGGACATTTACCGTCACAGTCACCGTTATTTTATTAGCGTTAAACTTTATCGTACCTGTGGATGCAATGTGGCTTAAAGGCCAATTACACCCTATTTTTGTCTCTATTATTGCTATTGGTGCTTTTTGGTGGTTTTTAAGCGCACTTTTAGTTATTTCATTTCCTAAAACTGACAGCATATGGAAAAACAGCCCAATGCTGAAGTCGATGTTTGGTCAGCTAACACTTATTCCCTGTTTTGTTGCCCTCATTACGCTCAAATCAATCAGCAGTAATGTTGACCCTTATTTTGGCGGCACCTTAGTCTTTTTAGTCATGTTAGTTGTTTGGGCCGCTGATACAGGTGCTTATTTTGCTGGTCGCGCATTTGGTAAGCATAAATTGATGCCCAATGTTAGCCCTAATAAAACCCTTGAAGGTTTGATTGGTGGCTTATTAGCAACCTTGGTCGTCGCATGTGGGGTGATGTATTACTCACCAGAACAAGAATTAGCTTTAGTGATTACCGTTACGCTGATAACCGCTTTAGCTTCAGCCTTTGGTGATTTATCTGAAAGCATGTTTAAACGTGCTGCTGATATAAAAGATTCAGGTACTATTTTACCAGGCCATGGTGGAGTACTCGATAGAATGGACAGTTTAACGGCTGCACTACCGATCTTCACTCTTATCTACATCGCATTCTGGATTTAATACAATGCAAAATATGGTCATTTTAGGCGCTACTGGCTCCATTGGGTCAAGTACGTTAAGTGTTATTAGCCAAAACCCACAGCAATATGCGGTTTATGGTCTCGTTGCCAATGCCAGCGTCGATAAAATGTTGTCATTATGTATCGAGCATAAACCAGTATATGCACATATGGTCGATGAATCTGCAGCTAAGGCGCTGCAGCAGCGTATACCTGCTAATATTGCCACTAAGGTGACAACAGGTGAGGATGCGTTATTAGGTCTTGTCACGGCTTCTGAAGTTGATACGGTTATGGCCGCGATTGTCGGCGCAGCAGGTCTTGTTTCAACCTTTGCCGCAGTTAAAGCGGGCAAACGGGTATTGCTGGCAAATAAAGAAGCCTTAGTCATGTCTGGCGAATTGTTTATGCAGGCTACAGTGCAAAGTGGCGCGACCCTACTGCCGGTCGATAGTGAGCATAATGCTATTTTTCAGTGCTTACCTGCCGATATTCAAGCCAACCTTGGGCACTGTGATTTAACCGCATCTGGTATTTCGCATATTTTACTGACAGGCTCTGGTGGCCCATTTTTAACCGCCGATTTAGCCGCGCTTCAATCCATGACGCCAGCACAAGCGTGTAATCACCCTAATTGGTCAATGGGACCTAAAATTTCAGTCGATTCAGCCACCATGATGAACAAGGGTCTTGAGTTTATTGAAGCGCGCTGGTTATTCAATACTAAGGCTGAGCAATTGAAAGTGGTTATTCACCCGCAAAGTGTGATTCACTCTATGGTGCAATATCGAGATGGTTCAGTGCTCGCACAAATGGGTAACCCAGATATGCGTACACCTATTGCCCATTGTATGTCTTTTCCTGAAAGAATTAACGCTGGAGTTGAACCTTTGGACTTTTTCAAAGTCCGAGAATTGAGCTTCTGTGAACCTGACTTCAATCGTTTCCCATGTTTAGGCTTAGCAATGCAGGCTTGTGAGCAAGGGCAAGAGGCGACAACAGTACTTAACGCCGCTAACGAAATTGCCGTAGCAGCCTTTTTAGCTGAACAAATCAAGTTCACTGACATCGCTAAAGTTAATGAAGCGTGTTTATTAAAAGTGCCGCAGTCGTCGTTATCGACGATTGAAGATATTGTACAGTTAGATGCACAAGCACGTGCAATTGCTCATGAAGCAATTAAATCAATTAACTAGTTCTTAGGAGAACAATGTTAGATTTTTTATGGAACCTAGGGTCATTTATTGTCGCATTAGGTATTTTGATTACAGTTCATGAATACGGACATTTTTGGGTTGCACGCCGTTGCGGCATAAAAGTCGAACGTTTTTCTATTGGCTTTGGTAAAGCCATTTGGCGCAAGGTTGGTAAAGACGGCACTGAGTACGTTGTGGCGATGATCCCGCTTGGCGGTTATGTCAAAATGCTTGATGAGCGAGTAGAAGAAGTCCCAGAGGAATTACTCGACCAAGCTTTTAATCGAAAAACCGTTTGGCAGCGTATTGTGGTTGTGGCAGCCGGGCCCATGGCCAACTTTTTGTTCGCCATTGTTGCCTTATACCTTATGTACATCATTGGCGTACCTTCTTTCAAGCCTGTTATTGATACCACCAAAGCCAATACTCCTGCGGCGCAGATAAGCATTAAAGAGCCAATGCAAATTTTATCGGTATCTGGTCAAAAAGTCAGAAACTGGGAAGAAGTTAATTTAGCGTTAGTGAGTCATATTGGCGGCGATTCGTTAGAGATCAGTCTTACACCGCTTAATGCGGCCGTCACAGATGCCCAGATTGGTCAATCCCATACGCTTGATATTAGCCAATGGACATTTGACCCCGATAAAGAATCGCCAATTAGTGCAATTGGTTTAGGTATTTATCGCCCAGCCATTGAACCTATAATAGCCTTGATCACCAAAGGTAGCGCGGCAGAATATGCTGGTATGCAGGTTGGCGATGAAATTACTGCCATCAATGGTAAACCATACCGCGATTGGAATGCGTTTGTAGATGTGATACAAAAGTCTGCCGATAAAACGGTGCAGCTAAAAATATTACGTGATAATCAAGCATTAACCCTTAATGTCACCCCGCAAGCACAAACCAATGCTGCAGGCCAAGTGATTGGCATGGTCGGGGTAAGTCCTACTCAAATTGATTGGCCGGAAAGTATGCGCTTCCAGCTTGAGTATGGCATAGTAGATTCCTTCACAGCAGCCGCTGATAAAACATGGCAACTGGTGGTTGTCAGCTTTAAGATGATTGGAAAACTGTTTACCGGCGATGTGTCGGTGAAAAACTTAAGTGGTCCTATTTCTATAGCTCAAGGTGCTGGTACCAGTGCAGACTATGGATTTGTGTACTTTCTTGGGTTTATCGCACTCATCAGTGTGAACTTAGGCATCATTAATTTAATGCCTTTGCCAGTGCTCGATGGGGGACACTTGCTGTATTACTTTATCGAAGTGATTACGGGTAAGCCTGTACCGGAGAAGGTACAGGACATAGGATTCAGGTTTGGCGCAGCGATGCTGTTATTGTTGATGAGTGTTGCACTCTTTAATGATTTTTCCAGACTCTGAGCAGGGAACACAAATAATTAGAAGTGCTCTATGAGATTGAATAAACTTTTTGCCTCGATGATTTTAGTCGGCGCGTCATTTTCAGGCAATGGTATGGCGGAAACTTTCCAACCATTTGAAGTGACCGACATCCAGATTGATGGTTTACAGCGAGTCGCACTTGGTGCTGCCTTGCTAAACCTGCCCGTTAAAGTGGGCGATACGGTAGACCAAGTAAAATTACAGCAAGCCATTAAAAGCTTGTATGCCTCAACCAACTTCGAAACCATCAGTGTTAGCCATGAAGATGGCGTATTGCTTGTTTCCGTTAAAGAGCGTGCCACTATCAGTGCTGTTACCTTTGAAGGTAACAAAGATATTAAAGATGAGCAGTTACAAGAAAGCTTAGACGGCTCTGGTATTAAAATCGGTGAGTCACTTGATAGAACCATGTTGTCAGGCATCGAAAAAGGCCTGCAAGATTTCTATTACGGTGTGGGTAAATACGGCGCGAAAGTTGAAGCAGAAGTCATTAACTTACCTCGTAACCGTGTTGAACTTAAATTTAACTTCACTGAAGGCTTAGCGGCTGAAATTCGCCAAATTAACGTAGTGGGTAATACCGTTTTTTCAGATTCTGAATTAATTGGTTTACTTGAGCTTAAAGATTACGTTGCTTGGTGGGACTTATTTGGTGAGCGCCGTTATCAAAAGCAAAAGCTTGAAGCTGATTTAGAAACGGTAAAAACCTACTATCACAACCAAGGTTATATTCGCTTTGCGGTAACATCAACCCAAGTGGCAATGACCCCTGATAGAAAAGGCTTGTACATCACCATCAATGTTGATGAAGGTGATAAGTACGAGGTCTCTGAAGTTAACTTAACCGGTGATTTAATGGGCCGTGAAGAGTTGATGAAGGCTATCTTGCCGATCAAAGAAGGCGATATGTACAACGGTGGTGATGTTACCTTCACCGAAGAAATGTACAGCAAGTATTTAGGCCGTTTTGGTTATGCTTATCCTGAAGTAAAAACCTATCCAGAAATTAATGACGAAACCAAAGAGGTTGCATTAAACATTAATGTTAACCCTGGTAAACGTGTTTACGTGCGCTCAATTAACTTCAGCGGTAACACAGTTACTAAAGATGAAGTAATGCGTCGTGAACTACGTCAAATGGAAGGTGCGTGGTTAAACTCAGCTCAAGTTGAGCAGTCAAAAGTATTGTTAAACCGTTTAGGTTACTTTGAAACAGTTGATACTGAAACCGTACAAGTACCTGGCAGTGATGACTTAGTGGATGTGGCTTTCAATGTGAAAGAACAGCCATCTGGTTCATTTAACGCCGGTGTGGGTTATGGTACTGAATCAGGCTTAAGTCTGCAGTTTGGTGTACAGCAAAGTAACTTCTTAGGTACGGGTAACCAAGCGGGTATTAACTTAAATACCAATAAGTATTCTAAGAACGTTAACTTCTCTTACACTGACCCGTACTTTACTAAAGATGGTGTGAGCTTAGGCGGCAGTATCTTCTGGAACGAGTTTGATGCAAACGAGGCTAACCTTGAGCGTTATAAGAATAAATCTTATGGCATCGCGGTAAACTCAGGCTTCCCGATAAACGAAAATAACCGTTTAAATGGTGGTATCGGCTATCGTCATAACGCGATTTCAGAAATCTCTGCTTACGAACAAGCATTACGTTTCTATAATGTTTACCGTGAGTCTGATGACCCGAATTCTGATTTAGCCTTTGATAACTTTGAGATAAATGGTGGTTGGTATCGCAGTACATTAAACCGCGGCACCTTCCCAACAGATGGTTCATCGCAGCGCCTAAGTGCGAAAGCAACCATTCCAGGGTCGGATCTGCAGTATTTTAAAACTGACTTTGATACCAACTTTTACTTACCATTAACCCGTAACCACAGCTTTGTGTTACTAACGCGAGCGCGCTTAGGTTATGCCAATGGTTATGGTAAGTTTAATGATAATGATCAAATTTTGCCTTTCTGGGAAAACTATTACTCAGGTGGTAGTAGCTCATTACGTGGCTTTAAGTCTAATTCTGTCGGCCCTCGTTCGTTCTATTTATATCGTGGTAGTGAGCCATGTGCGCCAGATCCATCAGGTGACGGCTGTACACTGCCAGGTGATCCTAACCGAATTCAAGTGAGTTCTGGTCGTTCTATTGGTGGTAATGCCATTGCGACTGCCAGTGTGGAAATGATTGTTCCAACGCCTTTCTTGGATGAGGCTTATTCTAATTCAGTACGTACTAGTTTCTTTGTTGATGCTGGTAACGTATGGGATACCGAGTTTGATTATGACTCGTATAGATACCTTCCAGCGGATGAGTTTGACAAACTGGAAGATTATAGCGACCCAGGTCGGATCCGTGCCTCTTGGGGTATGAGCGTCCAATGGTTATCACCAATGGGACCTATGGTGTTTAGCTTGGCTTGGCCGATTAAAGAGTACGAAGATGATGAAACAGAGATATTTTCGTTCAACATTGGCAAAACGTTCTAAAACAAATACACTCAGCAAGTTTTGCTGATAATAACAAGGAGTCTATTTTGAAAAAGATGTTAAATCGCGCGTTAGTAACAATGGCATTTTTAAGTGCACCTATGATGGCACATGCTGAAAAAATTGCTGTGGTTGATATGGGCGAAGTATTTGAGCAACTGCCTCAACGTGAACAAATTTCACAGTCACTAAAAACTGAGTTTGGTGATCGAGTTGCTGACGTACAAAAAATGCAAGAACAAATGCGTACATTAGTTGAAAAGCAACAACGTGATGGCGCGTTAATGAGCGAAAGTCAAAAAACTGAGCTTGGACGTGAAATGGAATCACTAAAGTCTGATTTCCAATTAAAAGGCAAAGCACTTGATGAAGATATGCGTCGTCGTCAAGGTGAAGAGCAAAACAAGCTTTTAGTTAAAGTACAAGAAGCGATTAATACTATTGCTGCAAAAGAGTCTTATGACATCGTATTGCAACGTGGTGCAGTTATCTACGTTAAGCCAGATGCTGATATCAGTGATAAAGTTGTTCAAGCGTTAAGTAAAGGCAACTAATGAAAACCGTGACTTTAAAAGAGCTTGGTCAGCTATTAGGCGCATCTGTTAAAGGCGACGACACTTTGGTGATCACCAGTGTTGCGACCCTAGAAGATGCCGCCTCAGATCAACTTTCTTTTTTAGCCAATAGTAAATATCGTGCCCAGCTTGAGACCTCTCAAGCGGGTGCGGTGTTATTGAGTGAAAAAGATGCCGAAGATTACAGCGGCAATGCTTTAGTGTTAAAAGACCCATACGTGGGCTTTGCACGGGTAGCACAACTTTTAGATACCACCCCAAAAGTTACCAAAGGTATCCACCCCTCGGCACAAATCGATGCCTCAGCGCAACTGGGCGAGAATGTCGCTATAGGGGCTAATGTTGTCATCGATGCCAATGTCATTATTGGTAATGACGTACAAATTGCTGCAGGTAGTGTTATTGGCGAGCAATCTATCATAGGTTCTGGCTGTATTTTAAAAGCCAATGTGACTTTTTATCATGATGTGATTGTTGGTCTGCAATGTATTTTTCATTCTGGTTGCGTGATTGGTTCTGATGGCTTTGGCTATGCGAACGAGCGCGGTAACTGGATCAAAATCCCACAAACTGGTGGTGTAAGAATTGGCGATAATGTAGAAATTGGCGCCAATACCACAGTAGATCGTGGTGCTTTATCTCATACAGAAATTCATGATGGCGTTATCATCGATAACCAAGTTCAAATTGCCCATAATTGTGTTGTCGGCCAAAATACCGCTATTGCAGGAACCTCATTCCTAGCCGGTAGTGCGACTCTTGGTAAGTACTGTATTATTGGTGGCGGTAGCGGTATCGCAGGCCATTTGAAGGTTGCAGACGGCACCCATGTCTCTGGCAGCACCAATGTGACAAGCGAAATTCGTAAACCAGGTTTGTATTCATCTGCTACAATTGCAATGGATAACAAATCATGGCGTCGCAATACTGTTCGTTTCCGTCATTTAGATGAATTATTTAATCGCGTCAAAGTGATTGAAAAGAAAATACAAGATTAGAAGTCATGGCATGATTGCCATTGCGAGGAATTAGCGTGTCAAACCAATTAAATACCATGGATATTGAAGAGATCCTTCAGTATCTTCCTCATAGATACCCTTTTTTGTTAGTTGACCGTGTTCTAGATTACACCGTAGGTGAGTCTTTACATGCGATTAAAAATGTCACCTTTAATGAGCCTTTTTTCCAAGGTCACTTCCCAGTTAAACCAGTAATGCCTGGTGTATTAATCATTGAAGCGATGGCCCAAGCAACAGGTTTGCTTGCATTTAAAACCATGAGTCCAGATCCATCACCAGATGTCTTATATTTACTTGCTGGTATTGATAAAGCACGTTTTAAGCGGGTGGTATCTCCAGGTGATCAGATTCATTTCCACGTTAAAATGATTAAAGAGCGCCGAGGAATTGGTGTATTTGAAGGACAAGCATTCGTCGATGGCGAGCTAGCCTGTTCAGCCGAAATCATGTGTGCACGCAGAGAGATCAACAAGTGATTGATAAGTTAGCATTCGTTCACCCAGACGCAAAAATTGGTAACAATGTCACGATTGGCCCTTGGAGTTATATTGGCGCTGACGTTGAAATTGGCGACGATACTTGGGTTAGTTCACATGTCGTTATCAAAGGCCCAAGTGTCATTGGTAAAGGCAATCGTTTCTTCCAGTTTTCTTCAATTGGCGAAGAATGCCAAGATAAGAAATATGCTGGTGAGCCAACAACTTTAATCATGGGTGATAATAATATCATTCGTGAAAACGTGACTATTCACCGTGGTACCATTCAAGATAATAGTGAAACCCGTATAGGTTCAAATAACCTACTTATGGCTTATGTGCATATCGCTCATGACTGTGTGTTAGGTGACAATATTATCATGGCAAATAATGCTTCTATTGCAGGCCATGTACATGTTGGTGATTGGGCTATTTTAGGTGGCATGACTGGTGTACATCAGTTTGTACATATTGGTGCCCATGCGTTTACTGCAGGCTCTTCAACCATCTTTCAAGATGTGCCGCCATTTGTGATGGCAGCCGGTAGCCCAGCTATCCCAAGAGGTCTGAACGTTGAAGGTTTGAAGCGCCGAGGTTTCACTAAAGAAACCCAACATGCTATTCGTCGTACCTATAAATCGCTATATCGTAAAAATTTAACGATTGAAGAAGCATTAGCTGAAATTACTGAAGACGCTGAAGCCGATGAATACGTTAAAGGCATGGTTGAATTCATTAATGGTTCATCTCGCGGGATCATTCGATAGTATTGATAATGACAAATAATACCCCTCGTATATTTGCTATGGTCGCCGGAGAAATCTCCGGCGATATTTTAGGCGCAGGCTTAATTAAGTCGCTACAAAATCACTACCCAGATGCGCGCTTTATTGGCATTGGTGGTCCTCAAATGGAGGCTCTTGGTTTCGAGAGCTTTTTTTCGTTTGAAGAGCTTGCCGTTATGGGGATTGTTGAAGTGTTAGCAAGGCTGCCGCGTTTACTTAAAGTGCGCGCCAGTTTGATTGAGCAAATTTGTGCAGCAAAACCTGATTGCTTTATTGGTATTGATGCGCCAGATTTTAACCTTGGGGTTGAACTCAAGTTAAAAAATAAAGGCATAAAAACGGTCCATTATGTGAGTCCGTCGGTCTGGGCTTGGCGTCCAAAACGTATTTTCAAAATCGAAAAAGCCACCAATATGGTGTTGTCGTTATTACCTTTTGAAAAAGCGTTTTATGACAAACATCAGGTGCCATGTACCTTTGTCGGTCATACTTTAGCGGATGATATTCCGCTTGAAAGCGATAAGTTAGCTGCCCGTAAACTGCTGGGTTTAGACCCTAATGCAGAATATTTAGCCATTTTGCCTGGATCTCGCGGTGGTGAGCTAAAACAGTTAGCTGAACCTTTTATTAAAGCGGCGCTGATTGTTAAGCAAGCTTATCCAGATATTAAGTTTGTCACGCCACTGGTTAATAAGGCCCGTAAGGAGCAGTTTATTGCCGCCCTTGAGCTGTATGCACCAGATTTGGTTATCGATTTAATTGAAGGGCAATCAAGGGAAGTCATGGCCGCAGCTGACGCTATTTTACTAGCATCAGGCACTGCAGCACTTGAAGCCATGCTGGTTAAAAGGCCTATGGTGATGTCTTATCGGGTTAATGCGCTGACTTACAAAATTGCTAAACGCATGATGTTAGTTGAGCATTACTCTTTGCCAAACTTGCTCGCGGGCAAAAAGCTTATTCCTGAAATTGTTCAAGATGAGTGTAATCCTGAGAATATTTCAGCTGCAGTGATTGAGCAGTTAAATGCAGATTTTACGCCGCTTAAGCAAGAGTTTGAGCAAATTCATCGCAGTTTACGCTGCAATGCCAGCGATAGAGCTGCTGACGCGGTAATTAACTTACTCGATTAATATCAGTAATTTTTAAAGCCTGATTGAGTGATGTTATTCGCTCAAGCAGGTTTTTTTATGGCAATTTTAGAGGTGATTTGTGAGTCGTATTCCTGCAGTAATAAAGGGTATTACCCCCGAACAAGTTGAATACATTAGCCGCGGCGTGGTCGCGGGTGTTGATGAAGTTGGCCGAGGCCCATTAGTGGGTGATGTGGTTACCGCAGCAGTTATTTTAGACCCTAATAATCCGATATCAGGCTTAAATGACTCAAAAAAATTAACTGAAAAACGCCGTGAATTGCTATTTACTGAAATCAGTGAAAAAGCCTTATGCATTAGTGTCGGCCGTGCATCCCCATTAGAGATTGATGAACTTAACATTCTCCATGCCACCATGCTGGCTATGCAGCGGGCAGTGCAAGGCTTAACTATTACCCCAGAGCGAGTGTTGGTGGATGGGAATCGTAGTCCAGAGTTTGGAATTGTTAGTCATGCCATTATCAAAGGTGATGGCTTGGTGGCAGCAATAAGCGCCGCATCGATTATTGCCAAGGTAACCCGCGACAGGGAAATGGCTGAGCTTGATGCCAGATATCCACAATATGGGTTTGCCAATCATAAAGGTTACCCAACTAAAGCCCATTTTGAAGCATTAGCACAACATGGGGTATTAGCTGAACACCGCAAAAGTTTTAAACCAGTCATGGCAGTACTGGCAAAATCTGAATCTTAAACCGCTTTGGTTATAACAATATAGCATTAGACAGCATCGCCAAGTATTGCCTACGGCATTGGCGCTGTTTAATCGGCTTATTTAGCGATGATAGCCCTAATCTGTTCTATTAAATTTGGGGTTAGTTTGTTAATCTGGCTAGCAGTTTTTTCCTTTTAATCACGCATTTCAAAGATACTATAATCTATGTCCGATCCTCGTTTTGTTCATCTTCGCGTTCACAGTGATTTTTCCATGTCAGATGGCGTGGCAAAAGTTAAACCTATTATTGCCAAAGCCGAAGAGCTTGGAATGGGGGCGCTAGCGATAACAGATCAAAATAACTTTTGTGGTCTGGTAAAGTTTTATGGTGGCTGTCATGGGGCAGGGATCAAGCCGATTGTTGGCGCTGATTTTTGGATGAAAGTCCCAGGTTTTGAAAAAGAGTTTTGCGCCTTAACTATCATCGCCTTAGATAACGACGGTTATCAAAATTTAACCCAGCTCATCAGTGAGGCCTATTTACGTGGCCAAATAGATGGGCGAGTGGTTATCGATCAAGAGTGGCTGATTAAGTTTAATAAAGGCATTTTGATTATTTCTGGGGCGAAAGAAGGCGATGTTGGTAAGGCATTATTAAAAGGTAACCAAACCCAAGTTGATCAGCTGATAAATTTCTATCAAACCCATTTTGAAGATCGTTACTTTTTAGAGCTTTTGCGAACTGGCAGAGCTGATGAAGAACGCTATCTGCACATGGCGGTAAAATTAGCTTCTGATCGCAATCTACCTGTTGTGGCGACCAATCAGGTGGTCTTTTTAAAGGCCGATGATTTTGAATCCCATGAAATACGGGTGGCGATCCATGACGGTTTTACTTTAGCTGATCCTCGCAGACCGAAAAAATACAGTAAAGAACAATACTTACGCACAGAAGAAGAAATGTGTGAGTTATTTGCTGATATTCCATCAGCACTGGCAAACAGTGTGGAAATCGCCAAACGCTGTAATGTGACTATACGTTTACACGAATATTTCTTGCCTAACTTCCCAACGGGCGATTTGACCATTGAAGACTTTCTCGTCGAAGTGTCGGAAAAAGGCCTAGAAGAGCGGCTGGAATTTTTATTCCCTGATGAACAGGTACGTTTAGAAAAGCGTCCCGAGTATGATGAACGCCTAGATATTGAGCTAAAAGTGATTAACCAAATGGGCTTCCCTGGTTACTTCCTTATTGTAATGGAGTTTATTCAATGGGGTAAGGATAACGATATTCCTGTTGGACCGGGTCGTGGATCTGGTGCGGGCTCATTAGTGGCATATGCACTAAAAATTACCGATCTTGACCCACTAGAGTACGACTTACTGTTTGAACGTTTCTTAAACCCAGAACGTGTCTCTATGCCTGATTTCGATGTCGATTTCTGTATGGATAGACGTGATGAAGTTATCGATCACGTTGCTGAATTGTATGGCCGAGATGCGGTATCACAAATTATTACCTTTGGTACCATGGCGGCAAAAGCTGTGGTACGGGACGTTGGCCGTGCACTCGGTCACCCCTATGGTTTTGTTGAACGGTTAACAAAAATGATCCCTGCAGAGCCCGGGATGACTCTGACCAAAGCCTTTGAAGTGGAGCCATCATTACCAGAAGCGTATAACGCTGATGAAGATGTCCGTGAGCTGATTGACATGTGTCGACGACTTGAAGGTGTTACTCGTAATGCCGGTAAGCATGCTGGTGGCGTGGTTATCTCACCGACAGTTATCACTGATTTCTCGCCCCTTTATTGTGATGCTGAAGGCTTAAACCCAGTAACGCAATTCGATAAAAATGATGTAGAAACCGCAGGGCTAGTTAAGTTTGATTTCTTAGGCTTAAGAACCCTGACCATTATTGATTGGGCGCTGCAAATGATTAACCCGCGCCTAGCAAAGCAGGGCAAAGAGCCCGTCAGGATTGAGGCCATTGACTTAACCGATCCTAAGTCGTTTAGATTACTTCAGCGCTATGAAACCACAGCGGTATTCCAGTTAGAATCCCGTGGTATGAAAGATTTGATTAAACGTCTGCAACCCGATTGTTTTGAAGACATGATTGCACTTGTGGCACTGTTTCGCCCAGGCCCATTGCAATCAGGCATGGTAGATAACTTTATTGAGCGTAAGCATGGCCGTGAAGCGGTCTCTTACCCTGATGCAGAATATCAACATGAGTCATTAAAAGAGCTGTTAGAGCCAACCTACGGCATTATTTTGTATCAAGAACAAGTGATGCAAATTGCCCAGGTTCTTGCCGGTTATACCCTAGGTGGCGCGGATATGTTACGCCGTGCAATGGGTAAGAAAAAACCAGAAGAAATGGCAAAGCAGCGCGGCACCTTTAAAGAGGGGGCTATCAATAACGGTGTTGATGGCGACCTGTCGATGAAGATCTTCGACTTGGTTGAAAAATTCGCCGGTTATGGTTTTAACAAATCTCACTCAGCTGCCTATGCACTGGTTTCCTATCAGACCCTATGGCTTAAAACCCATTACCCTGCCGAGTTTATGGCGGCGGTAATGTCAGCAGATATGGATAACACAGATAAAATCGTTATCTTAGTCGATGAATGTGAACGCATGGGCATACCGCTTATTCCACCGGATGTGAATAAAGGCTTATTCAAATTTACCGTTGATGACGAGCTTAACATTGTCTACGGGATCGGTGCGATTAAAGGGGTTGGTGATGGCCCAGTGGAATCGATTCTCAATGCCCGAAAAGACGGACCATTTATTGATTTATTTGATTTCTGCGCCCGAATTGATCTTAAAAAGCTCAATAAACGCGTCATCGAAAAACTGATTTGCGCCGGTGCATTAGACAGTTTAGGTCCGCACCGCGCGGCGATGATTGCCACCTTACCAGAAGCGATTTTGGCCGCGGCCCAGCATGCCAAAGCTGAAGCTATTGGCCAAAACGATATGTTTGGCCTACTTAACTCTGAACCAGAAGACAATAAACAAAACTTTGTTGAATGTACTCCTTGGCCTGATAAAGTTTGGCTTGAAGGTGAGCGTGATACTTTAGGTTTATACCTTACAGGTCATCCGATAAATCAATACTTAAAAGAGCTGAAGCATTACACTTCAGGGCGTTTAAAAGACGTGCATCCGACAGATCGCGGCAAAACCATGAAGGCCGCGGGGCTAGTTATTGCCACTCGAGTGATGGTAACCAAACGTGGCTCAAAAATGGGGCTGGTGACGTTAGATGATAAAAGCTCACGCTTAGAGGTGATGCTATTTACTGAAGCGTTTGAAAAGTTTAATCACTTGCTTGAAAAAGATAAAATTTTGATCTGTGAAGGTGAGGTCAGCTTTGATGATTTTGCTGGTGGCAATCGCATGACTGCCCGCAACATCATTGAAATTGGCGAGGCTCGTAGCCACTTTGCCAATGCAGTGGAAATAAACATTACTGCTGATGACATCAATCAAACTTGGCTTGAGCAATTTGAGCAAGCATTAACGCCATGGAAAAACGGCAGTGTGCCGGTTATCATTAATTATCAGCAGCAACAAGCAGCAGGCCAATTACGCCTTGGTGATGAATGGCGGGTGAATCCAACCGATGAACTGATGCTGGCAATTGAAAGTCTAGTGGGCTCTAAAAACGTCAAAATCGTGTTTAATTAATTTAGCAAACTGGCTTTGGTTTCGGGCTCACATTGCTGAGCCATTTGGGCAATAGAGGCATCCATTGAGCGTAGATATTTGCAAAGCGATACAAGCGCATGCGCTAGTGCTATTAAACGCACAGCCTCAGGCTAAGTTAGTATTAGCTTACAGCGGCGGGGTTGATTCTGAATGCCTTGCCTATGGTTTAAGCCAGTTTGCCCAGCAGCACCCTAATATCCCTTGCTTATTAGTCCATGTTCATCATGGACTTAGTGACAATGCAGAGCATTGGGTCAATCATTGTCTCACTCAGGCTAAGCACTATCAGTTACCCATACAGATAGAACGTGTAGCGATTAATAAAGCTGCGCGGCAAAGTTTAGAGGCGCTCGCCAGAGATGCCCGCTATAACGTCTTCAAAAAATACCTTAACCAAGGCGATATATTACTCACCGCCCATCATCAAGATGATCAACTGGAAACCTTACTGTTAGCCCTCAAACGTGGTCAAGGGCCCAAGGGCTTAGCGGCCATGGGCGCCATGCAGCCATTTAATCATCAAAGTTGGATTGTTAGGCCGTTACTTGATGTTACTCGCCAGCAAATTGAAGCTTTTGCCAGTGATAACCAACTTAAGCACATTGAAGATGAAAGTAATCAAGATGAGCAATTTGACCGTAACTTTCTGCGCCATGACATCATTCCGAGATTAAAAGCTCGCTGGCCAAGTATTGCCACCACCGCATCACGCAGTGCTAAATTATGCGCTGAGCAGCAGCAAGTGATTGAAGATGAAGTTGATACGCGCTTACCCGCATGGCTTGATACAGCAACACCATTTGAGTTGCCCGCTTTTAAATTACAGCAATTGTCAGACCAAACACCTCAATGGCAAGCCCTGTTGTTGCGGGGCTTTATTCAATCTTTAGGGTTTAATTTGCCGTCTCAATCGCAGCTGGAACAAATTTTACAGCAGCTGATCTATGCCGCTGATGATGCCAAGGTGGATATTTTTTGTGGTGATTACTCAATAAAGCGTTTTGCTGGCAAGGCATTTGTGGTGCCTGTTAGTAATGAAAAGCCAGATGATGTTGAGTTGATTGGCAATATTCAGTCATTGTGTACTGGCAAGCAATTGAGTTTAACCGTGCAGATGAATCAGCTAGCTGACTGCGCTATTGGTTTAACGCAAACGGGAGTAAGACTAAGGTTAGCGACAACGGAGCAAGTGACTATCTCATTTGGCGCCAAAGGCAGTATTCGCTGTCAGCCGCATTTTCGTGATAAAGGCCGTGAGCTTAAAAAAGTTTGGCAGGAGCTAGCCGTGCCACCTTGGCAAAGGCATAAAATACCGCTTATTTTTTACAATGACACCTTAGTTGCCGCCATTGGTTTTTGGGTTGATAAACGCTATCTTGCCAGCCATAACGAGTTAGGCGTTTGTTTGCATACTTAATTTAAAGCCGTTTTTACCCGCGGCTTTTGCTGCATACAACGCCATATCTGCAGTTTCATAAAGTTTGTCTTGGGTTTGTGGTGGTAAAAACTCAGCCACCCCAATACTGCATTGCACCTTAAATGCACTGGTTAATGGGTGGCTATTTATTGCCGCAATAATACGTTCACACAATGGTGTCATCGTATGTTCTTTTCCTTGGGCTATAATTATAAATTCATCACCACCAATTCGAAATGCTTGGTCAGTATTGCGGATAGCATCATTTAATAAATCAGCAAACTCTTTTAATACCGTATCCCCCAGTTTATGACCATGTTGATCATTGAGGTTTTTAAAGTTATCTAAGTCCAGCACAATCAGAGAAATATCAGCTTGTTTTCGGTTAGCTCTTGCCAGTGCACTCTTAATACTTTGCCGATAATAATAGCGATTACCTAGCCCAGTCAGGGCATCAAACATCGCTTGGTTCGACATCTGCGCATATTGGTAGGCATTATGTAATGGCTGATTGAACAGTTCTTCTAAGGTGTTTAACAATCTTGTTTGACTTGGTGTCAGTGGCGTAGATAAGTAATATTTAATGCTATAGGGCTCACCAAAACCGGTGATCACTCGCTGAATACTGAGTCCCTGGCAACGACCCCAATTCAGTTTTAATTGGTGATTAAGCTGGATGCCGCGGATCGGCAAAACTTGTCCGATGCTTTTGCCATAGCGGGCAAAAACGCTTTCAGGGTCTAAATTTGAGTGTAATTGCTGTAACACTGCCAGTAAATTAAGCCTAGGTTCTTCATCGGTTATTTTATAATAAGCTTCTGATTTACTTATAGTTAACTTCGGGTATGGTTGTGACGTTACTGCGTAGTCCATAGCTATTATCCCAATGATGATTTCAAGTTTCTAATTGTTATTCGTTTGATAAATTTATTAAGCAATAACTATGCCTGTTATTTTTTGTTTACCATTTTCATAAGGTTATTGTTAATTTGCCACTTTGTTAATAGACTGTTTATCTAATCGTTATTTTATTGACTCGGAGAACATGCCTTTATGGAGCACAGTATTTTCATCCATATTCTCTCAATGCTAGTCATTGCGATTGTGGCAATTTCTTTGTTACGCCGAGTTGGGTTACCGCCAATCTTAGCTTATCTGCTAACCGGGGTTTTCAGCGGGCCTAGTGGCTTTCATTGGTTTACTCAAGCGCAAATGCATTCAGTGGCAGAATTGGGTGTGGTGCTGCTGATGTTTAGCCTAGGGTTAGAGTTTTCGGTTCCTAAGCTCTGGTCTATGCGCCGCACAGTATTCGGTTTAGGCAGTGCTCAGGTGACATTCACCGCATTAATTGCCGGTTTAGTCGCCTACTTATTCGGTCAAAATATGGTTGCTGCGGTGGTGATTGGCTCTGCTGTGGCGCTATCATCAACGGCGATTGTGCTAAAACTGGTTAATGATCAAGGCTGGATGCGTCGCCGACATGGCGAGCTCTCTGTCAGTGTGCTGTTATTTCAAGATATTGCCGTGGTACCGCTACTGATTGTATTACCTTTGTTATCTCCTAGCAGTGAAGCCATGGGCGCTGTTGAAATCGCTTGGGGGCTGTTCACTGGTATTTTGGCCTTTTTAGCATTGATGTCATTTGGTAAATGGATTTTACCGCGTATTTTTGATGAAGTAGCCCGCTCTCGCTCTAACGAATTGTTTGTATTATCAACCTTAGTGGTGGTGTTAGTTACTGGGGCGTTTACCCAGTGGCTGGGATTATCCATGGCGTTAGGTGCCTTTATAGCGGGGATGCTGTTAGGGGAAAGTCAGTATCGACGTCAGTTAGAAGCGGATATTAGACCATTTAGAGATTTACTGATGGGACTGTTTTTTATCTCCATTGGTATGCTATTAAATTTTGCTATTGTTGTTGAGTTTTGGTGGCAAATTTTATTAATCCTCATTGCAGTGTTAATGACCAAAATCTTAGTGGTGTTTGGTTTATTAAAGCTTGGGGGCGAGCAATTTAAAGTGGCATTAAGTACGGCTATCAGTTTGGCTCAAGTGGGCGAATTCAGTTTTGTGGTATTAGCCTTGGCGGTTAATTATCAGCTATTAGAAACTCAAATGAGTACCATTTTAGTGATGGTGGCGGTGTTATCCATGTCCATCGCACCTTGGTTAGTCAGGCATTGTGTTGATATTGCGGCAAAAATTGAGGGTAAAACCAATAGTAAAGATCAAATGGATGAAGAATTCATTTTACCCAGCCCTGATGATGGCGACTTGGTATTAATATTAGGTTATGGCCGTGTAGGGCAAACCATTGCGCGTTTTTTAAAAACCGAAGCGGTGCCATTTGTGGTGCTGGACTTAGATCCCAAACGTGTTTCTGAAGCCCGCGCTGCAGGCGAGCCGGTCTATTTTGGTGATGCCTGTAAAATGGGCTTGTTAAAGCAAATTGGTATTCGCCGAGCCAGCATGGTGGTGATCACCTTTGGTGAGTCAAGGCAAGTTGAAGACTGCTTAGCATTATCACGTAAATTAGCCCCTGAAACTAAAATTATTGTTCGCACTACAGATGATGCTGAATTAGAAAATTTAACAGAAGCTGGCGCCACTCAAGTTATTCCAGAAAAGCTCGAAGGCAGTTTAATGCTGGTGTCGCAAGTGCTGTATAAATGTGGCGTGCCGCTACCAAGAATTATTAAACGTTTAGAGTCTGAGCGCCGTAATCACTACCAATATTTACATGGTTTTTTCACTGGCGCCGAAACCGACTTTACCTTGGAACTGCTGCATGCTGTGGCGTTAGATACAGGTGCAGATGCTATCGGCAAGAAACTCACCGATATTGACTGGTCGCAGTTTAGTGTTGAAGCACGAGCTGTTAGACGTAAAGGTGAGGAGATAAGTCCACCGCCGGATGATTGGGTGTTTGAGCGCCGTGACATTGTGATGGTGGTAGGAAAACCCCGTGCAATTGAAGCCATTGAAGAGCACTTATTACAAGGCTAGTTGCAAGGCTAGCATCAATTAGCTTACGCACTCTATGATATTAGCCTTAAAAAAAATAATTAAAGCGCATGTCACGGTAGAATTTTACAGGCATCTTCCATAGAATGGATGGTTACGCTCGTTGTTGTGTAGCCATCTTTTGCTACTGCTCGTATGGAATAATGCATGTCTGCCAAATTGTTTAATCTTCCAATAAAAATTACCTTAGAACTTGTTGCTAAGCTATTTTCATCTACTCAACTGCAAAAGGCGCAGAATTATTTGATTGAAGGGCGGGTACTCGACGTTCACGCCAGTCAAGATAACCACAATGTTGAATCCTATGTGGTAGGAACCGCCACCGAGCCTTATCGTCAAGACATCAGCTTGGTCAATGTCAATCATAAAATCGTGATGAAATCTCATTGTACTTGCCCTGTTGCTAGCAATTGTAAGCACGTTGCCGCAGCGTTACTGGCGTTAGTGGATAAAAAGCCAGTTGAAGAGCAGCGTCTTAGCCAATGGATTTTACAATTAGATAAGCAAGATACCCTCACACAGACCGAAGATGATGAAGATAAAGAACGGATAATCTTTGTGTTATCAAGCGATCATCATGGTATTTTTGTTGAGTTTAAACGCAGTAAATTAAACAAAAAACTGCAGTATAACAAAGGCAGTAAAGTTGCGTTAAATGATGTGAAGTATCATCTGCCATGGTGGATTAACGCTGAAGATAGCCAAATCATCAGCTTATTATTATCGTCTTCAAAAAGTGCCTCAAAAATCTATCTTGAAGGTGAAATTTGCGCACTGGCATTAAATAAGATGATCCAACTTGGCAGTTGCTTTTGGGAAGAAAGCCGCACCCCAATTCAGATGACCCGCGCATTAACCCCAGACTTTATTTGGCAAGAAACTGATACCCGTCATACGCAAATCAGTATGACCATGCCTGAGCTTGAAAACTGGGAGTTTATTGCCACCAATCCACCGATGTTTATGGATTTAGACTATCTAAAGATTGGTCATTTGGATACTGACTTAAGCGTTGAAAAATTAAAGCTATTGCAACAAATGCCGCCAGTGCCATTAGATAAAGTCGACGATATCAGCGATAAAATGTTGCGTCACTTTTCCCCTAAAAGTGTCCCTGTACCCAGTGAAATTGAATTTTATGAAATTGAGCAGCCATTAGTCGCAAAGCTGACTTTTACCATGGTGCAATTAAGCGACAGCGCAGTTATGCAGCCGGTATTACAGCTGCAGTATGGCTATGGCGATATGCTGTTGTCAGGCAAATTAGCTCGCGAAAAAATCACCTTGATTAAGCAAGGTAAAGTCCAGTATCAAATTCATCGTGATCCTGAGCAAGAAGCGCAAGTGGTGCAGATACTACAAAGCTTGCAATTGCAACTTATTGATAACAGCCTGCTGACTTATAATCATGCCAGTAGCTTTTACAGTTTAGGCTTAATGCCTGATATGGTGAATGAGTGGGCCCAGCTCACCACCTTTGGGGTGATGACCTTAGAAGACTTAGGCTATAACGTAGAGTTTGCCCCAGAGTTTGACCTTAATATTGTTGAAGCCGACATTGAAGTTGACCTTGACGATGATGAAGACAGCGGCTGGTTCTCACTGTCACTTAATGCTGATATTGATGGCCAAAGTGTACCTTTATTAAGTTTAGTTGCCCGTTGGCTGCAGCAAAATGGCGAGCCAGATGACGAGCAGGAGCTCATTCTGCCAGGGCCTAATGGCCGCTTTGTGAAGATTAAAGCCAAAACCATTAAACCGCTTATTTCGGTTATCCAAGAGTTATTCCAGCGTGGTGGTGGCGACCAACTAGAAGTCCCTCGCAATCGGGCTGACTTATTGAATGAGTTATCAGAAAGCGATATTCGGTTACTTAATGGTGAGCGCGTTAGACAGTTAGCCAATAAACTTACCGAGTTTAAAGGCATAGAGTCAGCGCCGCTGCCAGAAGGGCTTAATGCCACCTTACGTGACTATCAAAAGCAAGGTTATGACTGGCTGTGTTTCTTAAAAGAATACCAATTAGGCGGTATTCTTGCAGATGATATGGGGCTAGGTAAAACCCTGCAAACGCTCGCTTTTTTACTTAAAGCGAAACAATCAAAGCAACAAAGCAGCGCAGTTAATCCACGGGCATTTAGGCCCAGTTTAATTGTTTGTCCCACCAGTTTAGTGGGCAACTGGTTTAAAGAAGCACAAAAGTTTACCCCAAGTTTAAAAGTGCTGGTGGTACACGGCAGTAAACGTCAGGCATTACTTGAGCAGATTGCAGATTACGATGTGATTGTGACCACTTATCCTTTGATCTTGCGTGATGAATTGTTCTATAGCGAATACAGCTTTGAGCATATTATTTTAGATGAAGCACAGCAGATTAAAAATGCCCAAGCAAAAGTCACTCAAGCGCTTAAAACCTTCAAAGGCCAATTTAGATTATGCTTATCAGGTACGCCACTTGAAAACCATTTAGGCGAGTTAAAATCACTAATGGATTTTTGTTTACCGGGATTATTAGGTCAGCATAATTACTTTAATAAAGAATTTAGAGGCCCGATTGAAAAGCAAGCTGATACTGAAAAATCGGCGATATTGCTCAATCGTATTGCGCCGTTTTTACTGCGCCGCACCAAAAGCGAAGTAATGTCGGAGCTACCAGAAAAAACCATAATCATTCAAACCTTAGAGTTAGAAAAAGATCAGCGTAATTTATATGAAAGTATCCGTTTAGTGATGGAGAAAAAATTACGTGAATTGTTTGCTAAACAAGGTGTATCAAGCAGTCACATTGAGTTTTTAGATGCATTGCTTAAACTACGCCAAGCCTGTTGTGATCCACGCTTAGTGAAGCTAGAGCAAGCGCAGTACGTCAAAGATAACGCCAAACTCACTTGGTTGACTGAAAATGTACCCGAGATGGTTGAAGAGGGCCGTAAAATCCTTATTTTCAGCCAGTTTACCGGTATGTTGGCGCTAATTGAGCAAGAGTTGATTGATTTAGGCATAAGCTATAGCAAGCTTACAGGGCAAACCCGTAACCGTCAGGTTGAAATTGACGCCTTCCAAGAAGGTGAAATTCCGGTGTTTTTGATTAGCCTAAAAGCGGGCGGCACAGGGCTTAATTTAACCGCCGCCGATACCGTGATCCATTTTGACCCATGGTGGAACCCGGCTGCCGAAAAGCAAGCCACAGATAGGGCGCACCGTATCGGTCAGCTCAACCCTGTATTTGTGTATAAACTGATTGCCCAAGGGACGGTAGAAGAAAAAATTCAAGAGATGCAGCAGCACAAACAAAGCCTAGCTGATAGCATTCTTGCAGGCAGCGCTAAAAGCCAGTGGACAGGTAATGCAGATGATTTACTGTCACTGCTTCGCTAGTCGCTAGTCGCTAGTCGCTAGTCGCTTGTTAGTAAGTCATTGATGGGGTTTTATTTAGCCTTAACAAATTCATCCAAACAATCAAACACATTGATATGTTGATATTGCCAATAGAGCTGAGATAACTCAGCTCTATTTTTTTTATGCTCAGCTTGCTGACTAGCATCGTTTTTATCCAACGACGTAGCAAGGTAAGCCATAAGTTGGCTAAATTCAGTTATCACCCTACCCGCAGCAGGAATAGACGCTGCATAGTCATAGCATTGGCGGCTGTCAGTACTATATTGCTGCTGATCAAATTGATAAAACACAATATCCGCTTGGCTTTGCAGCATATCGATATACAAAGACGAATAATCGGTAATTAATAGATCAACCTCATTAATAATTTCATAGGTATCTTGCCAATCACTGATATTAATAATGTTAGGGTAATTGGATATATCATTGCCAAGTTGGGCTTCATTAGGGTGAAGCCGTAATAAAAATAGCTGCTTATTAGCAACTAAATAAGCCGATAACAACTCAAAATCAAATGCTTGCAAATAAGGATTCGATTGTTTTTCAGCAAGGGCAGAGGCGTCACGCCATGACGGGGCATAAAGAATAATACTGTCAGCGTGATTAATTTGCTTAAGTTCATCAGCTAAGGAATTTGATTCGGGGTAGTGGCTGTAATAATCAGTGCGCGGATTACCGCAATTGAGCATTTGGTTAAGGTTGATGTTAAAGGCGCTGGCAAAAAGGTTGGCCACTAAATCACTGGGGGCAATCATATGATCAGGCTTTACTTTTTGCTGGTGGTATAAACTTGCAGAGTTAAGCTTTTCGCTCAGGCTTTTAGGGTGATAAATCGTTAATAAGGGGCCGTTGTTAATATCATACTCAATACGTTTTAGCGGCGAGCCATGCCATAAATTAACCTTGGTGGCACCTTTAGCAAAATACTGATTAATATCACCAATATAACTAGTATAGAAATAAAACTCAGTGGTTAACGCATGATAAATCCCTTTGGCGCTCCAGCGGTGATACGCCTCATAGCCTTGTTGGTTTAATGCGCTGATAACATCGCCATCGCCACTTATCCAAATCGCGCGGATCGTTTTTGTGCGCTGCCAATGTAAAAACAGGTATTTGCTATTATCGGCAAATTTATTTTTATAACACCCCATCACTGCTTTGCGCGTTCTTGGCGTTAAGCCAGATAAAAAATATACGCTTTGAGTCATGACATATTTGATGCTATTGGCAATAAATTGGCTCATGCAATGTCTCCTTGACTGTAAATTCCTTTAAATACAAAGTTTAGCACTAAACTGCTAATAAGCTTAGGCCGCATTAACAGATTTAACCGCGAGGTTATTTTTAATCTCAGTGGTTGAAATATCGTCGGTACGGGTGAGGTACATGACTTCGCACTGGCTTTTTAAGAAATCAAATTCACCTTGCCAATCATCGCCGATGGCAAAAATATCAACATCAAAACGGCTAACATCAGCTGATTTTTGCTGCCAGTTATGCTCAGGAATGACCTTTGATACATATTTACAAGCCGCCACAATTTCTACCCGTTGCTGGTAGCTAAAGAAAGCTGCCTTGCCTTTTAGGGCATTAAATTCATCGGTAGAAACCCCAACAATCAGTTGATCGCACATTTTGCTTAGGCGCTGAAATAATCTCACATGGCCAAAGTGGAATAAATCAAATGTACCGTATGTAATGATGGTTTTCATAATGAATATCCTTTTTAATCAGTAATTAGCTGCAATCTCTAATTTAAAATCAATTTAGCTTTTAATGATGATGTCAGCTTGTTTGCTGTGAAACTTTTGCTGCAATATGTTTGCTAGGTAAAGTGGCTTTTGCGCTTGGGCAAATTCCATTTCAACCATTTGTATTTCTTCATCAGGGGTGTGCTGGTCAAAGTTCAATTGCACCGGACCATAGACGCCATAAGTGGTGTTGCTGTCATGCAAATGCTTATGTTTACTGGATGCGCCAAATAGGGCTAAATCGCCTTTGGCTGCTAACCAAAGTTGTGGCAGTAGTGAAAAAAACTTGTTGTTAAAATTAAACTTGTGCGCTTTAACGGCTTTATTGTGGTTGTTAATCACGGTTTCAGTCAGCAGTGGTTTATTGGGCTTGATGATCAATGCGCCCACAAATAAGGTCAGTAATAGTGGTGACAGTAAGATATAAAACATCATCATTAGTCCACGCTGCATTAGCGTGTGGTAATTACTGGCGCTTTGGGTCGATGTGGCGATTAAACTTTGATCTTCAATTTTGCTCCAACTGCTGGTTTGTGGGTCTATCATCAAGTCTTGGGAAATGATTTTATTGTTAACCGATAATTGCGGCCCAACATAGGTATTAGGCAAAATAATACTGTTTTGGATCTGGCTATCTTCAATAAAGCAGTATTTTCCCACCACCACCGCATCAGTTAATTGAGCTTTATGAGACACTTTGGTGTATTCACCAATTGCGCCATACACCTCGGCGCTATCTAATTGCGGCAGCTCGCATTGGGCTTCAACCATAAGGCTTTGGTTGCTTGAGCCTGTTTGGTGTTTGCGACCTTTACTGCTAAATATTTTGCTACAAATCACAAATTCAGTGGCTGCCACATAGCCTGATAAGCTGTCTAAATAAAAGCACTGACCATGAAGCACTTGGGCGATACTATCATCATGATCTACCGCTGTGGTTTGCAGTGGCCAGTTAAGCAATTGATTGTGTTTCCAGCCAGCGGGTAGCATCATCATTCCAGGGTTACGCTGCTCCATTGTTGCGTGAACAAATTTGGTGGGTACCATGCTGGAAAATGCCACAAAACGCTCTAGGCAAGGGCTTCTTAATATATCGCCTCGAACCACTAATGCCTGGGTGGTGTTATCGATATGCATTCTGGCAAGCACGCTATTAACTGCTTCTTGTGGCTTACTTAAAAAATACTCAATATTCAAACCCCATTGCTGGCCATTACCAATTTGGGCTTCCAGTTGTTCTGCATCAGCGCAAATCACCATTTTGACTTGGCTTATGCCTGCATCCGCTAAATCTTCTAGGGTGTACTCCACTAGAGGCTTGTTTGCTAGCGGTAATAGCGCTGGGCAATATTGCTGGTTTAGCGGCGCTAATTCATTTCCATTGCGGTTGGCAAATACGATAGCTTGCATAAGGTCTCCTAGTAGGCGCCACGCGCCAAAAGTACAGCTGGAATAGTTTTTAATAACAGTGTGATATCTTCTTTAAGCGATTGTTTGTAGATGTAATCAATGTCCAGTTCTACTTGCTTATCAAAAGGAATATCTGAGCGTCCGCTAACTTGCCAAATGCAGGTGATGCCAGGTTTTACCCCTAATCTGCGACGGTCGCTTAACTGATATTGGCTTACTTCATTAGGTAGTGCAGGTCTTGGGCCAACTAGTGACATATCACCAATTAACACGTTCCAAAGTTGTGGTAACTCATCGATTGAAGCTTTGCGGATAAGTTTTCCTATGGTGGTAATACGCGGATCTTGCTTCATTTTGAAAATGACGCCACCTTGCATTTCATTGTTTTGTTTGATTTTTTCTAACCTTTGCTCGGCATCAATATACATTGAGCGAAACTTCCACATGGTGAATGCTTGGTTATTTTTGCCACTGCGTGTTTGTGAAAAAAAGATCGCCCCTTTCGACTCAATTCGGATACTTAATGCGGTTAACGCAAATAATGGCGCTAATAAAATTAGCAAAATGCTAGCAGCAACAATATCGAATGTGCGTTTTGCAAATTGGCCACATTTGATTTTAAAGAAGTACCAATGACGGTTGTGATTTGAAATAGCTGATAGCGGCTGAGCCTTAGCTTGGCTGGTCGCTGAGGCCAAATTTAGCTGTTGTTTTTGCTTTAACACTCGCGCTAAAAATAGCGGGTTACCCACCACGTAGCGTTTCCACATGCGTTGTGGCTCTTGTGCTAAGCGCCATATCCATTCCATTCCTACTTGTCTGACAGCAATAGGTGCACGAGAAACATTATTGGCGAAGTAATCAAACAGTCCACCAACCCCAACGGCTGCGCCCACCTTTAATTGATATTTATGTTGCTCAATCCAATGTTCTTGCTTTGACGCCCCCATGCCGACGAGTAGTAGCTGCGCCCCTGATTGATTGATTTGCTCAATCACCTCTTGTTGGTTGCTTTCATTTAAATAACCATTATGACAGCCCACTATCTGTAAATCAGGGTACTGCTGTTTAAGGTTGGTTGCCGCCTCTTCAGTGGTGCCAGCAGTTGCCCCCAGGAAAAACAGTTTTATCCCTTGCTCACTGGCGCGTTGACACAGTAACGGCAGCATATCAGTACCATTCACATTGTCTTTAAGGCCGATACCGTGTAGCTGGCAAGCAATACGAATACCGCTACCATCAGCAAAAACTTGCTGGCATTGATTGAGAATATTTTTATAAGAGCTGTCTGTTGAGGCAATGTTCAAGCAGTCTGCATTTACAAAGGCAAAATGTTGGGTTTCATCGCCCACAGAGTGCTGCGCTGCTTTAACCAGTTTTTCAACACTGTCAGCCATTTTATTATTATCAATATTGACCCCAAGTAAGTTGAATTGCTCAGGGTAATTCAGCTCAGTAGAGACAACAATTAAACGGCAAATTAGGCACTTACTTAGGTTAATTAGGTAATGAAATAAGCTGCTAAATTCAGGGGCTGCATTATTGATATGTTCAATCCCCATATTGCGCTGCATTTTTTCAATGGAAAAAACACCAGGGCGGCTATTGGTTGAACTTGGCTCAAACACGCAATACTCAAAGGCACTGCCTAAAAAACCAATTTCGCCTTTAATGATCCCCAATAAAAACGGCAGTCTTGAAAAGCGCCCTTGGCTAAATTGATACAGCGCAACTTGGCGATCTGATACATGAATGTAGATAGCATCAAAAATAGCTTGCTTTGAGCAGGCAAGTATTAAGGTTTTAAACACCATTATTGGTAGCATTAAAACCAGTAATATTATCGCCATAAAGCAATCAAAAGCGCGGACTGACAATAAGGTTGAGTCTGATGCCTGCGACTGGGTTTGAGTGTTTACTGATTGATGAGCGTCCATACCGTACCTCATAAAATGCAATGATTAATCGTTCGATACCTTGTTAAAGCACGAACTATTCCATATTTGTTAAGTATCTGATTAATAGTGTGTTATTGTGTTTTTAACTGTTTTTTTTCGGTGGTTTTTTAGCAAGGGGCTTGCAATAAAAAGCTGACTTTGCAGAATGCGAATCGCACTGCAAAGCCAGAACAGGGAAGATGAGATAAGAGCTGCGGGTTACAATTTACTTTGTTGCATAAATTCACTTGAAACGCCGTCACGTGAAATACGTAGTTTTTGTAAAATGCCGATAAATTTTTGCCCAACAGCTTCGATAGCGATATAACCCCAAGCAGGTATTATCCACTGCGCATATGCGGCAATCATGGTGGTGACGGTTTTAAAGGTTTCACTTCTTATAATGCTAGGTGATGCTTTCATCGCGCGGTTAAACAGCTTTACAGCAGCGCTGCCATCACCAATGCGAATAGCTTGTCTTGATAAGTACCGTAATTGGAACCCGCGAGCAGACTCTTCATGTTGCTTTAATAATTTAGGAGCAAAACCACGGGCTTTTTCAATCATTTTCTCCCATGAGGCATATTGCTTCTCAAGGTTTGCTGATAAGCCACCATGATTAAGGCGGTAGTAAGTTAATGGCTCTGGTAGCCCTTCAATTTCCCAAGAGGTGGTTGCAGCAATACGTAACCAACATTCAATATCTTCTGATTGGCGGAAGTTCTCATCAAAGTAGCAGCTGTGGCGATTTTTACTGCTTGCTGGCTGAAAGCGTATGTCGTTTAAGGTGCTGCGGCGAATAACCGGCGCTGAGCCATTTCCTACAGGGTTACGGCATAATAAATGGGCAGCATCAATGTCAAAAAGTTTTGGCATTTGATAAAAATCGATAAACTTACCTTGATAATCAATAAAGCTTGAGCGTGAAAAACTTAATCCAACGTTGGGGTTCTTATCTAAATGCACCACATGGCGCTGTAGTTTTTCAGGGTGCCATAAATCATCAGAATCAATAAAGGCCACAAACTCACCTAATGAATGACGGATGCCGGTATTTCTTGCCGCTGCTAAACCTTTGTTGGTTTGATGACGGATGATATGTACTCTTGGATCGCCGATAAATTGTTTACATATTTGCATGCTATTATCATCACCGCGATCATCAACAATCAATAGCTCGAAGTTGTCATAGGTTTGCTTTAATACTGATTCAATAGCCGATTTAACAAACTGTTCAACGTTATAAACTGGCATTACTACTGAGATTCTAGGAGACATAATGTTTTCCTTAACTGTTTGTAACAGTTGGTTGATTAAATGAGATACGGCTGCTGTACCAGCAAAGCCAAGGCATAATAATTAAGTAAGTCACCATCACACTCAGTGCGACTGTGCTTAAGCTGAACTGACTTGCAACACTGATCACCAGGGTTAACAAAGCGGTGATAGCTAAATTGAGTTTGAAATTTAAACGGCTATGGCCGTGGGCAAGTAATAACTGACTGGCGGCTTCTGCCATTGGGCGAACAAGGCCGCTTAAACATAAGAAGATGAACACTGAAATGGCATCGGTTGTTAACCATTGCTCACCGTATACAAATGGCACGTAAAGGGGCGCAAGTGTTGTTTGTAAGATGATGATAGGGGCGGTAATCGCGCTAATGGCCATCACACTGTGACGAAACTTCTGCTTAGCAACTTGTTGGCTATTTGCTACATTGCTCGCGATTTTATCGTCGCTACAAAGGTGCGAGTAAAACGCGGTACCAAAGCTTTGAACTAGCCCTAAACTGATCCCCAAGCTGACGTTGTAAGCAAAGAAGTAAACCCCCAGTGCCTCAACCCCCATGAAGTAACCAATGACCATATAATCAATGCTTTGTCTTAGGGTGTTAATCAAATCGCTTGAGCTCACCGGAATGCTAAAGCTAAGGATTGATTTAACATTTTTAACGGATGCTTTTTGGGTAAAAGTCGGTAACGGATTGCCATTTTTATGCAGGTAAATCCAGACCAATACCATCACCACTTTAGGGATAATAATGGCCCACAAGCCAAAGCCGCTCAGTGCAAGTATTGCAGTTAAGATGCCATCGCCCACGGTTTGCCAAAGGTTGGCGCTAGCCACTTTACGCATATTGTTGTTACGTAAGTTCACCGTGGCGTACAACATGCCAAATGGCAGTAATAAATAACTACTGGCAACAAACAAGATAGGCAGAACAAGTTGGCTGTCTTGGTAGTAATAAGCCAGTGGTAAGCTGATTAAACTCATTAGTGCAAAGGCAATAAGGCAGGCGCCGAAGTTAATCACATTGGCGCTGGCTAAGTTGTCTTTAAACTCGGTATCATTCATGCGAATAAGTGCTGCTGAAGTAATGCGGCGAGTTGGAGTACAAATTAATTCAAATAGGGTTAAGGTAATGGCCACTTGACCGAAGATTTCTGGTGTCAGTAATCTCGCGGTTATCACGCTAGCTGCTAATCTCACAATGCGGCCACTAAACTGAGCACTCGCCAACCACATTAGGTTTTTACCCAATGTACGAATGCCTTGATTCAGCATTTGATTGACGGTCGTTTTAGGACCTAGTGAGTTAGTGGTTGTTTGCATTATTTGAACCCTTGATCTTGTTAGCTAATTTGATCTTGTTTGCAAATTCAAATTAGGACTAGCTGACTGCATACAAGGGGAGTTACACTTATCGTGCCAACTTTTATATGTATGTTTTAATTGGGTTTTATGATTTTGCGGGGTAAGTGCTGCTGAGGTGTTTTAGCAAATTGAGATAGGGCCGTTGCAGTTTGCAATACTTTAACTGAGAGCATCAAAGCGCTTTTCATTGGTTTGCTTTGATGTATGGCGTTAACCCGTTTAGGATTGATTTAGCTATTCACTTTAGCTATTCACTTTAGCTATTTACTTTAGCTATTCACTCTAGCTAATAGTGGTGCCAGCGTGTATTGGCAAGTGAGTGAAAGGCAAAACTAACAGGATGGACAAATGAACAAATCGACCTCTTTATTGATGAGCATGGGTTTGCTGCCAGCGAGCTTAACCTTGTTAGCTGGATTAACTTTATCAGGCTGTAGCCAAGATGTGCCAAAGCAGCAAACTGAGCAATCGACTATGCAATCAAGTGCGCAATCAACTGCGCAATCAAGTGCGCAATCAACTGCAGCAGTTGAAAGTAGCTTGTGTACTCAAGCTTGGTTTAAGCAAGTAGATCAACAACTGATTTCAGGCGATGGTCAAGGTCATGGGCCTGACTTAGGCTCAGATGAATGGCAGTCGGTGATTGAATTTAAGTTAGGTGTAAGGGGCGACACTGATGTGCCAAATCGACACTCTAAGGCTTGGTGCGCGTATGTGCAGCAGAAGTTATCTCAGTAACCAGCTGCCATTATCTATGTGAGTGTTATCCATTTTTATCAGCTCTTATCAAGGGCTGACTTCTGCGTCACTTTAGCGGTTAGCGCTTAAAGAGGGGTGATAGCTGTGCATGCTATGGGGTTTAATCATCTATTACCAAAAAATTGTTGATAATGTAACAACTATTAGCCCCTTTAAGCATAGGGACCTAGCGACTATTATCAACGTTCTTATGTCGTTAGGAAGTTATTTTAATTCTGTTTGCTATGGCGGGGTTAAATAAGCTTATAACCATATAAAGTGCTTAATTAATAATAGTTTTTTACATAAAAAGTTAAAAGTAACTTATTAAATAAGCATTTGTTTTGAGTTTATTTAGCTTAGCTAAGCAAAGTAATGATTTTATTGAATACTTTATAACTTATGGCATTCGGCAGTTGCATTTCCCGTGGATGAAAGCCGGGAATATTAATGAAAGTGGAGACAGTAAATATGACACATCCAATTATTGAAGACTTAAACAATCGCTATACAGCAAAGCGTTATGATCCTTCAAAGCGTGTTTCAAAAGAAGATTTAGCGGTGATCTGTGAGGCGATGCGACTTTCAGCATCTTCAATTAATTCACAGCCTTGGAAGTTTATTGTGCTTGAAAGTGATGCAGCAAAACAAAGAATGCACGACACTTTCGCCAATAAATATCAGTTCAATCAGCCCCATGCTAAAGCCTGTTCTCATATTATTTTATTTGCCCATAACCCTCACTATACCCGTGACGATTATGCCAAAGTGGTTGATAAGGGCATTGAAGATGGTCGCACAAAACCTGAAAATCGCGAGCAAGCTTTTGGTGGTTACTCTTTTGCTGAATTAAATACCGATGCACAGGGCAATAACGAGGCGTGGACACGCTCTCAAGCTTATCTTGCACTGGGTAACACCTTGCATACTTTAGCCCGTTTAGGTATCGACTCGACCACAATGGAAGGGGTTGATAGTAAACTTATCGGTGATATTTTTGCCGAAGAATTAGATGGTTATGAATGCTATGTTGGTTTAGCTATCGGTTACCATCATAGTGATGAAGATTACAATGCCAGCTTACCTAAGTCGCGTCTTGCATTTGATCAAGTGATAAAAATTATTTAATGGCGTAAGCCATAGCCGCTGTGATGACAGTGTTTTGTTACCACTTAGGTAACAAAACACAATGATTAGTCCTTCAAGGCAGCGGCTTTTTTGAGTACGGCTTCTGGCTCTTCAGCTCGCAGCGTCATACCTAATACAATTAATCCCGGCCAAAATAAATAGGCTAGAATTTCTAAATTCTCGCCGAAGGTATATAAACTTAACATCAGTAAAATTGCCATGCCGACTCTGGCCATAGGCTGACTAAATAATCGGATCAATAATATCAAGAAGGTGACTAACATCGGAATTGCTAACGCTACAGCGCCGACAACGCCTTTAACAAACAATAATCCATACCAAGTATGATGCGAGCCTATGGGCATGTATTCCACCATGTGCGGCCCTCGCTCAACGATACCATGGCCAAAGATCACCGCTTCATTCATCCACCTTTCAACGGCAATATCAGCCAAAGCTTGACGAACGCGAGTTGAATCGGCGCGGGCAGCTTTTATGGCGGCAATACTGATTTGTATTTTGTTGATAGTGGCTTCACCGACAACCCCAATAAGTAACATTAACGGGCTAAGTAAAAAGTACAGTAAAGGTGAGCGCACAAGTTTAAATAGGGTGAAAAAGCCGATTAAGGCGAAATAACACACCAAGCCAAGACGGGATTGCGACATTAATACCATCAGTAAGCTGCCTGCAATGCCCCACTTTTTCCAACGTGAATCCTTTTCTTGTACGGCAAAAATAAAATATAAGTTACCTAGCATGCCTAATGCCGGTGCCCATGGGGTAAACAGACGCCAGCGGGGAACGCCGCTGCCAGGGTCGATTTCATATAAACTGACGCTGAAAAACTCAGGCCCTGGGCCACCAATAATGCTCAGTGGCGACACATATAAGGTGCTGGGCAAGCCAACTTTCCAAGCAATTAAAAACAGCGGGAACAGCAAAATAGTATGTTTGCAGACTCTGCAGCAGGCGCGATAAATAATTTCAGGCCGAATAGATAAGCAGCCAATAAGCGGAAATATTGCCAGTAAGGCCCAGCCTTTTGCCCAGCCAATAGATGATTTAATTAATTTGCCAATACCTAAGCCAAAATCGAGGTGGCCGACCACTAAGGCAATAAGCATGAACAACATGCCAAACACCCATACATAATGGCTGATGCTAATTCTATATGTTTGCTGACCTGAAATTTTTTTATAAAGTAAGCGTGCAAATAGCACCCATGCAATCACAGGTGCAATGACATATAAAGCACCAAACAGCCAAAATAAATAACTATAAACAATGCTGTTGTATATTATTTTTTCGTCAACATTTTGCGCAACAATGGTTTGCGGATCCATAAAATGCTCAACCCTAGCAGTAACATGAAAGAAGCGCTTAACCCACCAAAGATAATTAGTATGCTGGCTAATTTATTGGGAGAATGAGCTAAACTCGGCGGCGAAAATAATTGCAACATGGGGTAAGCCGAGTAGATATCTGATTTACCCACATCCAATTTTGCCATCGCAGAGGTTAATACCGTAGTGGCTAACTGGTGTTCACGTTGTAAATCTGCAAGCTTGGCGGCATCATCGTTACTGTGCTGCAAGCGTAGCTCCCACTGATCAATTTGCGCGATCAGTGAATCTACTTCTGATTGCGTCGCTTGTCGTTTTGAGGCTATGGTAATGAACTCTTGCATCATCACTGCGCGGCCATCAACATCATCCACCGTTAGCATCATTAAAATTTTCTCATCTTGAAATCCAATAATGGTATTAAAGCGCTGCTTCATACTATCGAAAATACTGTCTAACTCTGCTTTTAGGGTGACTAATGTCGGGTGACGACGACCCAAGCGCCCAGCATTTTCAATGTAAGTGGTATTGGCGGTGTTGTGTTTTTCAAGTAACTGCTGAAACAGCTTATCATTGTTGAGTTTGAGTAAAATCGCAGCTTGTGAGTCATTAATGCCAAGGTGTTTTTCATAGAGTTCATAGCTGGCATTTAAACCTTGCAGTGACGCTGAAAGGGTCACTTTACTATGGCGTAAGCGCTCAATGGTGATGGCTAACTCTTTAAACTGATCAAGGGTTATTAGGCCTCGCTCAGATTGAAAATCCAGTAATTGCTTTTGAGTTTGCTTTACTCGGGCGTTATAGCTTTTCAGGCTACGTTGAATACCTCGCTCGCGCAGGCTATTTTCATCAAAACGCAGATCATCAAGAATGTCTTGTAAAGAACGATACATAGCCCAGCCACGTTTTTGAGCTTGCTCTGGCGATGCGCCATTAATACTAAACTCCATTAAGCCCGTTTGACTGGGGAGTTTAAGTTTGGGTTTTGGTATTTCATTGCTAGGCACTTTTAAATAAAACGCAGCGGTTTGCATCAGCAAGCTGCTCATGGAAATCGCTTTAAAATTCTCTCTTGGATCAATGGCCGAGCTCATATAAGGCGAGCTATTGGAGCTACTTGCTTGACCAAGGCTGTCAAGGCTTAGGGAAGACCCCGCTGCGACCCCAGGTAATATGACCACCCATTTACTTTCGTATTTGGTGGGGGTTAGCGCGATAAAAACAGCCACCAACAGCCAGACAATGAGCAGTGATATCAAGGCTGTTTTGATGTACAGGCGTTTACGGGCTTTAGGGGTTAAGTGGCTGCCTTCTAATGTGGCGCGTTTAATCCAATATAAATAGGCAAGTTCTGAAAAGCTGGCGTAATCTTGCTCTGTTTCGATGTCAGTGTTTTGTGCGCTTTGGGTTTCATTTTCAAGCTTAACGTCAGTATCAGCACTGGAGCTTGTGTGCGCCCCTGCCCCAGAGTCTGCTTGTTTCTGGCTCTGTTCGCCTTTGCCGCTTTTGCAGTTTCCTTGGCTCATTATTGTCTCCTTACAACCATCCGATAAGGGTTGTTGGCACGACCAATTCAGTTACTGTTCTGGCTATTTCACGGATATTAGTTACGCGAGAGTCATAACAGGCAAGTCCATCACCGGGGAGTAATACTGGGTTTGATTCATTATTCCAGGCCGTTTGAATTAAGCCATCAATTGAGCGTTCGACAATATCTATTTGATTAGATAATGGATTTTTAGTCACTAGGATAACGTAACGACTGGCATTGGTGGTTTGGGCACCACCGACACAGTTGGCCGCAATGGCGCCATTTAGCAAGCGGGTGCCGTAAGGAAAGCGTGTTGCTTCACGGTCTACTGCTGACTGACTATTTGAACTTGCAGGTTGCGTTAAGTTTGACATAAATACCCTGATCCCTGGTGTTGTCAACTGAGAAGGTCTGGCTAATTGATCATTAAATGAATGCGTCGAAGGAACATGTACATGATCGCCAGCCATTAAAGTCATGTTTGGTACTTTCTCTCCCGTTAGCATACCACGTAAATCCATATTGAAAACCTGACCATTACGGATGACCTTAATTGCTGAAATATCAGCATCTGGGCGCACCCCACCAGAAGACTTCACCGCGGCGGCTACATTACGCTGAATGGCTTGGTCACCAGCAAAGTTACTGCCATCATCTTTAAGTTCAATGGGGAGTTTTTTGTTGATCATGTGCTGACCTGGCTCAAATACTGCGCCAGAGGTGGTGATTTCAATAGGTGCCCAGCTAATAGGTAATATACTGATACGCACCGCATGGGCCAACATCAGATTTTCATCGATTAATATGTTTCTGATTTGATTGTTTAATTGATTAAGAGTCAGTCCTGTAACTGAAATTGGCGGTAAATAAGGCAGATAGATATTGCCGTCGGCATCTACTTCCACATCTTTACTAAATTCATCACCATTGAGTATTTTTACCGAAATTTTATCCCCTACAGATAATGACAACGCTTGCTGGGTATCAACCACCATCGACTTATTACCGAAAATTGGCGCAGTAGGGAAAGTCGTATGGTTTGAGGTCACAGCGCTGACCTTTCTGTTATAAGGCGTTTTTTGGCCAAAGTAATGGCAGCTAGTGAGTTGCTGCTCTAAATCACAAACATCTTGCTCAGCTGGTTGCATAGGGGTCACGCAAGCGGTTAAGCCTGCGATAATAGCGATAGAAAGTAGTGATTTGAATATGTTCATTTCTGTTCCCCTTTACGTCCGTGATTTAGTGGTTCCTGCTTAGCTTGCTAACTCTGAGATGATTTGTTCATCAAAGTCAGAGGGTTCAACAATGCTGCTATGACGCAAAAAATCTAACGCTAACGCCTCAGTTTCAAAAATCTCAAAAATATGGTGTAGGCGCGTTAATTCAATTAATGAACGTACCGCAGGACTAGGTGACAGTAATACGATGTTGCCTTGATAATTAAGCGCTTGATTACGGGCGGAGATAAGCACAGATAAGCCACTTGAATCGATGTACTCTAAATGCTGCATGTCGATAACTAAGCGGGTATGGCCTCTATCAATATAATCAACCAGTGCCGCTCGGTAAGTTGGGGTATGAGCCATAAACATTCTGATAGGTAATGTTACTACACTTGCATGTTGGGCTACTTTGATTTCAAATTTCATAACCTGCTCCTAAACATCTATTGATGCGCTAACTTTGATTAACTAAATCGTGATGAGATAAATGACGTCTAAAATTGAATGGGTGGATTAATCATTTATCCTCTGCTTAATCTATAGTTAGCAGGATGCGTGCCAATTATTTAGTTGTTATTAATCAGTGGTTTGAGGTTTTGTTTTGCTGTCGTCTGGCTGTGTGTTGCTTATTGCTAAGCTTTAATTGCGGTTTAAAACTATGTCGTTGCAGAATGCAAAAGCACTGATTACAACTTCACGACCTAGTATTTGCAATTCGCAGTATTGATTTAGTTTATATTGCAGGGAAGGGGCAGCCTAAGTACAGATAATATGAATTTTCGATAAAACGGCTTTGGTTTGATATGGATTGTTTGATATAGAGTGTTTGCTAACTTGTATTTGGGCAAAGACGTATTTCAAGTTGGTTTATGAATGTCTGGACATAACTTTAGCAACTAAATATCTACTAGGTTCTTTCCTAGTAGTGATAAAATATCCGCATTAGAATAACCGAGAAAATCTATGTTTATCCATCATGTTAACGGCATCGACTGGCTGGTGATTACAGCTTTTGAAGAACTTAAAACTTTATTTATTGAAGAAGCTGGTGCGATCCCCTTTTGCTTCTCAACCGCCAGCGAATTGAACCTGATTGATCAAGCCAAGCGCACTTATGGATATTTGCCTGCACTCAGCGGCGTAATCACAGATACTGGCACTTTTCAACGTCAGGATAACGAAGAAGATTTGAACCCACAACTTGCCTGCATAGTTGAGGGGCGTGGTCGGGTATTTATCTATCACGGCGGCTTTGTGGCTTTTGTGGATGACGAGCAAACCTTTATTACCCGAATGGACTGAACATTATTCAGTAAGTTGAAATCGGCGAATTGGCATCCTTAGCCATGCAAAGCTGGATTAACTATGTTGTTATCGCTAATGCTTATCAAGGGTGTGTCGCTATTGGTTTACATTCCGCCCAAAGCATTAGCCCAAGTTTATACTTAATCTCAAGTGAGTGCCTAATACCGTTGCCTGTTGCTGCACCTGATCCATCCATTGATGCATTATCCATAAGCCGCGGCCGTTGGCTTTGTGTTTGTTAGGACAAGTGCTAGGGGGGGCTAGTGGGGTAAAGTTTGAGTTATCTAATATATCAATAATCAACTTGTTATCGTTTTTCTGTAATAACAGCTTAATATCTTCAGCGTCATCAGCGCTGTGCTGTTGCACATTATTGGTGGCTTCGAGTGCACAACTGATGAGTTTGAAGCGTTGTAATGGCTCAACCTTATTGCTGATCAAAAACTGTTCTAGTTCGTCATAAACTTGATCTGCTGTCATTGAATTGATGCTTATGTTCAATTGAGTGTTATTCATATTAACTCCTTAAGCTGTGGGTCACTGTGGGTTAATTCAAAAATATAAGCTGTTAATTTAAGTGCTTATCTTCGTTCTAAATCTAACTCTATAATCAGCAATAATTGGCATACAGTTATCATCACAATGATTGCTATAACTTTTTAATCGGGTGCGGTAAATAGTAGCAGTGACATATCATCTTGGGGTTGCGACTGCTGCCAAAGGTTGAGTAAGTAACTTAAGTGACTCAATAAATTCGCCGCTGGCATGGCTTTAGCTGATAAGCAGCGCTGTTTTAAGCGCTCTAAGCCAAACATGCCAAACTTTGGATGATTAACTTCATACACGCCATCTGAAAACAGCAGTAGTTGCTCACCCGGGTAAAGTTGGTATTGACCACTTTGGTATTGGCAGTGTTTATCAATACCAATTGGCATACCTGTGGGCACATCGATGCTTTGCACATCGAGTTTAGAAATGATTAATGGTAATGGGTGACCTGCATTACACAGTTGTAATTCATGGGTGTTTATATTGATTTTACCTATCATTACAGTGGCAAACTGGCCCAAATTACCAGGATCATCAAAGAGATTGTTTAAGGCATTCATGACCTTTTCTGGCGATTGCTGCCAGTTCATCCTTTGGGGTGATAAGCCTTGGGCGAGGGTAAAACTGAGCATAGCAGCACTGGCACCGTGACCCGATACATCGATAACATAGAAGCCTATCCACTGTTCATCAATTTCAAAGCATTGCAAAATATCGCCTGCAAGTTCCTCTGCGGGTTCAAAATAATGTCGGATAGTCCAATTATTGAAGGCTAAATTATTTTTTGGCAGTAAGGATTGCTGCAAAATCGCAGCTTGGGTCAGTTCAGACTGTTTTTGAGAAAGTAAACTTTGCAGCTGTTGCTTACTTTCAAGTACCGACTTTTTTGCTTGAATGAGCCTTACTGCAGCTTGAATTTTGACTTTTAATACTGAGGCCAAAAAAGGTTTGGTAATGTAATCATCAGCACCTGAGTCCATAGCATAAATCATGTCTTGAGTTTGATCGTTACCGGTTAAAAGCAAGAAGTAACCGGGATCTGTTTTGGTCTTTAGTCTTTTACACAGCTCAACACCGTTCATCCTAGGCATGCGCCAGTCGCTGACAATTAAGTCAAACTGCTGGGTACGGCACTTCTCCAGTGCCGTTAAGCCATCTTCACATTGCACCATCTCAAACTGTACATTTTCCGGCTGAAAACTTTGAATTAAACTGGCAATGTAATAGCGTTCACTGAATGTGTCTTCCACTAACAGGATGGAGATAGTCGACGTTGACGCATTAGCATTTTGCATGGCGATTCTCTATTAAGTTTGTTTAATAACTTATTAAAGCAAAAGCTGTTCCATAATTTTTGAATAATAAAATCAGGTGGTTAAACAGCTTTCTAGTAAGATTTACTATTTGCATTTTCAGATTGGGAATAATTTTTTGCAAAATGCGAACAGGTAATTCATAGTGAGTAATAATGTAGTAAACATTTGCTTTGGAATAGATTTTTGACAGGGTTAAACAGCGCTGTTTGCAAAATGCATCAGGAGAAGGAATTTGTCATTTAGATTAAAAGCGATAATTGCCATTGGATTAATGCAAGTCGTACTATTACTGATGCTAATTGTTAATAGTTTAGCTGTTATCAAAGAGACCAATCAGCAAGAAGCAAGGCAGCAAGCTCAACTTGCAGCGCAGCTGGTGGCTAATAGTATTAACCCTGATAAGGCCCGCGAGTCCATCTTACTGCTTAAACAATCTTTAGAAGCCCACCACATTAGCCATATTGATTCAATCGAAGTATCCAAAGCAGATAAGCTATTGTATTCGGCTCAGCGTAATGGCCAAGGCATGTTTGAGATCATTAAAGCTGTGACCCCAAAAGAGCATACGGTTGAGGTGGTGGCAGTATCTAATAATGGCACTGGCATTCAAATAAGCGTACTTGTTAATACCGATGAATTTGATAATAGCGTTGAAGCAGTGGCGTTGAAATATAGCGCATTAATGATTTTAGTGATCATTTTGATTTCATTTTTATCTTGGTATCAGGGCCTTAAGCTCATCAGACATATTTTTAATATTCAGCATGCCTCAAAGCGGGTGCTTGAAGGGGAATCAGGGGTGCAAGTGGTTGAGCCCGGCACCCAAGATATCACCGATACGACTAACGCCTTTAATGCCATGCTTAAAAACTTGGATGAAAAACGCAGTGATTTACAAGGTGCCAATGTTCGCTTAAATACCATATTAGATTCAGCGGCTGATGGCTTTGTCATTATTGATGTTAACGGCGTGATTAATGAAGTGAATAATGCCGTCAGTAAGTTATTTGGCTATGAAAAAGCACAGCTTATTGATGAAAATGTGTCTATTTTAATGCCGATGGCAGATCGCTTTATGCATGATGGCTATATCAAGCATTATCTTACAACGGGTGATGCAAAAATTATTGGTAACAGTCGTGAGTTAAAAGCGCAGCATAAAGATGGCAGCTTATTTCCTATCGAGCTAACCATTTCAAAAATGCAAATTGATGGTGAGATTCTATTTTTAGGCTTTATCAAAGATTTAACCGAACTTAAAAAAGAGCAACAAACCGCTGCCAGAACTCAATCTATTTTGGTGGCAACCATTGAAGCCACCCATGATGCGTTAATCTCTATTGATATTAGCGGCAGAGTGGTTGAGTTTAATGCTGCGGCGGTCAAACTGTTTGGCTATGAGCGCGAAGAGGCATTAGGTGAAAGGCTGGAAGATTTAATTATTCCCGCAGGTTTCCATAGTGCCCATAAAAATGGCATGGAGCATCACCGCCGCACTGGTGAAGGGCCTGTGCTGAATAATCGCATCGAAGTTCCTGCCCATAATAAAGCTGGCGAGGAGTTTCCGGTTGAATTGCGGGTGATCCCCATTCAATTAGGTGATGAAATGTTCTTCACCGCTTTTTTACGCAATATTTCAGAGCAAAAATCCAGAGAAGAAGAATTAAGATTAGCCAAAGAGCAAGCAGAGGCGGGCAGTGAAGCTAAGTCACGATTTTTAGCCACTATGAGCCATGAAATTCGCTCACCACTGAATGCCGTACTTGGCAGTGTTGATTTGCTTTTAGACTCTCAACTTGAAAAGGGCCAGCGCATGTATGCTCGCGCGGCTAAAGAAGCGGGCTCAGTCTTGTTAAGTACCATTAATGATATTTTGGACTTCTCGAAGATTGAAGCTGGGCAAATGCAACTGGAAGCTAAAGAGTTTCAACCTGATAAGTTAGTCGCGCAAGTGTTACAGATTTTGTCCCATAAAGCCCATGATAAAGGAGTGCATCTTGGCAGTGTTATTGACCGAGATGTACCGCAAATTTTAATCGGAGATGCGCAGCGTATTAGGCAAGTGCTGCAAAACCTGGTGGATAATGCGATTAAGTTTTCAACCGATGGGTGTATTGCTGTTGAGATTGAGATTATCAACCGCGATAACGGCAAGGTGCAACTGAGCTGTAAGGTAAAAGATCAAGGCATTGGGATCAGTGAAATATCACAACAGAAGTTATTTAGAGAGTTTTCTCAGGTTCATGACACGCATACCACCAGTTATGCAGGTACAGGCTTAGGCTTAGCCATATGTTCTGAACTGGCTAAAATGATGGGGGGCAACCTCAGCGTTCAAAGCCAACTAGGCCAAGGAAGTGAGTTTACATTAACTGTGGTACTTGATGAACCTGCTGAAATAACAACTGTTGATATTGCTTTATCAACAGCGCCTCGGGTGTTAGTGATTCACCCCGATATGACCCTTTGTGAGTTAATTGAAAAGCAATACCGCCAATATGGCGTCGAGACATGCTTTGCGCATCAGCTCAGCGAGCTTGATAGTCAATCAAGCAACAACGGCCAATTTGATGTCATCATGCTCGATGAAAGCTGTATTTTAGACTGTGAACATCAAAGCGTAGAGGGCTTATCAAATCGCTATTTGACTAAGACAGGCTATATCACGGCTTTGTTATCTGGGGTGAATACACAAGTGCAGGCGCGCAGTACTGACTTAGGCATAGTCGAGTCTGTCAGCAAGCCGTTAAGCCGAGAGATATTACTAAGCTTAATCAGTAATGCCAGTAATGTAGAAAAGAGTGATAAGCAGATCATTGAAAGTAAATTAACCCTGCCTGATGGCTGTAAATTATTACTCGCAGAAGATAGCCCAGTAAACCAAATGGTCGCAGGTACGATATTGACCAATAGCGGCGCAGTCATGACCTATGCTAATAACGGTGTAGAAGCGGTAGAGATAGGGTTAAAGCAAGAGTTTGATTTAATTTTGATGGATATTCGTATGCCTGAAATGGATGGCCTTGAAGCGTGCCGTAAAATTTTAGCCAGTAAGCCTGATCAAATTATCTTGGCCATGTCAGCCAACGTATTCAGTGAAGAGGTTGCAGCATGTAAAGACGCCGGCATGCTTGGGTTTATTGGTAAGCCGGTTAAAAAGCAGGATTTGATCTCTGGGATAAATTACTGGTTAACTCAGGTGAAGGGCAATGCTAATGACGCGATGGAAATAACTCATGAGGTTAGTGACGAGGTTAGTGATATTGCTGCAGAGAAAGAAACTCACATTAAGCCAACAGCTGAGGTAAATGAAATCCTATTAGCTGACACCTCAAATGGCTTAATAGCTGAAACCACACATGAATCTATAACTGAAACCATAAATGAAACAATAGCTGATGATGTGTTGTTGGATCAGCAGGTGTTTGATGAGTTACTAAAAGCGGTAGGTGAAGCAAGCTTAGTTAAAATGATGAAGGTATTTCATAATGAAACTAAGATGCGTATCGATATTTTAAAAACCATCACTGCCAATGGAAGCCGAGCAGAGATTGAAGATCAAGTTCATACCATTAAAAGTAGTGCAGGCAGTTTTGGGGCGCAAAAGTTATCTGAAGTAGCCATTTTACTTGAGGCTGCAGCCAGAACCGAAGATGAACCTTTAGCCGCATTATTTGAGCAGATATTTGTGGTTGCTGAGCAAAGCTTGACGTTAATTGAGCAACGATTTGATATCGGTCATAAATAATTAAATAAGGAAGTTACCCATGGGATTTAGTGCCGTTCTTGTAGAAGATAGTATGTCATTAGGCGCATTGTACAGCGAATACCTTTGTGCCGAAGGCGCCGAAGTCACCTTGGTTAATTTTGGTGAAGATGCATTAAAAGAACTTGCCCGTAAACAACCAGACTTATTAGTGTTAGATATTAAATTGCCGGATATGTCGGGAATGGATATTTTGACCAAAGTGCAGCAAGACTACCCGCAGATCACCGTCATTATGATCACTGCTTATGGCACCATTGATTTAGCCGTAGATGCCATGCGCGCCGGTGCGTTTGATTTTCTAGTTAAGCCTTTTGATAGTAAAAGGTTGGCGATTACTGTGCGTAATGCTCTGAAGCAAAAAGACTTATTGGCACTTGTGACCAATTATGAAAATAGCCTCCCAAAAACCAATTTTCATGGCTTTATTGGTGACTCCTTAGCCATGCAAACCGTATATAACACCATTGATTGCGTGGCCAACAGTAAAGCGTCAGTGTTTGTGATGGGCGAAAGTGGCACAGGTAAAGAGGTTTGCGCCCAAGCGATCCATCAAGCAGGAACACGAGCACAAGAAGCTTTTATTGCTTTAAACTGCGCCTCAATTCCGAAAGATTTAATTGAAAGCGAAATTTTTGGTCACACCAAAGGTGCGTTTACTGGCGCTGTGAGTAATCGTGATGGCGCAGCAACTCGTGCTGATGGTGGCACTTTGTTTCTTGATGAACTGTGTGAAATGGATTTAGAGTTGCAAAGTAAATTGCTACGCTTTATTCAAACTGGGGTATTTCAGCGTGTAGGCGGCACTAAAGAAGAAAAAGTTGATGTGCGTTTTATTAGTGCCACCAACCGAGACCCATGGAAAGAAGTGCAAGAAGGACGCTTTCGGGAAGATTTATATTATCGCTTACATGTTATCCCTATAGAACTGCCGCCTTTAAGACAAAGGGGCAAAGACGTGATGTCTATTGCTAAAAAGCTGTTGAAGCAATACAGCAAAGAAGAGGGCAAATCTTTTAAACGTTTCTCTACCGAAGTTGAACGTTGCTTTGTCAATTACCCATGGCCAGGTAACGTGCGTCAACTGCAGAATGTGATCAGGCAAATTGTAGTGCTTAACACAGCCGAAGAAGTGTCTTTGGCCATGTTACCTGCGCAAATGACTGCGCAAATGACTGCGCAAATGAGCACCGCAGTGTCATTGTCGATGACAGATTTAAACACCTCAGCCGCACCAGTAGAGGCAAAGGCGCATTATGCAAGCGAGTCAGGCTTTGAAAATGCGGCTCAACAGGCCCTACAAAAAACAACAGAAACAGCTCCTAATCAACAAACTCAGGTCGTTGATGATGATATACAGCCATTGTGGTTAATCGAAAAAATGACCATTGAAACCGCTATTGAGCAATGTGACGGTAATATTCCAAAAGCCGCGGGTTTATTAGATGTAAGCCCTTCGACTATCTATCGTAAAAAGCAGCAATGGGAAGATAAAGGTTTGTAGTTTAAAGAGTCTGTTTTAGCTTTAGTTACATAGGAAATACAGAAAAGCCCATCAAATGATGGGCTTTATTATATTTCAGTGTGTTAATTTGCTATTGTGATTAGCAATTAAAAATCGCGTTCCCAACCAGCGTAAACGGTGGTTTCCCAATCGCTGCTGGTATCAACTTCAGGATACTCACTGTAGCCAACAGTGCCGCCAAGTTTTAACTTACCTTCATAAAATGGTCGGTGGTAACTGGCATCAAGCTGCAACAAACGCTCATAACGGCCAGGGGATACCGGATTTCCACCAGTTGGGTTACCAGTGTCTACCCCATCAAAGTTAAGTTTGGCATAACGAAACTTAGTCGATAAGCTTTGGCCATGTTGTAGTTGAGTAATACCACCTAACACCACAACGCGAGAATCATTATCATAGGTGCTGCCTAAGCTGCGGCCATAGTAACGATAACCACTTTTATAAAAGCCGTGTTCATACATGCAGTTGTAGACGTTAGAGTCTTCGCCACAGGCAGCTGCAGTATCTGAGTATTCAGCAAAAAAACGGGTGTTAAGTGAGGCAATAAAAACATCTACCCCACCCATGTTTGAGGCGTTAATCAGCTTATGTTTCTCATTGTGATAGTCTTCGTGGATGCGCTCGTAGTAAATACCATAAGGTACGCCCCAAGCGGTATCAGACCATCTAAAATCGTAACCTGCGAGCATGTTTTCTTGACCGTTTTCAAGCTCACTTTCAGACATCCCGCCATTAAATAAGCCATCCCACCAATCAGACAAGCTGTTGCCGTAGCCTTCACCGCCCCATTGCATGGTCCAAGAAAAGCCAATTTCTAATTTTGAAATGGGTCTTAGGGTACCACGAGCGCCCCAATGCTGGGTGTCAGGCACATAGCGATCACTTTCCATTTGGCTAAAGCTGGTGGTAAAGGTCCACGGACCAACCCAGTTTAACCAAGGGGTTTCAAAGGCATTACTGTCATTACGAGAAAAGGTAATGCCTGGCATAGGTCTGGCATTGGTGGTTTGGATTAAACCTGAGTCCCAACTTGGGCCCCAATATTTTTGCACTGCGCCGCCAGTGACAATCCAGTTACCCAGTTTGACTGCTGCAAAGCTATTATCTAGGCGAGTTTCATTGCCATCTGCTGAGTCGTAATGGTAACTCGCTGCTAAGCGGCCACTAAACCAGTCTTGGGTGACTTCTGCTGTAAATTCAACTTCAGCTTTGTCGCGATAGTCATTACCGTAACCAATAAAGCGAGCTTTTTCATTGGCGCCACTTAAGCTTGCACCTAAAGTCACAGCTTGGTGATCTTTATTGTAAGCGCGCATAACACGATGATAAGCATCTTTTTGATGCACCGACATTGGGCTGTCAGCAGCATTATCTAAATCTTTTTTTATCCCAGACCACATCAAAGGAAAGGTAGTCACAGGCTGAATAATAACGCCAGTATCAGAAAGTAATTGTATATCTGCTCTAAGCGGCAAGTCTGTAGGTTCCACCCACCAAGCGGCTTGGGTAGAAAAGCTAGTAAATAGTGCTATCCCTGCTAGTATTTTTAACTTCATTGAATGCTCTTTGGGGTGAAATGACTCACCAAATGATAAAAATTAGTTGTTAGCGCTATGATAACAGCCAATTGTGTAATTAACGTATTGAGAAAAGCAATTTTTACTGAATGTTACAAAACACTCAAGCCTCGCGGCACAAAGGTAGCCAGTTAGTTACAAAAAATATTGATGCAGCCTGAGGATTAATTTTTTGTATTAATTGATAATTAGTCAATGATTAGCGCAAGCAGCGAATGGCTGCAGAGCAGTAGGCCTGCAATATGCAATCCTGTAAGCTAGTAAAATTAAGCTGCCAGAACTGTTTGGCAGATATTCGATATTTTGAAAACTGTGAAACCTTATATATGAAAATAGTGTTATTAACCCATGAGCGAGAGCTAACCAGAGCAACCAATACTGGCCAGTGGGTTACGCAAGTCTTGGCTGATGCTGCGCCGGTGATCACTTGGCAACGTAAATCCCCAAGTGATGAGTTATTGCAAATGATCGCCTCAGGAAAAGTGGCTTTAGTGTTCCCATCTGAAGAGGAGACAAACCCGTTAAAGGTTGATGATGAGGCTTTTTCAGAAAAGTCGTCTAAGGCTGCAGTTATCCCTTCATCTACTACATCTAAACCGTCAGCTTTAGCTCAGTTTGATGCGCTAGTGATCATCGATGCCACCTGGCAAGAAGCGCGCAAAATGTATAACCGCAGCCCTTATTTACAGGCGCTTGAAAAAGTCAGCTTAACGCCGAAACATGCATCTTTATATCAATTAAGGCGCAATCAAGTAGAAGGGGGGTTATGCACTGCAGAGTGCGCGATTGAAATACTCAATGAGATTGGAGAAAACGAGCTGGCCGCTGAAATTACCGCGCTATTATTGCAGCAGTTGAATCTCAAGGCGTAAACTCAACAATATAATAAAAGGGTGAGCTATTTGCTCACCCTTTATATCTATCAGTTGTCGTTATTTAATTCAGCTTGCTACTGCGTGTAGGTAAACTTTTTACGCAACTTTATATCAGCGACAGACGCGCCAATCATCACTTCAAATTCACCGGTTTCAGCGAGCCAATCATTGGATTTTACATCCCAAAAAGATAAGTCTCGTGTGGTTAAGTTGAAACTCACTTGTTTGCTTTCACCGGCGTTGAGCCACACTTTATTAAAGCCTTTTAACTCTTTGGCAGGTCGCGGGACACTGGCGTTAAGATCATGCAAATATAACTGAGTCACTTCAGCGCCAGCGATGTTACTGCTATTGGTTATTGTTGCAGTAACAGTAATCGTGTCATCAGCTTTGATATTATCAGTTGAAAGTTGAATGTCTGAGTAGGTGAAATCGCTATAGGATAGACCGTGGCCAAAAGGAAATTGTGGGGTGATATTTTGTTGCTCGAACCAGCGATAACCAATAAATACACCTTCGCTATAACGTGATTCCTTTTCGTTATAATCATTTAGGGCAATTGGCGCAGTATCAGCGAGTTTTTTCGGTAATGTTATCGGCATCTTTCCACTTGGGTTTTCATCACCAAATAGGATATCAGCGTAAGCATGTCCAGCTTCCATACCGCCATACCAGCCCCATAACACAGCATTGGCATCATCTGCCCATGGCATTTCTACCGCTGAGCCTCCAATCATAAATACCACGGTATTTGGGTTAGCTGTTAATAGCTTAGCGATAATTTCATCTTGTTGACCTGGCAACTTCATATCAGGGCGATCAATAGATTCACGATCATCAGCATGGCTCAAACCACCAAAATAAACTACTGCATCAGCGTTTTTCGCTGCGGCGAGATATTCTTTTTCTGTGTTATATAAGTTGTTAGGTGTTTCCCAGCCTAAAGTGACGGTTTCATCACCTTGATAAGTTAGGCTAAATGCATAGGTTTCATCTGCGGTTAGCTTGATATCTTGGCTTAACACTTTTGCATCAGTGACCTGAGTACTGCTGACTAAGCGGTTATCATTAATGGTTAACGATACTGTGCCGCTACCTTTAATCTTTAAGGTATGGTTGCCCGTTTCCATTGGCTTAATGTTAGCTTTGATTTCGATGATTTGCGCTTTGCCCTTGGAATCAAACTGTGGGTCTGCAATCCATGATTCACTGCTTAATTGCTCCATCTTGGTATCGGTAAAGTAATTAATCTGCCATGACGGCGTGCCAGTCCAATGTCGTGTGGTGAGGTAATCATTGGGAATGGGCATAAATTGACTACTGGCAGGGCGCATATGTTCAATCTTTACCTTGCTTCCTGCTTGCTCAAACTTAGCTTTAAGACCATCAAGTGGGCTTATTTCATATAGGGCTTTGACTTCTGATGAGCCGCCACCGAAACCATGACGCTTATCGGCATTAGGGCCTAAAACCAGAATGTTTGTTACCTTGTTGCTATCCAGTGGCAATACGCGATTATCATTCTTTAATAGGACAACACCGTTGGTGGCAATGGTTCTTGCATCATCACGATGGGCCTGGGTATTGCGCTCGCCTGATAAACGTTGTTTATCCATCATACCGATACTGAGCTGAACTCTTAGAATACGGCGAACCTTATCGTCTAATTCAGCCTCAGGCACTTTGCCCGCTTTGATCATCTCTAATAGCGGCTTTGCTAAAAAGTATTCATCGTAACTGGCTACGTCAGTACCCATTTCGATATCAAGGCCATTCATGGCGGCGTCATAGGTATTGATATCAACATTCCAATCTGTGAGAAGCACGCCTTCGTAGCCCCATTCACCTTTTAAAATGGTTTTAATGAGATGCTTACTTTGATTAGCATTAGTACCACGAAATTCATTATAAGCGCCCATAATCGCGTGCACATTAGCGAGCTTTACTGCGGCTTCAAATGCCGGTAAATACACTTCTCGTAAGGTACGCTCATCGGGTATGGCGTTAACGCCTGTGCGGTTTAACTCTTGCGTGTTAAGGGCATAATGCTTGGCAGTGGCGCCTACATCATTGGCTTGAATGGCTTTAATTGTCGGCACTACTAGTGCGGCTGCCAAAAAGGGGTCTTCACCCATGTATTCAAAGTTACGCCCATACAAAGGTAAACGGGCTAAATTAACCCCAGGGCCGAGGATTAAATCTTTGTTGCGATGACGGGCTTCGGCGCCTAAAACATTGCCGTGTAAGCTTGCCATGTGCGGGTCCCAACTTGCTGCAACAGCGGTTAATGGCGGCAAGTAAGTGGAGTAGTCATTGGTCCAGCCAGCAGGCGCCCATGAGTTTCGGTCAATTTCATAACGGACACCATGGGGGCCATCTGACATCCACATTTCATGAATATTTAATCGCTCAATAGCAGGGATATGAAATTTACCGCCAGCGTGCACCAGTGAAACTTTTTCTTCTAAAGTAAGCTGCGGTAAAAGGCGCTCAATTTCAGCTTCTACATTGGACAAACGATGTTGTAAGCGACGTTGTTCACTTATTGATAAAACCGATAAGGCATGAGTTTGTGATGAAGCTTGAGACTGTGATGAGGCATTCACCGAAGATGCAACAACATTTGTTGAAACACTGATAAGGCTTGTTGCAGCCGCAGTAAGTGTTAACGCTAGCTGAACCTTTTTTGTAAGCCCTTTCATAGCTGTTGGTGTTTTCGGTGTCATCACAGGCTCCTTGCTGGATTGGCTTTTGCTATTAATGTTTTAGTCATGTACTCGTTTGTACAATGTTAGTTTGTTAGGTATTAAGGCATACGGCTTGTTCAATCACTGACTTGGCGGATAATTACTGTAGATATTATTCAATATTGATAAAAATATTGGCGGTTAGCCGACCAGTATCAGGATTACTGTCAATGTCAGTATCAAGGTTTACCAAGGTCGAGTGTAATAGGTTACCGGGGTAAATCACCAAACGGTGTTGCTTGTATTCAATTTGATGATGTTGCTGATAATAGGCGTTACTTTCAACAAAATACTTGGCAGGTTTAGGGGCTATTTGCTGTAAATAGGGCTCGGCAGCATTAAAATATTGCTGCATGTTTTGTTGAGTAATACGTTCAAAACCACTGGGTTTATGTTTAAAAAACGCCGTGGCGCCGTGGGGCTGGTCGTTCAAATATTGTAAAATGGCAAAATAGTAGGGCGCAGGGGTATCAAAGTGGGGGATCCGCTGCAAGGTGGTTAAGCTTTCTGGCTGACGGTTAATTAACGAAAAATAGGTCGCTTGAGGCTTAATTCGTAAATTGGTTGGCACCTTGTACACATCATAAATTAGCTGGAATATATGATTAAGCACCTCAATAACATAGTCTTTAGGTAATTTTGCCCGCACACCAGGGTAGTAAGACCCCATATCGAGATTGAAATCGATTTGGCGAGCACAGGCCTGAAGCTCAGATACATCAGCAGTAAAGTCATCAATCACAATCACCGGTGTTTTTAACTCACCGATATAAACCACTTGCGGCTTGATGGGCTTTTTGACCAGCACCATAGCATTTAAGTTATTGCTGCCAGCCGGCTTATGTTTATCTGGCATATGTTTATCTGACTTAGGTGCTGCTGATGTTACATCGACCATAATATGCGGATCCGTTATCTATACCTATCAAGCGATTAGAATGAGTTAAAGCATTTTTGATTTGCAGTAATGCTGCACAAACTCATAATGATCAGGCAAATTAGCCACTTTGTGTTTCACTTTTGCTTTGATATTGCCTAAGAAGCTTTCAAGTTCTGCATCTTCCATCATATCCACAATCGGGTGATATTGTTTCGGCGCTAGACCTTGGCCCATCATTACTTGTATCCAAGAGCTTTCACCAAATAACTCATTACCGTGTTTGTAGACTTTACCTGAAGCATCAAACATATCGATACGATGTTGCAATGAGGCAGGTACGTCCATGCTCTTACAATGACGCCAAAAACGTGTATCGACTCTGTCAGTGACTTTATAATGCAAGATAATGAAGTCACGAATATTCTCGGTTTCTGTGCGAGTCTGTTGGTTAAACTCATTGATATCTTCTTCAACAATGCCTTGTGAAGGGAACATTTGCAGTAAACGTACAATACCGCGCTGAATTAAATGAATGCTGGTGGACTCTAGAGGCTCTAAAAAGCCAGAAGAAAGACCAATAGCGACACAGTTTTTATCCCAGGTTTTACGGCGACTACCGGTGCGGAACTTTATCACTCGTGGTTCAGTTAATGGTTCACCTTCAATGTTTTCCATTAAGGTGGCTTTAGCTTCATCATCACTGATGTATTTACTGCAAAACACAATACCGTTGCCAGTGCGGCTTTGTAGCGGGATGCGCCACTGCCAGCCGGATTCTCGGGCAATTGAACGAGTATAGGGAATGGGCTTGCTGGTGGTTTTTGTTTGCACCGCAATGGCGCTATCACAAGGTAACCAATGGCTCCAGTCATCAAAACCTGCATTAAGGGTTTGCTCGATTAATAAGGCCTTAAAGCCGGTACAATCAATAAATAAGTCACCTTCAATCACTTCACCTGACATCAGTGTTAACGCGCTGATATGGCCATTATCATGGTGCTGCTGTACCGCTGATATTTTGCCTTCAATACGCTTAATACCGTGCTGCTCTGCAATAACCCGCAAGAACTTGGCGTATAAGCTGGCATCCATATGATAGGCATGGTTGTAATCTTGATTAGGTAACACGGCAAATCGACCTTCGCGGGCGGCCAAATGTTCGGTGCAATAATCACCAATTTCACTGACTAGCCCACGTTGCTGACCCTTAAGCCAAAAATGTTGAAAGCCACAAGCCCAGCAATCTTTGCCTAAAAAACCAAATGAGTGAATATAATCTTTGCCGACGTCATGCCAGTTTTCAAAAGAAATGCCCAGTTTAAAGGTAGCATTGGTGGCCGCCATGACATCTTGTTCTTTAATGCCTAATAAGCGATGAAAAATATGCAGTGTTGGGATGGTTGCTTCACCGACACCCACAGTACCGATTTCATCAGACTCAACTAATACTACTTCAAGGTTTTTACCTAATAACTTAGTTAATGCCGCAGCTGTCATCCAACCTGCGGTGCCGCCACCGGCGATGACGACCTTTTTAATGGGTTTATTTGGTATGTTCATTGGCATTCCCTAAACTGTATTTGCTTGTAATATCATGATATTAAAGACATATTTGCTAAAATAAGTTGCTTGACAAAAGCGGTTAGCGTTTTAATTTATTGATTAAATCAGCTCTTAATTTACGTGCATTGAGCTCATCTAGCGGTTTGGTTTGCATCCCTTGAGCCTCTTTAGGGATGTGCGCTACATCGTCGTCATCATGGTCAAAAACATAATGCTCAAACATGGCTTTCCATGCTTGGCGTTGCGCTTTTGGTAATGAGCGTAAACTCAGCATCGCCAAGGCTAGGGCATTATTGGGTCTACCTAAATAACCTGGACTGTCACGCCACCAGTGGGTAATAAGCACATTAAAGGCTTGATTACCCGCCACATGGTGCCACCACATACTTGGAACATAGAGTACGTCACCAGCTTCTAATTCAGCGGTTTGTGAGGCCGCTAATGCGTGGGTAAATTTAGGGAAACGCTCAAAGTCAGGATTATCGAAGTCCACCATGCTAATTTCTTGTCCGCCGGGGGCAAACTCCATCGGGCCAATATATAAATTGGCCACCTGTTCTGGCGGGAAAAGAGTAAAGGTGCGTTTTCCGACAACATTACAAGCGAGGTTTTGTGGAAAATCAAAGTGGGCAGCGATGCGAGATTGATTACCAAGCCAGACACTGGTGAGTGGTTTTATGGGGTCGATATTAACGCTATTTTCAGCCGCAAGTCCGGGCAAAAAATGGTTTATCTCGGTGGAGCCCATATAAATACTTGGCGGCAATTGATCATCTTGGTGGGCAAATAACTTATCAATCACTTGTCTTAAGTTGAGTTGGCTGGCTTGGTAATTAAAGCCATTGACCTGCTCATTATAAAAAACTCTGCCTTTATGTTCAGGCGCAACATAATAGGCAGTAACCGGCGTTTCTTGATAAAAAGACAACAGGTAGTCAGCGGCTGATTTAGCAGAATCTAAACCTGCCTGAACCAGCGGCCAATGGCGGCAAGCACCTTTAAAGATAACGGGCTGAACGGTGTTTTCAATATTCATTACCTCAATCACAGCTTGAATATCTTCTAATGGACAATCATCTATGACTTTTACCGTCTGCTTTGCTGTCTGATTTAGTGCCATGCTCATTACCTTACATCCTATCAAGAACTTAATTTTTGTTGTAAATCCAATTTAATGAGATTTAGCTGTTTTGGGCATTTTTGAAATTAAGTAATTGTCTGATATTAGATTGTGATGCCAGCGCCATATAGATGGCATTGAGATAGCCATGTTGATGCAACTCGCCAAGCACTTCTGCTGATAACCCCGCTAAGGTGTCTTCATTAATGGTATAAAAACCAATCATTTGATGTTTTTCACCATTATCTAATTGCACATCTAGGGTGAAAGACTCCAGTAATTCTAATTTGATTAAGGTATCGATGAACTGTTTACTGTCACTTAAACCATGGTGAATCGCCTCAAGCATATCGCCTACTTCATCTAAATAGGGGGTATTACCACCATAAGGGAAAAATAAGGCTTCGCCTTCAGTTTCATTGATCCGAGGGTGGTTAGGGTCGAGGTGGATCACTCGTTGCACCTGCTCAACGCCATCTTCAGTCACTTTTTGTTGACCAATTAGAAATGGCTGACGACGCACGGTTAGTGGGATATATGATGCATTCCATTTACCATCTTGTAAGAACAGGTTTTCTTTGTGTTGGAAGCCAAATAACGCCACCGAATAGAATTGACCCGTTTGGCTGTCTTTTTGAAAAAAGATCGGATAATTAGCCTGCACACTGCGAAATTCTAACGGGAAAGTTACCGTGTACCATAAATTATCACCGTACTTTGCTGAGCGCTCAGTGATGATTTTCAAATCTTTGTGGTCGACGCTATTGAGTAATACTGGTTTGTTCATGCTGACATCCTAATCAAGTACAGTCATTGCTGTTTATGTTGTCGTTATAATTTATCAATGGGTTGGGTGCTAAATACGAGATAACCCATATTGTTGGATTTTATTAAGTAATTCTCGATTACTCGGTAATACTTGCTTTAAACCTTGGGTACGTTTGATATTGTCGGCAAATAATTGCTGAGCTCTATTTTGTAAAGAAGGTTTTAATTGGTTTGGCATTTGTGTTTCAAAGCCCATTCCGTAAAGCACAAATTGAAAGCTCGCAGCCGGAAACAGCACATCAGTATGTTGAATGTCATGACGGCTTGGAGGCTGGGTCTGCCATAGTTGTAACTGCTCTTGCAAGCTATCAGGAATGGTGGATGATTCACGATGATCATGCCAATAGTCACTGTCACTGCGTTTACTCAGCACATAATGCAATTTCAAAAACTCGATAATTTGTTGCCAATGTTGCTGAAAACGCTTATTCACTCTAGCCGATACAATATCCATCACCTGACGGTTAGCAGGGAGTTGCTGCGCAAGGGTATTAGCGCTCCATTCAACTAAGGCTAATGCCGATGCCTCTAAGGGCTCAATAAAGCCTGAAGCCATACCAATAGCCATACAGTTGTTTTTCCAGCACACCTGCCTATGACCTGGGGCGATGGAAAGCGCTCTAATGTTGAGATTATCAACATCTAACCCCGCGGTCGGTTTTAGATAATCGATCAGTTGTTGCTCCGCCTCAGCTTGCGTTGTATGACTCGACGAGTACACATGTCCAACACCGCGGCGTGTGGGTAAGCCGATATCCCAAATCCAGCCATTAGTTTGCGCGGTTGAATGGGTACATGAAGCGATATCTGTTTCAGGCTCAGGGTAGGGGACTTGTACCGCTAGGGCTGAGTCATTAAATAACACTGCCTTTTGGCAAATGAATGGCACTTCAAGTTGCTCGCCCAAAAGTAATGATTTCACCCCAGTGCAATCAACAAATAAGTCAGCTGCAATTTCACCTGAGAGTTTAGTGGCTAAATAGCCAATGTCGCCGTTGTCTTTTTTATGAATAGCCGTGACGTGATCGCGTATATGGCTGACGCCGAGTTTTTCAGTGCAATGCTTTTGTAGCAGTTGACTAAATTTACCGGCGTTTAAATGGTAACCGTAATTATTTTGAAATTGATACTCAGCAGTGGTTATTTGCTTAGGCGCTAAAAATAGCTGACTCAGTTGGTTTTGCTGACCGACAGCATCAGCAAAGCTGACTTGGTCACGGTGGGGTAACCAATAGGGGCATAAATCAATTTCGTTAGTGCCCATCGGCAGGCTAAACGGGTGTAGATAATGATCGCTGCTTTTATTGCTTGGACTATTGCTTGGACTATTGCTTGGACTATTGTTTGGGTTATTGCTGTGGTTTTCAGTCAGCGAATGGGTCCAATTAATAAACCGTGAACCTTGCTTGAAGCTGGCATCGCAACTGATTAAAAATTCTGTTTCACTGATACCGATTTTTTTTAAGGTGGTGCGCATTGAAGGCCAAGTGCCTTCGCCAACGCCAATCGTGGCAACATCAGGGGATTCTATCAGGGTAATGTTGAGCTTGGGAGAGGGCGATAGTTTGCCATTATCAGCATTATGTTCAGCAGCCAGAATACCTGCTGTAATCCAACCTGCAGTGCCGCCACCGACAATGACTATATGATTTATCGCTTGTTCCATAAAAGGGCCTATTGTTTTTATTAATATCTTTAAGGCTTAGTTGTTAACTTAAACAGCATCGAATAATTTTCAGTCACTTACAAGGGATAGTTAGTGAAATCTGTATTCAGTAGTTTGATAAAAAAGTGCAACGTCCTTGTTGCTAATGGATGTAGCTTAAAAAAAGAGGTGACCATGGGGTCACCTCAAACGACCTTACTTTTTGATAGATTTACATACACATTAGAATGTGTAACGCGCACCTAAGCTATAACGTGCACCTGTTTGGGTGTAGTTAAGTACTTCTGTGTACGAACGACCATGGGTACGGGTGTTTTCGTTGGTAATATTAAGACCTTCGAAGAACACGGTTAAGCCTTCTACTGCCGCAATGTCATAACCGATATTAAAATCAAGTTGTGAGTATTCTTCAGTATAAGTGGGGTTAGCACCAGTATCATTGCCGGTAGAGTTTAAGAACTCATCACGCCAGTTCCACGCTAAACGTGCTGAGAAACCATAGTCTTCATACATAGCAACAATGTTGGCAGTATCACTGATATTCGTTAATACTTTTTGTGGCGCATCAGCTGCACGAGAGACACTGTCAGGGCGACCTAAGTTAGTATTATCAAAATCATCACCGGCATTAACTAAGGTGTAGTTAGCTTGTAAACCAAAGCCTGACTCACCAAAGAAGTGCTGTACTGCAAATTCCCAACCATCAATCACAGAGCTTTCATTGGTGTTTGTTGGCGCGGTGATAATGAAGTTTATACTTGGGTCACCAGGATTACCGGTAATTTCAATATTGCCATTATCAGGGTTTATCGTAACGTTTGGATCTGTTGCACCGTAAGTGTCATAAATCCACTGACGTTGTTCATTCGCTGTTGTTGCCCCTGCAGCAATGGCTTCTTGAACGTATACCCCATTTGATGGATCTGGAATCTCATAAATGTCAGAGTTATAAGCGTTATTATCAATAAAGTTAGTCACATCTTTTCTGAAATAACCTACTGAAACATAACTGGCATTGTCATAGTACCACTCAGCTGAAAAGTCAATATTTTCAGACTCTAGCGGCAACAAGCTTGGATTACCTGCTTCGCCACTACCACCGCCACGGTTTGCAAGTGTGCCAACTGTGGTACCACCTTGTATCGAGATATAATCAGGGCGACCAATTGTTTCACTGTACGCAGCACGTAACATGACATCTTCTACCACTTCAATATTGAAGTTAAAGCTGGGTAAGAAGTAATCATATTCACCCGTTTGGTTTTGAGTCACTCGATTGTCATTCCCAGAACCACTGCTTCCAAGGGCAATCTCAGTTTCCGCAATCCAAGTTGCTTCATCATATGATGAAACAGCAGAGTTTGATTCAACATCTGTTTGCTCATAACGGACACCAAAGTGAACGTCAAACGGCATGTCACCTATGTCGCCTTCGTAGTTATATTGGATATAAGCTGATTGAGACTCTTCTTGTGTAAAGCGGTTAGTATCGCTGGCGTAATCTGTTGATGGGCAGAAACCATTACCACAATCACCAATTGCAGTTGAACCATATAATTCAGCAGCGCGGGCACGAACTGCTTCAAAGTCCCATAAGAAAATCACATCTTGTGGGTCAATAGATGCTGAACCTTGATAATCTGAGAAGTCACCTTGTGAACCGTCAAATTTATCTTGCACGCTGCCTGCTGGGAACCAAGCTGGGTCAAAGTCCCCTTCAGCGCCAACGCCGCCCCAGTCATTACGTTGTACGTTTACGGATTGCGAAAGGTTGTTTACGTCAGTTGCTGCAATACCAAAGTCAATGCTACCGGCTTCTTCAAAGATGTAAGTACCATTAATTTGTAATTGGTCAATTTCTGATTTATTACGAGCATTACCAAATACCGAACCAGTTACGCGCATGTCTTCTGGGCGAACTTGATTACCGCCGCCGACAGCAAGTACAGGTACATCACCAGTAAAGTCAGTTGCCGCACTAGTACGAATAAACGCTGCAGTACTTAAGTTACTACTACTACCGTTTTTATTGTTCGGTGAGCGTTCTGCCACAGAGCTATGGTAATCCAATGATAAGAATAAGTTATCAGTTGCATCCCACTCTAAGTTAAAGCCAATTGAACCACTTTCATCACGAGTACCATAATCGCCCGCCGCCATAGATAAATCGGCGCCGCCATCAGGATAGATTTCAGAGTAAACTAATGGCGAAGATACTGGCCCATCAGACCAAGTACTTTCTTGAGTTGGAACAAAGTTAAACCATGCCGATACATCATGTGATTGAGTATCGATGTCGTTTTGCATGTAAGTGTAATCTAACGTAGCACGAAGAGAATCGATTGGTTCGTACTGCAATACTAACTGACCGTTGGTACGGGCACGTTGTTGCTCTTCAAAACGGTAGACTGTGGTTTGCGGTACCGAGTAAACATCGCCTTCACCTGGACGGTTAATTTGATTGTCATCTTTTGGTACGCCGCCCCACTCAGCATTGCTGCCACCCCAATCTTGGTCAACAATACCAGGGAAGCTACGCCAGCCGGTACCCACTTGGGCTTGCTGATTACCGCTTTCACGTTCTTGATAACTGGCTGAAATTGAGATACCGAATTTGCCATCAGCAAAGGTATTTGAGTAAATACCAGAAAGTTCAGGCGTGATAGAGCCTTCATCGGTAGAAGTATCATCTACGGCTTTCACGCCGAAACTGGCTTTTAAACCAGGAGAGCTTAACGGGCGATGAGTTAGAACATTGATTGTTGCGCCCATACCACCAGTTGAGTTTTTAGCTTGGCTAGTTTTTTCAACTTCAACAGCGCTAATGGCTTCTGAGGCAATGTTGGCAAAATCAAATGAACGAGAACCGGTTGTCACAGGCATTTGACGGCCATTGAGCATCACTAAGTTTTGGTCTGGACCAAAACCACGCACAGAAACGCGGCTACCTTCACCGTTTTGTCTGTCAATTGATACACCAGTAATACGTTGTAAAGACTCTGCTAAGTTACTGTCCGGGAACTTACCAATATCTTCTGCGTTAATTGCATCAACAACACCGTTAGAGCTGCGTTTTAAATCCATCGATTTAATTAAGCTACCACGGATACCAGTGACCTTAAGTACTTCGATGTTTTCATCGGCAACAACTTCATCTGCTGCAAATGCTGGCATCATGGTACTTGCGCTCAGTACTACCGACAAGCTAGTGGCAATTCTGGTTTTTCTAAATGTTCTAGGTTTCATCTAAGTCTCCCCTCGACTTCGAATTCAGGCTACTACTCTCTGATTTTTTATTCGGGTTACGATTAATTCGTAACGTTCTTTATTCATCATTTTGTTAGCGCTTGGTTAAGGCTTTGTGTAAAACACTATGTAAGCGCTTACATAAAACTAGATTAATTTGTTAACAGCGTCAACATTATTTAGCATAAAGATTACAACTCATTAACCGTGTTTTTTTGTGAAAATGTTAGAGGTTTCCAGTAAGTTATTGTTATTAATCTGGTAAATTGTGTTTCTATTGCTTTTTTAAAATAGTTAGATAAAAATATTTTTTGTGATAGCGCTTACATAAATTTGTAAAAATATGTGCTTGGGGAGCTGTTTATTGCCATAAATGGAAGCTGATTCTTAAAAACGTACAATTGCAGCTTTAGTGAACAGTGTTTAGCTTGGCTTTAGGGGGGATTTTTATCAGTTAATTAGGCTGTTAGAGAGTAAAAAGAGTAATCTAGATTGATAATTAAAAAGCTCAAAAAATGCCGCAATTGCAGCGATAAAAACGGTATTTGGCAGGCAGCATTAGCGATAGGGCTGACGATTAATGAGCTTACTATTGAGGATTGCTGACTTATAGGTTTAAAAGATTAGCGTGTGCGGGTACTAGGAGGGTTATAACCCAGTTGTATCAGTGGCTAAATCACCACTGATAACAATTAATATGCAGTGCTTTAGTTATCATCTATTTGATTGGCGCTGTCGCAGAGTTTCTAACCACCAGCTGAGGAGTAAAGGTATTTTCTACATTGGCGCTGGTATTATTATAAACATGTTTTAATACCCAAAATGCCGCCATTTTACCCATTTCGTGGATTGGGTTATTAACCGTGGTGAGCTTCGGGGAGATATATTGCGGGAAAGGAATATTATCGTAACCCACAAAAGATAAGTCTTGGGGGATCTTCATGCCGCGTTCAAGACAAACAGCAATAGCACCAGAGGCCATTTGGTCATTGGCACATACCACAGCAGTAAAGGGTTTATTGACGCTAAGTAAGTGTTCCATCGCCAAACTGCCACTGTGCTCTTTAAAGTCACCCTCAAAGCACAATTGCTCATCAAACTTGAGATCAAATTCTGTTAATGCCCGTTGATGGCCACGCAAGCGGTCCTTGGCATCGAGTTTAAATTTAGGGCCTGAGATATAAGCAATAGCTTTATGTCCATGGCTGAGAATGTGTTTAGTGGCTAAATAGCCACCCAGTTCATTATCTAAGTAAACGCAGGCATCACTGATTTCTTCAATGTAGCGGTTAATTAATACAATGGGCGTTGGGCCTTGGCAAAGCTTTATAAGGTAGTCATCGTCTACAGCTTCAACATCAAGAATTAACGCATCACAACCGCGACTCATTAAAAACTCAACGCCTTCTTTTTCTTGGGATTCGACACTATGACCAGCGGCAATAATAACGTGTTTATTGGCCGTTCTGAGGGCTGTTTCAATTTCGGTCATCATAGGGCCGTAATAGGGGCCATCTAATTGAGACACTAACACCCCAATACTGTTTGAGCGGTTAGATGCTAATGACTGCGCGATAGAGTTAGGTCGATAACCCAATTGCTCCATTGCGCTTAATACTTTTTGTTTGGTCTTGTCGCTGACTTTGGTGTTGTTATTCATCACTCGCGACACAGTCGCAAGTGAAACACCCGCCAAGACAGATACATCATATATTGTTGCCATATATCCCTATTTAAGCTTTCCGTATTAGATAATCATTTAAGCGGCGATTAGCCTACCATGAACTATTTAGCATAATCACTAAAAAAACCTTCACTTAGTGCTTAATTCTTTATTTTATGTGGCAATAAAGCCTTAAACCTTCAGCAATACGGATTTTATATTGATATTTGTATTCATCATTATCGAGAAGCAGTTAACGATATTCAATATCTCGAAGTAGCTAATTAGTTAACTACTTCTTATTTAGCTATTTATTTAGTGATGGCTAAATGCACTCTTTCAACTTCCTGATTATCAAGAGTGTACCAGCGCATAACCACAGCCACGATAATTGAGCCAATAGCAGGGTATAAGGTAAATGAAATTAAAATGCCCTGTTTAGTGGTTTCAGTTAACTCAGTATCAGCTTGATAGCCATACATTGCCAGTAACCAACCCGCAGCAGCACCGCCAATTGCCACCCCTAATTTGATGAAGAAAATAACCGATGAATAAATCATCCCGGTAATTCTTACCCCAGTTTTGAATTGGCCATAATCAACCGCATCAGCCATTTTGGCCCATAGTAGCGGGGTACCCATATTAAAGGTAAAGCCCCATAGAATATAAAGCGCAAAGGCGAGTTCCACTTGCTCACTTGAGACAAAATACGCGGCGACGCATAAAATGGCGGCAATGAGTTGAATGGTGATATAGGCTTTTACTTTACACACTCTTTTAGCGAGTGGTTGCGCCAAAATACAGCCGAAAATATTTCCAATCATGCCTAAAGTAATAAACCAGGTGATCATGTCTGGTAAGTTGAGGTAATACTTGACGTAATAAATCGCTAAACTGGTTTTTAAAACCATGCCAGATAATAAGCAAATTGCTGCCACAGAAAGCACGCGCCATTGGTCATTTTTTAATAGGTTTTTGAAATCTGCTTTAAACGTCGAATTTTGATCTTGCGGAGGATGTAAGCGCTCTTTGGTGCCGACAAAACACAGTAAGAACATGATCACGCCAAGAAAACTCATGGCGGCAATGGTCAGCTGATAACCTTTGGCTTGATCGCCTTGGCCGAAAAACTCAACTAATGGTAGCGTCAATCCTGACACCATTAATCCGCCTAGCATGGCAAAAACAAAACGGTAAGATTGTACTGACACACGCTCTTTAGGATCGGCAGTTAACACTCCGCCCAAAGCGCAATAGGGAATGTTAATGGCGGTGTAGACCATCATTAACGCAGTGTAAGTGACGAAGGCATAGATCATTTTGCCTTCTTCAGCTAAATCAGGTGTCGTAAAAGCCAGCACACTGATTAATCCAAAGGGTAGCGCAAACCACAGTAAGTAAGGCCTAAACTTACCCCAGCGGGTATTGGTTCTGTCGGTTAAGGCGCCCATCAAAGGATCGGTAATCGCATCAATTACCCTAACTGCTAGGAACATGGTGCCGACAAAGGCCGGTGAAATGCCAAAAATATCAGTATAGAAAAAAGTTAAAAATAGCATTACGGTCTGAAACACAATATTGCTGGCGGTATCACCTAATCCATAGGCTATTTTTTCTTTAACGCTAATCATGCGAACCTCTTCCGGGTCATTATTATGGTTGTGCTGTTTTTAGTTATCGGCTTTAAATATTGTTCTAGTTAACTTAGATGTGGTGCAAAGTTAACCCACAGTCTTTATTGACGTTGACTGATAAAGTCGCGATAAGCTAAGCCACTTCTTTTAATGGTGCGCTGCTGAGTTTGATAATCAACATACACGATTCCAAAACGTTTTAAATAGCCTTCAGCCCATTCAAAGTTATCCATTAAACTCCAAGCGAAATAACCGACGACATTAACGCCTTGGTTAATGGCATCATTTACAGCGTTTAAGTGAGCTTGGTAATACTCAAGACGATCTAAATCATCAACTTGGTTATTAACAATTTTATCGTCCATGGCGGCACCATTTTCAGTGATATAAACAGGCGGTAATGTATATGTACTATTTAAACTAGTCAGTAAGTCAGTAAATGCACTTGGGTAGATTTCCCAACCTATATCGGTTTTAGGGGCATCTTTCATATCAACTTGAACAAATTCATTTTTATCACAAGTGCTATAAACTGCGCGGGTATAAAAGTTAATCCCTAAGAAGTCCAGTGGCTGCTTAATAATCTCCATGTCACCTGCTTGAATGTCAGGTTTATCTGCATCATCAAAATCATGAATAATTGCAGGGTATTCACCGTCCATTATTGGCTTCATATACCACTGGTTAAAATAATCATCGGCGGTTTGAGCGGCTTTTATATCGGCATCAGTGTCAGTTAATGGATAGCAAGGGGTGAAATTAAGCACGATACCGTTTAATGCATTAGGACAATTTTGTTGAATGACCTTTAAAGCCAAGCCATGGGCCAGTAATAAGTGATGGGCTGATTGACGGCCAAATGCTTTGCTGGCAAGCCCTGGGGCATGAACACCCACTTCATAACCTAAGTATGAACTGCAAAAAGGTTCATTTAAGGTGGCGTAAGAATAGACTTTGTCACCTAAAGCTTGGGTGATTTTATCTGCGTAGTCTGCAAATAAGTATGCGGTTTGACGATTGAGCCAGCCACCTTGATCTTCAATATGCTGCGGTAAGTCCCAATGATACAAGGTGGCGTAGACCTTTATACCGCGGCTATTTAACTCATCAATTAAGTTGATATAAAAGTCGACACCTTGTTGATTGAGGCTACCATCTTGCTTAATGACTCGTGGCCAAGAAATTGATAATCGGTAGGCATCAACGCCTAAAGATTCGATTAATTGCACATCATCTTTGAATAATGCCACATGCTCACAAGCGTGTTTCCCGTCTGAACCATCACGAATTTTACCGGCCGTTGCACAGAAGGTATCCCATATGCAAGGGAGGCGGGTATCGGCGGCGCCTTCAATTTGAAAAGAAGCAGTTGCCACCCCAAAAGTGAACTCTTTTGTGTGCATTTTTGAATTTGATGGTAAAGATATTTTCATATTTTTCATTCGCTTAATAAGTTTTTCGCGTGTTTAGGTCAGAGTGACTTAAAAGTGCGAGTCTCAGTGTGCTTAGCAGTTTAAAATCCGATTTTTACTGCGAAAAATCGTTGACATTCGTTATCGGTATGTTAAAAATGAAAGCGCTTACATTGAGGTTAGTGATTAATTAACAAAAGGTCAATAATTGATTTACACAATCTTTGGTGTGCCTATCAATGAAAATGTTAATTTAATTGATAGTCATTTACCCAAAATAAATAACAATAAATGAGGAAATGTTATGGCTAGTGCACCTTCAAATGGGGTTGCTGAACCAACCAATAGTGATATTGGCAATGTTCATCAAACAGGAAATTTTCGTTTTGCGCTGGTGGCATTAACGTCATTATTTTTTATGTGGGGCTTTTTAACTTGCCTCAATGATATTCTTATTCCTTACCTGAAAGATATGTTCGAACTTAACTACACCCAAGCAATGTTGGTGCAGTTTTGTTTCTTCGGCGCCTATTTTATTGTCTCAATTCCCGCAGGGCATTTGGTGGGAAAAATTGGTTATCAAAAAGGGATTGTTACCGGCTTAGCTATTGCTTGTGTTGGTTGTTTAATGTTCTACCCTTCAGCAAGTTATGCATCTTACTGGATGTTTTTAAGCGCATTTTTTGTGTTAGCGTCAGGCATTACCATTTTACAGGTTGCAGCCAATCCTTATGTCAGTGCTTTAGGTCCTGCTGAAACCGCATCATCACGTTTAACCATGACTCAAGCTTTTAATTCTCTTGGTACCACAGTGGCGCCATTTTTTGGCAGTTGGTTAATTTTAAGTAGCTTAACTCACAACAGCGATCCTGCCATTGAAGCAGTACATCATGCCAGCACCGTTCAGGTGCCTTACTTGATGTTAGCGAGCGCCTTATGTGTGTTAGCGGTTGTCTTTATGATTTTAAAATTACCAGTGTTAGGGATTAAACCAACAAATACCTCAGGGACAAGTAGCGGCAGTGCTTGGAAGTATCCTCATTTAGTCTTAGGGGCTGTGGGTATTTTTGTTTATGTCGGCGCAGAAGTGGGTATTGGCAGCTTTTTAATTAATTTTTTAACTCAGCCAGATATTGGCGGCTTTACTGAAGCTGAAGCGGCTAACTACATTGCCTATTATTTTGGCGGCGCAATGGTGGGGCGCTTTATTGGCGCACTGGTAATGCAAAAAATCTCAGCCGGCAAAGTGCTGGCCTTTAATGCCACTTGTGCCGTGCTATTAGTCGCTGTTGCCATGTTTGCAGAAGGCACCACGGCGATGTGGGCCTTATTATTAGTGGGCTTATGTAACTCGATTATGTTCCCAACCATCTTTAGTTTAGCGCTACAAGATTTAAAGCAATATACCAGCCAAGGTTCAGGGGTGTTATGCCTGGCTATTGTCGGCGGCGCGATAGTGCCATTACAGCAGGGCATTATGGCTGACAGCTTAGGTATCCAATTAGCATTTGCATTGCCGTTAATTTGTTATGCATTTATTGCTTATTACGGCTTAGTGGGTAGCAAGGCTACACGACCACAAAGCGTTTGATTTTAGAACTGTATGATTTGTATCAAAAAACTTACATAAACAAATTACATAAAAAACGATTTTAAAAGGCGTGATTATGAGAACAGTAAACTCAATGAATACATTTAAGCGATTAACGCTGCCCGCGCAGGTTTTGACGGTGTTGGTTGGCTTAAGTGCGTGTGGTCAAGATGAAGTCAAACCCGTAACGACAGAGTCTAGTAGCGAAGTTACTAGCGCAGCGGAAACTGTGGCACAAGCTTCTATCATAAAAGCAACAGCGGCAACCAATATTGATATTTGGCCAACACTTGCTATTCCATTTGCTAAAGATGTTGTCCTTGAAACGCGTATCGATAAGCTGATGGCGACCATGACCTTAGAGCAAAAAGTCGCGCAAATGATCCAGCCTGAAATTCGCGACATTACTGTGGAAGATATGCGTAAATACGGTTTCGGCTCTTATTTAAATGGCGGCGGTGCTTATCCAAATGATGATAAACATGCCACGCCATCAGACTGGATTGAACTTGCTGAAAAAATGTATCAAGCGTCGATGGATGACAGTGTAGATGGTATTGCGATACCTACTATGTGGGGCACAGATGCAGTCCATGGCCATAACAATGTGATTGGCGCGACTTTATTCCCGCACAATATCGGTTTAGGCGCAGCCAATAATCCTGAGTTAATTAAGCAAATTGCTGCCATTACCGCCAAAGAAGTCATGGTAACCGGTATTGATTGGGTATTTGCGCCAACAGTGGCCGTTGTAAGGGATGACCGCTGGGGTCGTACTTATGAAGGTTATTCTGAAGACCCACAAATCGTAAAGTCATACTCTCATTCAATTGTTGAAGGCCTGCAGGGCGCCGTTAGCGAAGACTTTTTATCAGACCAGCATGTTATTTCAACCGTAAAGCATTTCCTTGGCGATGGCGGCACTGAAAAAGGTATCGATCAAGGCGATAACCTAGCGACTGAGCAGGAATTATTTGATATTCATGCCCAAGGTTATGTGGGCGGCTTAACTGCAGGAGCACAAACGGTGATGGCATCTTTTAATAGCTGGCATGGCAGTAAAATTCATGGTGATAAATATCTATTAAACGATGTATTAAAAGACAAAATGGGCTTTGATGGTTTTGTGGTTGGTGACTGGAATGGTCACGGACAAGTGGCAGGTTGCACCAATGAGTCTTGCGCACAGGTCGTCAATGCTGGTTTAGATGTGTACATGGTGCCAACCAGTGCTTGGAAGCCTTTGTATGAAAATACCATTGCCCAAGTCAAAAACGGTGTGATTGCGCAATCTCGTATCGATGATGCGGTGCGCCGTATTTTACGGGTAAAAATCCGCGCTGGGTTATTTGAAAAACCAAGCCCTGCTAATCGTGCCATTTCAGGTAAAACTGAGTTAATTGGTGCCAAAGAGCATCGCGACGTTGCCAGACAAGCTGTACGAGAATCGTTAGTGTTGCTGAAAAACAATAATAACATTTTACCTATTTCGCCTAGTGCCAAAATCTTAGTGGCAGGTGATGCTGCAGATAACATCGGTAAGCAATCGGGTGGCTGGAGTATTACTTGGCAGGGTACTGATAACTTAAATGAAGACTTTCCTGGTGCAACTTCAATTTATGCTGGTATTGAGCAAACGGTTAAAGCTGCAGGTGGTCAAACTTGGTTAAGCGTTGATGGTGCATTTGAGGCTGCGAATAAGCCCGATGTAGCGATTGTGGTATTTGGTGAAGAGCCTTATGCCGAAGGCAATGGTGATATTGATAACCTTGAATATCAGCGTGGTGATAAACGTGATTTAGCTTTACTAAAGTCGCTTAAAGCCCAAGGTATTCCTGTGGTAGCAGTGTTTATCAGTGGCCGTCCTATGTGGGTCAATGCTGAGTTAAATGCATCTGATGCATTTGTGGCTGCTTGGCTTCCTGGTACTGAAGGTGACGGGGTGGCTCAAGTGTTATTGAGCCAAGCTAATGGCGAGGTTAATGAAAACTTTGCAGGTAAATTGTCTTTCTCTTGGCCGACTCGCCCGCAACAAACCAAAGTGAATGTGTTTGATAAAGACTACGCGCCTTTATTTCGCTATGGCTATGGCTTGCATTATGGCGCTGACATCAACACTGAGGTTCCGAGTAATGTGGTCGCTAACACCTTATCTGAAGATAACTTTGCTACCGATGATAAGCTTGAAGCATTACCATTATTTGAACGTGCTGTAAAAGCACCTTGGCGCTTGATGATAGGCACAGAAACCTCAATGGATACAGTCAGTAGTAGTATTCAGTCTAATGATGTGGTTACGCTGCGCACCTTTGATAAGCAAGTTCAAGAAGATGCCCGCTTAATTAGCTTTAACGGCTCAGGATTAGGCTTTGTGGGGTTAATTAGTAACTTCCCGCGGGACTTACGAGCTTACTCGAATAGCAATGCCGCCCTGAGCGTAATGATTAAAACTGCTAAAAAACTTGAGCAGCCATTATTACTGGGTATGGCATGTGATAGAGATTGCCGCGCTGATGTTGATATTACCGAGCAGCTTAATAGCGTCGCCATTGATACATGGCAAACCATCAGTGTTGATTTGCAATGTTTTAAAGAGCAGCAACTGGACTTTGGCAAAATCAATACGCCGTTTTACCTGTCAACCATAGGCGCAGCAGAAGTGAGTTTTAGTGATTTAGTTATAGTGCCAAATGGCGCTGAACAAGCCACTATTTCATGTGCCACTAACGAGCAGTAATCGTTAGCGGCAGTAGGCATTCGGGTTTAAGTATTTATCAAACCTGAATGAGTTAACCCGCTAAGATCCTCTTAGCGGGCATGTTAATCCACCAATGACGTTGAGCTTACAATTGAGTTTGTATGGCATTTTGCTGGAATTTTTTAGATATTTTGCGATTGGGGAATCAAGAATGTTCAATAGAAAATTACCGTTAAATTTGGCTCTAAGCCAGGCTTTTTCATCCGCTAAAGTCATTAGCGCGGCGAGTTTAACTGCGCTGCTGCTAATAGGATGTGGCTCAGATAATGAGACTGAAACTGAGCCTGAAGTTGAATCAGAGCAAGCGCCAGTAGACTCTGGCTCAGACTCTGATTCAGACTCTGATTCAGACTCTGATTCAGACACGGGTTCAGGGCAAGAAAACGCAAGCTGGTCATTGGTGTGGAGTGACGAATTTGACGGCGCTGAGATTGATGCCACTAAATGGAATTTAGCCCATAACTGTTATGGCGGCGGCAACGAAGAATTACAATGTTATACCCAGCGCGCTGATAACAGCCAAGTGGTTGACGGTAAGTTAGTGATTACCGCTCTGCGGGAAGATTTTAATGGCCCTGCAGTAGCATTGGGCGATCCTAATTACGATGCCAATGACACTTCAAAACAGCAGCCTTACACTTCGGCTCGTTTAGATTCGACCCATAAAGGCGATTGGAAATATGGCCGCTTTGAAATTAAAGCCAAAATGCCACAAGGTCAGGGCACTTGGCCGGCCATTTGGATGTTGCCCACTGACTGGGTTTATGGTCCTTGGGCAGGCTCTGGCGAAATCGATATTATGGAAGCGGTTAATCTGAAAGTGATCACCAATGGCGATGAGTCCCAGACACCTGAAAGCCGGGTTCATGGCACTTTGCATTATGGTAAAGCTTGGCCTGGCAATGTCTATTCTGGCGCAGAGTACAGTTTGCCACACGGCGCAAATCCTGCCGATGATTTTCATGTTTATGCCCTTGAATGGGAGCAAGATGAAATTCGCTGGTATGTAGATGATGTGCATTTTGCCACTCAGCGCTCAACGGGTTGGTACAGTCAATACACTGATGCTGAGGGGATTTTACAACAAGCCCCTGAAGATGCACCTTACAATCAAGCGTTTCACATGATCCTCAATTTTGCCGTTGGCGGTACTTGGGCGGGTAATGTCAACAACACTGGGGTGGATGAGTCGGTATTTCCACAAACCATGGAGGTGGATTATGTGCGCGTGTATGAATGCAGTGTCGCGCCAACAACAGGCAGTGGTTGTGCCACTATTGATGAGGCCGCAGCAGTGGTAGAAGGCCATCAGCCGCCAGCGATCACGACCCCCAGCACTGACATTGGCGCAGGACCAGAATTTATCATGTTTGACGATGCACTAGCCCAAGGGTTAGCGCTTGATAGCTATAACTCCGATGGCAGTATTACCTTGCAGACGCTGACAGTAGAAGGTCGCGGTGAGGTGCTGCAAATGGATAAAGTGGGCGCGACGGGTAATGCTTATTTCTCTTACCCTCCCACAGCCGATTTGTCTCACTGGGCCAATAATGGCTATTTAGTCTTTGATATTAACCTGTTATCTATCGACGATAATGTCGAGCTGCTGGTTAAAATTGACAGTGGTTGGCCTAATGTCAGTGATATTAACGTCACTCTGCCAGAGCTTAATACTTGGACTGAAGTAAAAATATCTATCGCAGAATTAGTCGCCAGTGGCAATCGGTTTTCGCCTGGCAGCGTGGCTGACTTAGCTGTGGTAGTGAATCCGTTTGTGATTGAAGCATTAGGTAACATCAGCCTGCAAATTGATAATGTGCGCTATGAATATCAAGTAGTTGAAGTGGATGAGTTGGTTATTTATGACAATGAAGTAAAACCGCCATATAGCATAGGACATTACGCCGCTAATGGTTCAGTCGATATCGCTCAAGTTGATGCTGGTGGTGATTATGGCGCTGTAACTCAATTTAGTTTTAATACCGATGAAGCCGTGGTTTATTACCAAAGCACCGGATTAGGTCAAGATGTTAGCCAATTTAGTTTTGTTGAGTTTGATGTCAATGTGCTGACAGATCCTCGAAGCCAGCGCGACTTTAATATCAAGGTCGATTGTGGCCATCCCTGTAGCTCTGGTGACTTTGCCATTACTACGCCCGATATTGCCACTTGGACCCATTATAAGTTAGCGCTTGCAGACCTTGTTAGCCATGCTGGCTCAAGTTTAGATTTAACCCAGGTTGATACGCCACTGGTTATTTTTCCTGCTTGGGGTAATCAAAATGGGGTGGTTATGCAAGTAGATAATGTGCAGCTAACTAAATAACATTGTTTTAAATCAGTTTGAATACGAATGCAGCTAAGCCATTGTGCCTTTTATGCAAGGGGCACTTGGCTTACTATCTGTAAACGATGTTGCATATTAGTAGCAAAAATTAACTCAGAGGCGTGGCAGAGCTACCTTGATATTTATGCTAGTGAAAAGTTAACTAACATTGTTATTTCTAAGACAAACTAAATAGTTATAAATCATCTTGCGAGCAACTGGCATAATAGCGCTAAGTGATTTGAGTTAACCACAGGTTAACGTATTCATAAGGATGAACCTTGAAGGTATTTAGTTTTTCAGAGCAAGATGATGCGCAGCAGCCATTTACGAAACCGCTGTTTACCCAACAGCATCTCACTAAAGTGGTTGAGATTGCCAAATTGGCTGGTGATGCAATTATGCAAGTGTATTCAGACACCGACTTGCAAGTAACGCAAAAACAAGATGATAGCCCAGTGACCGCTGCGGATATTGCCAGTCATAATGTGATTGTTAACGCATTAGCTCAGCAATTTGCTGGCATTAAGATCATGAGCGAAGAAGCCGCTGATATCCCTTGGTCAGAACGTAAAGAATGGCAAACTTATTGGTTAATTGACCCACTAGATGGCACCAAAGAGTTTATTAAGCGCAACGGTGAGTTTACCGTCAATATTGCCTTAGTTCATCAAGGCCGCGCTATGGTAGGAGTGGTATACGCGCCGGTATTACACAAATGTTATTCTGCCATTGTGGGTCAAGGCGCATGGCTTGAGTATCAAGGGCAGCAGCAACAGTTAGATATTAGCCAACAAACAGTCAGCCCTGTACCTGTGGTGGTGGGCAGTCGCTCCCATATCAGCCCTGGGCTTGAAGAGTTCCTTAAGGATGTGGGCGAGCACCAAATGCAAAGTGTTGGTAGCTCATTAAAGTTTTGTATGGTGGCAGAAGGCATTGCTGATGTGTATCCAAGACTGGGGCTAACCAGTGAGTGGGATACCGCTGCAGCGCAAGCTGTCGTTGAAGGCGCTGGTGGTCAGGTAGTGCGTTATCCTGAATTAACGTCCCTTGATTACAACCAAAAAGAAAATATTTTAAATCCGTATTTTATTGCGGCGCCACCAGCATGGTTTGCAAGGTAGCTATATAAACGAGTCATTGCAAAAGTGTCTAACTTGAAACCGTTAGCCTTTTATCAGCTCAATAATAGCTATTGCGGCACACTCATTTTGGTGAATAACAGATTCTAACGATATGGAGAGAGTTACTATGATGCGCATGGGTATTGACCTTGGCGGGACAAAGATTGAAGTGGTGGCGCTAGCCGAAGATAGTTCAGAGCTATTTCGTAAACGTATTCCAACACCTAAAAACTACCCTGAAACCCTTGATGCCATAGTAGGCTTAGTTAATGATGCTGAAGCCGAAACTCAGCAAACTGGCAGTGTGGGTGTGGGGATCCCAGGGGTGGTATCACCGTTAACGGGTTTGGTTAAAAATTCGAATTCAACTTGGATTAATGGTCACCCACTTGATAAAGATTTAAGCGCTCGTCTTGATAGAGAAGTGCGGGTAGCAAACGATGCTAACTGTTTTGCGGTATCTGAAGCTGTTGATGGCGCAGCCGCAGGCAAAGATGTGGTCTTTGGGGTGATTATTGGTACAGGCTGCGGTGGCGGTTTAGCGATAAATGGTAAAGTTCATGGCGGCGGTAATGGCATTGGTGGTGAATGGGGTCATAATCCTTTGCCGTGGATGACTTCGGACGAATTTAATTCTACATCGTGTTTTTGTGGCAACAAAGATTGCATCGAGACCTTTATTTCAGGCACTGGCTTTGTTCGTGATTTCCGCCGTGCTGGTGGTGAAGCTGACAGTGGCATTCAAATTTCGCAAATGATGGCCGATGGTCATCCGTTAGCGACCCAAGCATTTGTGCGCTTTATCGATCGTTTAGCACGCTCATTGGCACACCTGATTAATATGCTCGACCCTGATGTGATTGTATTAGGTGGCGGCGTATCTAATATTGATGCGATATACACTGAATTGCCAAAAGTATTACCTAAGTATGTGGTTGGCCGCGAGTGCGACACCTTAGTGGTTAAAAACGAATATGGCGCATCATCTGGGGTGCGTGGTGCAGCATGGCTGTGGGGTAAAAACGACCACTAGGTCGATGAGTTAACTCTTGAGTATTAAAACGGCGCTATCAGCGCCGTTTTTATTTACAGTCGAAATTAAGTGTGAGGGCGTTAAAGCTCTTCAGGCTCACTAATGCGTTCGCGGCGCTCTAGTTCTTCTTCAAAGGCTGCTTGAATTTCTTCTAGCACTGAATTGACATCAGCAGCGCTGGTATCCTCTTCAAATTCACCGCTAAGCTGGGTATCAGGCAGTAAGTCGCCTTTCTCATATAAGCTCCACATTTCCTTGGCATACTTTGTTAAAGCAAGCTCAGGTGCAAACTGCGAGTAATAGCGGGTCATATTGTTAACGTCACGTTCTAGCATGACCTTGGCATTATTATTGGCTGAAGCATCGACGGCTTGGGGCAGATCGATAATCACAGGTCCATGGTCATCTTGCAGTACGTTAAATTCCGATAAGTCACCATGGACGATGCCGGCACACAACATACGAGTGACATACCCCATCATGGTGGCGTGATCTTGTAACGCTTGTTCTGCGCTTAACACAATATCATTTAAACGCGGGGCCACATCACCTTGACCATCAGTGATCAGTTCCATTATCAGCACACCTTCAAAGCAGCCATAGGGGACAGGCACTCGAATATTGGCGTCAGCACATTTATACAAGGCATCTACTTCGGCATTTTGCCAGGCATTTTCTTGCTGCTCACGGCCGTAGCTGGAACCTTTTTCCATTGCACGGCTGCGACGGCTATTGCGACTTTTTCTACCTTCTTGATATTGCGCTGCTTTTTTGAAGCTCCGTTTAATGGCTTCTTTATACACTTTGGCGCAGCGGATTTCATTTCCACAGCGAACCATATAAACGGTGGCTTCTTTACCGCTCATTAATTGGCTTACGACTTCGTCAATAAGGCCATCATCAACCAGTGGTTGTATACGTTTAGGAGTTTTCATGGCGCCGTTATACCTTACTTAGGCTGAGGATGGTAGTGATTGGCTGAGTTAATGCCATATTATTGCAGCTTAATGATGGCTAGATGTCACTTTGGTACTAACCAAAGCAAATTTTAATAGCGCTAAATGATAAGATAGCCTGCAGTTACTCCGTATTATTAATGGGGTTTGCTTTGTTAATGGCCATAAATAGGAGCCATCAGGTGAAGATAAATTTGCAAACAGCGAGGCTGCTAATAAGGGAAATATCTTCTGATATGACATCGTCAGAGTCTGCATCAGAGTTAACATCGCAGTCATCCGCACTCTTGATACAGCTTATGGCGTTGTTGACACCTGCAGTGGTTAATCATCTTCCTGCTAATTTTCAGCAGCTAAACTCACTACCAGCCGCCGAGTACTGGCTTGATGAAATGCTAGCAAAAAGCCGTTTATGTCGGGTTGATGCGACTGATACAGGCTTAATGATGGGATTAGTCTTTATGTATCTTGCTGATGAAGAAACAGCCCATATCGGTTATTTACTGGGTGAGCATTATTGGAAAAAAGGCTATGGAAGCGAGTTACTCACAGGAGTGATTGAATTTTCCCGGGATCAACTTCAATGGCGTAAATTAATCGCTGGGGTAGACAAAAGTAACCAAGCATCAGCTAAATTACTTTTAAAGCTGGGCTTTACCCAGCAAGCCATTACAGAGCAGAGCGTGATTTTTTATGAGTATATACTAGACTGCTAAGCGAAATTTAACTGCACTAGCTCTCTCTTGAAAAGCGCAAAATATGGCCTTTGAATTGTTGTGTTAAATAATCAGTGTGAATGGGTTTGATATGATTATGGCTAAAGCCGTATTCATCCATCTTGGTGGTGAGTTTGTTTTTTCGGCCACGACCGGGATCGACAATAACAATTTCACATTGGCGTTTGGCATGGGCTTGAATGAAGTAAGCCAGCAAGGCAATATGCTCATCTTCGTACAATAAATCACTGCCGATGATTAAATCGAACTGACCTAAATCACTGTTGTCATCAGCCCAATCGACTCGTTCAAAGTTTATCGATTTGTCGTTATTGAGTTGGGTATTTCTTAATAGAAAACCTTCAACCTCAGGGTGATAATCGGTGGCGGTAATATCATCGGCTCTTTGGTTTAACAGTAAGCTTGAAAGGCCGATACCACAACCAATCTCTAAAATGCGTTTACCTTGAGTTTGATAATCAAGCATGTGATTTGCCAGTACCATACTGGAAGGCCAGACTACCCCAAAAATGGGCCATAGCGCCGAAGAAATACCTAAGTCTTTAGCTGTGTTGTTATCGTCACTAAATTGCTGTTTATCTCGAAGGGTACATAAGTGAATATCGTTGTCACCAATTTCAATGGTGTGATAGCGAACGCGTACAGGGGTCGTCATTATTTGTCCTAGTTGGGTAGCTAAAGCTAAGCCAAATATCTAGAAAAATATAAATGACGAAACAATTGAATAACCACACTATAGTAATTTTCGATTAGCGCAAAGGATATAATCAACTAATTCGAATAAAACCTTGCTGTGCAGTGGCTACAATGGCTATCGTATAATTGATTTAATTATATTGGAGTTAATATGAAAGGACTCATCACTGCCGCGTTACTCTCTTTAGCGTCGTCTGATTGCGTTATTGCGCCGCAGGATTCATTAGCTATTCCCCTTGTGCAGCGGCAACAACTTAACAATATGGTATTAAGTAACGAGTACTTATCTGGCTGTGTTACTGAGCAATTAGCTGATATCACTGAAAAGGTGTGCCCAAAGGGTGACGCTTACTGTTGTGACAGTGAAGCGAGTATTGAGCTCACTTACCTGCAATGGGAGAACATTTACCAACATTGTATGGTGAAGTAGAGACACAGCGGATAAACCCTTACTAAGGCACTTATTTGCTTAAGCGCGCTTGGTGTTATTCATTTTCCTGTCGATGTACATTAAAGTCTGAAACTAGACAATAAAGATTGAAACTAAGACAACAAAGTTCGAAACGTCATGAGTTGTTTAAGTTGGCAAAACTCACCACGGCAAACTTCCCTAACGATTTAGTGACCCAAATCTAGTTTGCCAGTTTGAACAAAAAAGTCGTGGTGCTTCACTTATACGAGTTATAAATCGCAAGTTTTCTTTAAGTCTTTCCAAACTTTGTTTGGATTAACGTCGTGGCGCTTCGCCCCTTCTTTTGCAAAGAGCAGAGTCAAGGGGGAAAGCGCTCACATTTTACAAAATAAGCCCTTAACAAACCCTCAGGCCCCAACGAAAAATGCTGAAAATCGCATGTTTTCAACGGGGATTGATCCAGCTTTTGACTTCGCTTGTAGTGTTCTTCGGTCATATTTGAAAATGCTAACGCCTCAGATGCGCCATCCATGGCTTAACTGAGGCTATATTGGCATCCATGCCAATCTCACGCTATTTTCTTCAAAGTCCTCAATTCAAATTGAGTCGGAGGCAAATAGATTTTCTGCTTTTTAGCCTTTTTATTCCCACTAATAAAGTCAAATCGAAGAGATAATAATCCCGGTGTAGATGCAGCAGCGAGCTTCTGACCGCCAAGGATGGTGGGA